>CAYJQM010000076.1:0-2502 GCA_964372405.1 uncultured archaeon | reverse complement strand
TTTAAAACACCATCCCCTAAAGGGGATGGAATCTAGCATGCCTGATTTCTGGCATGGCTTTCCATGCTGCCATAAGTGCTCGAGCCAACGGAGCCAAAGAAGTAGGCAGGGCTCCAGAAATGCCCGCACCAGAATTTGTGCCGCTTAAGCCACCCGCAATTATGCTTGCACTAGAAAGAATTACCATCCGCCGCCTGAAGAGCGGTGGAATTCGTTTTTAAAGCTTTCTATACTTGCCACTTTGGAGTGGTTATTGCTTGTCAAATCTTGATTGTAGCTCCCTCGCATTTTTGTTTTTCTGCTCGGTCGCCTTCCCCATACATAAGAGTGAACCATAGAGAAATGCTTCTTTCTTTTCTTCAGCCGAAAGCAAACTTTTATCCTCTTATACCCGATAATAAAAACATGACCTTTGTGTCGCACCCGTGGCTCAACGACAGCGTCATTGAGCACAGGGATTACCAGGACGTCATTGTGAAAACTGCCCTTACCGGGAATACGCTCTGCGTGCTGCCTACGGGTTTGGGAAAGTGCCATGCGTACAATGATTTTATTATCACAGAGTCCGGCGATTTACAGCCCATAGGCTTTTTAGTAGAATCCGCAATGCGCGATTCTAAAGTAACAAAGATCCATGACGGATACATTATCACAGATAACACAAATGACCTAAGAGTTCTGTCATGGACAGAAAACGGCATTCGTCCATGCAAGGTCATTGGTTTCTCAAAAAGAATGGCGCAAGAACTGATGAAAATAAAAACCGCATCAGGAATAGAAGTGGCTGTAACGTCTGAACATCCGTTTCTGACTCTGGACGAAGATTTGCATTGGTTACCAGCCTCTCAATTAAAAATTGGTTCACCAATAGCTATTCCTAAGAAGCTAAACGTGAAGCCAAAAAATCGTACAATAGATTTTTTTGAACTTTTCAAGAATGCACCCGGAAAGTCTGCTATAGCAAAAATGAAAGACTGCACAAATGTGAAAATGGATAAATTTCAAAAACTTCATATGGATCCGAAAAATGCAGAAGGTGTATTTTACAAAGGCGGAAGATCTGTTGATCACATTTTAAAACCAATAAATTTTGTATCAAAAGATCTTGCAAGATTTATTGGGCTTATAACCGCCGAAGGTCGCATAGCGAGCGGTGTAAGATTTTACAACGAAGACCCTGTCATTCTGAAAGACTTTAAACTCCTGTCAAAGAAACTTTTTGGTATCGAACCAGAGCCGATAGATGGCGGTCTTGTCCTGAAGTCTACAGCATTGCACTATTTTCTTAAATTCGCCTTTGAAATCGAAAAATCACATTCCCGAGATAAGAAAATACAACAAATCATACTGGAGAGCCCAGATGATGTAATCGGATCTTATCTTAGTGGTTTGTACGACGGTGAAGGATCCGTAAGACCAGATGGTTTAATAGAACTTATGACGGCGAGCAAGGATATTGCTTACAAACTGCCATATTTGCTCAGAAGATTTGGCATCGTGTGCAGATCAAAAAGAAAATTCAGTCAAGCAACAAATTCTACTGCTCCGAAAAAAAGGCTTTATTACAGAATATATATTGAAGGAAAAGAAGATTTGACAATATTTTCCAAATTTATAGGCTTCAAACATCCTCAAAAGGCAAAAATGCTTAAAACGATAGTTGATTCGGACCGCATATCAAATACAAATGTTGATACGTTTCCTGTTAAAAATATTCTGAAAAGATTGCGTATTTCTTTGAATCTTGTAACATCCAGATGCAGGGATTTTCCAGACATTTCAGATGTTGGAATTTATGAACGTGGACAGAGAAAGCCATCAAGAAAAATGTTGGAAAGTTTGCTCTTAATATTCCAAAAACGCTACAAAATGCTTGAAAAATTGGAAAGCAGGATACACCGCCTGCAAAAAGCCAAGGATATTGTAGAAAACTATCACATTTTAATTAAAGAAATACCCGCTGACAAAAGGACTGAAATATTGTCAAAATCCAATGTTTCCATGAAACAGCTAGGTAATTGGACCAAGAAAAAATGGCAGCCAAAAATAAAGAAAAATTCTCCTTTAATTCGTTTACTTAAAGAACTGGGGCATGACATAGACCCAGATACGTTAACAGAAGACATTAAAATAACCATGAAATTTTTGGGTATTTCTTGGCACAAGCTTAAAAATGAAAACATTTTCATGCTTTATATAAATCCGAACAAGCTGTCCCGCCTGATTTCATATATTCTTCAACAATGGACTGTAATTAAAAACAGGAAGAAAGATATTGAAGTTATAAGTAAAATTCTGGATTCAGGAATTCAATTCGATAAAATAGTTGAAATAGAAACAATAAATCATCCCCAATGGGTATACGATCTTTGCACAGAAACTGGAAATTTCATAGCAGGTGATTATGGAGGGCTTATTTCCCACAATACGAATATCGCCGCTCTCGTCGCAGCGTCCCGGCTGCACGAAAACATGCACGGCAAAATACTTTTCCTAGATCGG
>CAYJQM010000075.1:0-2508 GCA_964372405.1 uncultured archaeon | reverse complement strand
TACGCGTATTTCATAGAATAATGGTGGACTCGGTGGGACTTTCAACACCCTTTTGTTTTGGTGCAGCTTTTGGAGCTGCGGTAAGCAGCGAACAAAAGGTGCATTGAACCCACAGCCTCAACGTTGCGAACGTTGCGATCTTCCATTGATCTACGAGCCCATTGTATTAAAAACCCGCCACGCAGAATTTAAATACAGTAAAAACATAGGTTTTTACGTACAGACAACATAATTGTCTGTATGGTAGACATGAAAGGAATCGCTGCAATCGTTATTGTACTTTTTGTTGCAAGCACTTTGCTTGTTTACAACCAACAAAATACAATCATTGAAACGACCACAATCGGTTTTGCAGACGGTACAAAAATAATTGCAGAAATTGCAGATGATGATGCGAAGCAAGAAAAAGGACTTTCTTTCAGGGACGGATTAGGAACAAACGAAGGAATGATTTTCGTCTTTCCATACGAAGATCATTGGGGTTTCTGGATGAAGGATATGCGCTTTCCTATAGACATGATTTGGACGGATTCAAATGGGAAAATAGTGCACATACAAAAAAACGCACAACCTTGTGAAGAGGGCTGCGATACTTATGTTCCTACCACAGCTGCAAAATATGTGATAGAAGTCAATTCGGGCTTCGCCAATAAGCATAACCTGAAGATAGGCGATTCTGTTTCTATTAGGACGACACCAGCAGAAATCTGAAAAGACAAAACACATTTAAACCCGTTTCCATAAGATAGGATCATGTTACAAGAAAGGTACAATCCAAGAGAAGCGGGAAAGCGGATACAGAAGTTTTGGCAAGACAAGAAAATATTCAAATTCGACCCCAAAAGCAAGAAGCCAATATATTCAGTTGACACGCCGCCCCCAACAATTTCAGGTTTAATTCATGTAGGACATGCTTTCTCTTATTCACAGGCAGAGTTTGTTGTTCGTTTCTGGAGAATGATGGGATATAATATTTTCTACCCAATGGGTTTTGACGACAATGGGTTGCCGAGCGAACGGTATGTTGAAAAGATGCGCGGAATCAGAGCAGTGGACATGTCACGCGAACAGTTCAATAAAATTTGCCTAGAAGAAACAAAGAAAGGCGGACAGGCTTTCAGAGACGTCTGGGAAAGACTAGGTATCTCAGTCGACTGGAATTTGCTTTATAGTACCATAAACGAAAAATGCCAAAGAGTATCACAGCTTTCTTTTATTGACCTTTATAAGAAAAACAGAGTTTTCCGTGCAGAAGCGCCAGTCACGTGGTGTCCTACTTGTCAAACAGCAGTTGCTCAGGCTGAATTGGAAGACCAAGATACGCAAAAGACGCTTTATGAAATTAATTTTAAATTGGAAAATTCTGATAAAAATATTATAATCGCTACAACAAGACCAGAGCTTTTGGCTGCATGCGTTTCAATTTTCGTGCATCCGATGGATAGGAAATACAAAAGCTTGATAGGCAAGCATGCTATAGTTCCTATTTTCGAACAGAAAGTAAAGATTATAGCAGACGACAAGGTTGACCCAAGCTTTGGAACTGGAATAGTGATGGTCTGTACTTTTGGAGATAAGACCGACATAGAATGGTGGAAGCAGTACAATCTTCCTCTAAGAGTTGGATTTGATAAAAGAGGCAGGCTTACAGAAATTGCAGGAAAGTATAAAGGGCTTAAAATAGAAGAAGCAAGGAAAACCATTGTAGAAGATTTGAAAAAGAATGGATTGTTAACTGTAAAACAAACTTACATGCAGCCAGTTAATGTTCACGAAAGATGCGGGACGCCAGCAGAATTTTACGTTTCAATGCAGTGGTATATCAGAATTCTTGACATGAAAGAGAAGTGGCTTGAGTTGGGCGACCAAATAAAATGGTACCCTGAACAAATGAAAGAGCGTTACAGGCAATGGGTTGAAGGCCTTAACATGGAATGGGCGATTTCTCGCCAGCGATATTTTGGAATTCCTTTTCCATTATGGTATTGCAAGAAGTGCGGTCAAATTTCTGTAGCTGATGAAAAAGACTTGCCTGTGGATCCATTAAATGACAAGCCAAAGCAAAAATGCAAATGCGGCTCAAAAGAATTCGAACCAGAAAAAGATGTCATGGACACTTGGGCAACTTCTGCTACAACACCTTTGATTAATGCTAACTGGGGTGCTAAGGATAATATGATGAAAACAATTTATCCAATGGAATTGCGTCCGCAAGCACACGACATAATTAGGACTTGGGCTTTCTACACAATTGCAAAATGCTACTTACATACAGGAAAGATTCCTTGGAAATCAATAATGATTTCTGGTCATGGACTAGATCCGCATGGAAAGAAAATGTCCAAAAGCAAGGACAATGTTATTGAGCCAATTCCAGTTGCAGACAAGTATAGTGCTGATGCCTTGCGATTCTGGGCAGCTTCTGCAAAGTTAGGCCAAGATATGCCTTATCAAGAAAAAGATGTTCAAACCGGACAGAAACTAATTAACAAACTGTGGAATGCTTCG
>CAYJQM010000074.1:0-2537 GCA_964372405.1 uncultured archaeon | reverse complement strand
GGCATCTTGAATTCGGGAGCTTTGAATTTTGGTTTTTCTCTTATTTCCAAAGGCATCGGCTTCATTACAGGTCTCGATGGCATTTTAAATTCTGGAACTTTAAATGATGATAGTTTTGGTACACTGATTTTCGGAAGATTCAAACTAATTCTAGGTAATCTAAAAGTAGGCAGCTTGAGTTTCAGTTTTTGCTGAAACTGTGTTGCTGAAGGCAACTTCAATGAAGGTGCTTTGAAACTTGGCGCTTTGAAAACCGGAGGTTTAAACGCTGGTTGCGGCGCAGTCTTGGGCGCAGCATATTTTGGAACAAATTTTGGTTTTGGTAGGATTCTTCTCATGTGCTCAAATGCACGTGAAACCAATGCACGCTTGTCGTAAATTACGATTAATACTATGAATGCTACCAATATGGCCAATAGGAGAACAGCCATCAAAACAACTTGGCTTAGCAATAACAAGGTGCTGAATTGCCCTTCAATGCTTTGTCGCAAAGTTGAAGAAGTTGTCTCCGCCAAACCGCCTGCATCTTGGAACAGCACAAGAGCTGTAGCAATATTGCCAAGCTTCTCCGCATTTAATGCCGCATCAAACTTATCTTTTAATTGTTTAAACATCGGGAATATCTCCTCAATTGGAATTCCTCTCTCCTTTGCAAAGTTTATTGTATCCTCTATGTCTTTTAGTTTGTTTGCAACCCCTTGTTTTATTTTGTTGAGTTTATTAATTAAGTCAATTTTTGTAGTGCCCTGTATATAAACCTTTGCAACCACCGCAAAGATAGATAAACCAGGCGATTCTGCCTCAAAAGTATACTTGGTTTCGTCTTCTGTTAACAAAGTTGTTGGCAAGTCTGTCCATTTGGTTCCTTCCCAGCGGATTAGCACTATATTTTCCGGCGCTGCATTTTGTTCTTCCACCCAGCTCTTGCTTACTTTGAATTTTATCTTTGCGGACTTGACTTGGAATGGCATAATGTTCTTTTCTTTGATGCTTATGTAGCGGTTTACTACGCCTTCTGGCTCAGGAATGTTGGTTGGGTCGGATGCTATGCTTATGGTTAGCGATACGCCTGATAGGGACTGTAAGGTTGTTAGTTCTATTGATGATAAGCCTGATGATTCTGATACTGGAATTATGCTTGGTACGCCTTCTATTGTGTTGATTGTTACTATGGTTTCGCCTGATGATGTGGACGTTCCTCCGCCTGATGCTGATTCTGCTGCTGGTGGTGGAGATGGCGGCACTGGTATCGTTGAAGCCAGTAGGGAGAATATGCTGAACGATGTTAGGTTTGAATACACCCAGTTTGTTGTTTGGTTTATTGTTGACGTTACCTGTGTCCAGTTTTCTCTGAATGCTGTGCCGTTGGATTTGTAGAGTCGTATGTTGTTTTCGTCTATGCCTGTTACTTGTGCGTCCGTGTAAGTTATGTTTAATTCTACGTATCCGTTTGCTGTTAAGTTGGTTATGTTTACGAATTGTCCTGTTGTGTTGAAGAGCGTTAGGTTCCCATGTTCCGTACGGAACAGTGCTATGTTTGTTCCGTTTATTGATGCTGTGAAGTTGTCGTTGATTGTTAGGTTGAAGAGACTGATGTTTCCGGTTGATGAGATGTTGCCTAAGACGGTTAAGTTAAGGGTTGAGTTTAATCTTGTTCCGCTGTTAATTGTTAAGTTGGTTAAATTGGTTACTTCTGTGATGCTGATGTTTCCTGCCAGTAATCTTACATGGTCTTCTATGCGGAATGGGGTTGTCAACGATGATGTGCTTAAGCCAGATGCCCAGATGTCGTAAAGGTTGTTAGTGTTATTGGAATTGTCGCTGATGATGTTTCCGGTTGTTCCTGTGTAAACATTGCTGATGTTGGATTGGTTGAATTCCAGTCTTGATGCGCTTGTTAGGTAAACAGAGTAAACGTTAGAGCTGATGTTTACTCTGTCGAGTAAAATAGATGACGGGATTGATGGAACGAATATTCCGCTGTGGAAGTTTATTGCTGTATAGTTGGTTAAGTTTAATCTTGCTGACGTTGAGTTTATCGTTAAGTTTCCTGTGTTTGCTGTTGCCGAATATGCTGTTACATTTTGCATTGTTAGATTTTGGGAAATATTAAATGTGACCGCATTCAATAGAATTGAGTTTTGTAACGTTAGGTTGCCGTTTGCTGCTAAGTGATTGTTTGTGCTAGCAGCATCCCAGTGCAAATAAGAGTTTCTTACAGTTGAGTTGCCATCTGTTGTAAATATTTTTCCTGCGCCGATGCTTATGTTCAAAGGCGTCAAAACGTTAAGCGTATCTCCTGTCGATGTTGTCCATGAGTCTATGGTCATGTTGCCTGTGAAGTTGACTGTTACGCCTTGTCCGCCTGTTACTGCATCGATTTGATAGTCGAGCCATTTGACGTTGACAAGAGAGCTGGCTCCGCCCGCGTCCCACTTCCAATCAGAACCCTGAACAGTAACCGGCAAAGCAGTTGTATTCGCTTCTATTCCTGCTGGGAAGACAGTATTGGTTTTGAACTGTATACCGTTTGCAGC
>CAYJQM010000073.1:0-2563 GCA_964372405.1 uncultured archaeon | reverse complement strand
TGAAGAAATACAAAAGTCGCCTACTTACAGTTCGGGGTATGCCTTGCGATTTCCTAGATTGATTAGATTAAGGCAAGACAAGGGACCGGAGGAAGCTGATACTGTAGAACGCATCAAGGCTTTGGCAGAAGTCCAAAAAGGCCGAGCACCGAAAGAGACGGGGGAGAAATAAATAGTGGGAAGAGAATGATTGTTATGCCTCTTGAAGACATTATTGTAGGACGTGAGCCTTCTGACGTGCAGAAGTATGGAAAAAAGGGATGCATCTTTCTAGGGAAACACACTGTTGGAACGGGTTTTGAAACCAATATTACCAATCCTATTTTGGTTGATGTAGCTGAACCGCATGTGATGTTAATTGTTGGCAAGCGTGGATCTGGGAAATCTTATTCAGCAGCCGTAATGGCCGAAGAAATAATGCAGATGCCTGCAGAAATTCGCAACCAGCTTTCTGTTATAATGATAGACACGGCTGGTATATTTTGGAGTATGAAGGAGCCCAATGACCAGGCAATCCTTCTTTTAAAGAAGTGGAATCTTGATCCAAAGTCCTTTGAAACTAAAAATATAATTCCTGAAGGTCTTGCAGACTTTTATAAGAAAAATAAAATTGATTTTGATGACACCTTTGCCATAAAACCTTCCGACTTGGCAGTTGGAGATTGGGCACTGACCTTTGGAATAAATTTGCTGGAACCTTTAGGCGTTTTGCTTGAAAGGGCTATGAAGAAACTGGAAAGCAAAGATTTTACATTGGACGATATTATTCACATAATAGAAAAAGATGAGAAGTCCGAAGCGAAGGAACGGCAAGCACTGGCAAACCGTTTTTCTGCCGCAGAAGGTTGGGGAATTTTTGCAAAAGAAGCCACGCCGATAGAAAAATTCCTTCAGCCGGGAATTGCAATAACACTTGACGTCTCCTTACAGGAATGGAATGTAAGAAACCTTATGGTGGCAATGCTTGCGCGCAAACTTTACGAGGTGAGGACAGCTGCACGTCGTGAGGAGGAAATGACAGCAATGGAAGGCGAAACAAAAAGAAAATTGCCCCTGATATGGCTCATTATGGACGAGGCCCATAATTTTGTTCCATCTGGTGCAGAAACAACAGCCACCGGTTCTTTGCTCACACTTGTAAGACAAGGCCGCCAACCAGGCATTTCAACTGTTTTTATTACGCAGAGGCCCAACAGGCTTCATGAAGATGTTATCGCACAGTCTGATTTTGTTCTTGCACACAGGCTGACATCAAAGCAGGACCTTGATGCTCTCGGAACAGTTATGCAGACTTATTTGCTTGAAGATATAAGAAAACTTATTTCAGAAATGCCCAAAACAAAAGGCGCTGCAATAATCCTTGACGACAACTCTGAAAGGCTTTTCGCTATCCAAGTTCGCCCCCGCCAAAGCTGGCACGCTGGTGGAACAGCTAGTGCGTTGAAATAACTTTATAGCCTTCTGCTGCAATTTAGTTTCATGCCTTCCTATGTTTCTCATCATCTGATAAAGCCAGACAAGATTGAATCGCGTGTTTACCAGGCAAGCATTCTGAATACAGCTGTAAACAAGAACACACTTTGCGTTATACCGACAGGCTTAGGAAAAACCAGCATCGCAATACTTCTTGCTGCACAGCGCTTGGAAAAATTTCCTGAGTCTAAAATCCTTATCGTTGCCCCCACGCGCCCGCTTTGTGAACAGCACTTTAACGCCTTTAAGGGTTGCTTGGACTTTTCTGATGATAAATTTATTTTGCTCACAGGAAAAGTTTCTCCTGCCGATAGAGAAAACTATTATGAATCAGCACAAATAATTTCTGCTACGCCGCAAACTATTGAGAATGACTTGCAGAATAGAATACTTAACTTGAAAAACTTTTCGCTTCTGATAGTTGATGAAGTGCACAGAGCAGTCAGAAATTATGCTTACCCTTATGTTACACGCAAGTATATTGAGCAGGCGGAACACCCGCGTATTCTTGGTTTAACAGCAAGCCCAGGCAGCAACGAAGAGCGAATAAAAGAAATTTGTGCCAACCTTCGGGCAGAAGCTGTTGAAATTCGCAGCGAGCAGGATGAAGACGTTGCAGAGTATGTCAAGCCAACAGATATTGAAATCGTACGCGTTGATTTAGGCCCGGATTTAGAGAAAGTACAGAAGATTTTGAAAGGCGCATTGAAAGAAAGGCTGGACAAGCTGAAAATTCAAAATATTCATATACATAGGAAATTTGACCTCCTAGATGCACAGAAAAAAATGCAAGCCAAACTGCATGGTGCAACCAATCCGATGTTTTTCCAGCAGATGATAACAATAACCGAGGGAGTAAAAATCTGGCACGCATTAGAACTTTTTGAAACGCAAAGCCTTAACACAGTTAAAGCATATTTTGACAAAATGTCAACAAGCTCTGCAAAGTCTTCCAAGAGGCTTCTAAATGATTCCAAGATAAAACAATCCATTCTAGCAATTCAAACGCTAAAAGGAGCAGGAGAAGAGCATCCTAAGATGCGAAAGCTGGAAGTGTTGATATCAACAGAACTGGGAAACAACCCTGATG
>CAYJQM010000072.1:0-2566 GCA_964372405.1 uncultured archaeon | reverse complement strand
ATTGCTCTTGGACCTGGCCGGAATGAGATGGGTCTTGACCAAGAGGGGCGATGTCGGAGGGGAGGACTATGCTGTCACCAAAATGACAATCTTCTGCTGCATTCCAATCTTTTTGTATTTCTTTATTCATGCCGTCAATGTTAGAACCAAACCTAGTTTCCCCAGAAGCATCAATCACAGAACTTCTATTTGTTATGTCTTTTGTTCTAAGTGTTGCTTCGACATTAGGTATTTCTATATCTTTAACATCAGTAGCTTTTCCAGAAAAGCACGAATCCGGCGGACTTGGTATCTGATCTGCTTTTTGTTTCAGTGCAACATAACTTGGTCCAACATCACCATGAAAACTCTTAAACTTCTGTAGTGTGGGATCGTTCTTTATTTCTGTGGCGTCCACAAGCAATTGATTTTTTTCGCCTTCTGAAAGCTGGCCGTCGCCCATATTTGCCCTGTAATCATTTTTCAGCTTTGCAATCTTTCCAACCGCATCAATAACAAGCTGGTTGTCGCCAACTGCACGTTTTTGTGGCGATTTATAATCCGGCGATTCTGCGTGTGCTACTGTAGGCGCAACTACAAATCCGCCCAAAGCAGTTAATGCTAACCCTAGTGCAACATAACCGCTCCCTTCACCGGTCATACAAGGCTCTATACCATGCTGGCTCATTCTTTGCACAGCTTCCTGTGCCTCTCTGATGTCTTTGCTGTTTTCTATATACCTTCTTGCTTCCTTGTCGCTGATATAGAAATGTAGGTCTTGCTTGGAAGCTGTAATTTTCGGTCTTGTTAGACCTTGCCTGTTAACGTATCTTTGAGATGAACGACCCATTAAATCACTCTTAACTATATGGTAGTAACTATATTTAAGCCTTTAGCAGCCTTTCGGCTAGTAAATAAGATATAGGAGCAAAAGGATTTTAGCTTGATTTTAACCGATGGCTATCCAGTGGATTGTGCGGTCGGTGCTTTCTGCTCCGCCACCATCTTTATGTAAATTTATAACAAAGCTGGTAGTGGTTTTAGATCTTATGGTACAAATTCTACCATCGCTTCCATGTTCAGCAGTGCAAACTATCACAGGATTCGCCGAGAATGTGTATCCGTAATTTATTGTATCACCATTACTTGCACTCGTCGTCCCACTGGCGATTTTCTTATTACCCACTACAGCCGTCATGAATGTGGGATTAAGAATCTTGCTCGCATCTACGCTTACGATTTCACCATCGCCCACGCAACCGGAGCATGCCAAATCTGTCGCTGCTCCGCCTTTTGTATTAGCTCCAGCATAATTGAAATTTATTTTCGTATTGTCTATTGAATTGATAGTTATCAGAGCACCAGAGATCGAGCCGATCAGTCTTGAAGCATCAACGGTTCCTGTCCAGATTGATGTTAATGCGGGGATAAGCGATTCTGCTATGCCGCCGATTATTCTGGAAGCGCTCTGTAAGGATTGTGAGTAGGGTGCAGACGTTAAGGCAATTCGCGGCGTCAATGTTTCTGTGCCAACCTTTACCTCTGCCCAATAAGCCTTGTCAAATGCAAGATTCAGCGCATTTGTAGAACCCAAAGTTGTTTGGAAAACGCCTTTGCTGTCTGTCCTTATGGTTTGCGTTTCCGTCCAAAGGCTGTTCCCGCCGGCGGATGCATCAAAAATTGTAAACGTCGCTGCAAATTCCCCCTGCAAAGGCTCGCCTGTTCCAGGCTTAGTCAGCCTTCCCTGAGTGCCTAGCTGCTTGTTGGTCTGCGCAGCTGCAATAATTGGAGATAGCGCCAACGTAAAAGCCATCGTTAATGCGAGAAGTTGTATTTTTTGCATATTTCTTAATTGCTTTTATGGGATTTAAAGGTTTCTTGCACTAAGAGTTTGCATTTTACTACAATTTATCGTTACCATCAGTAATAATGTCCGTTGTTGTCTGTGTTTATAAGATACAATATAAGGTATGCGAATGGCAATGACTTAAGACCATAAAGTAAAATAATGCTCAAATTTAATTGCATTGTAAACGGATTAAAAATTAATGTTAAAAGTAAAAGTTTTATAGCCATTCTATTCCTTTTCCAAGAAAAGTATACAACTGTCAATAAAAAAATTAAAATTGTTAGGTTCACGACAAATATCCAATATCCGATTTCAAGTGAAATTAAGAAACTTAAAATGATATTAATTAAAACAATTAAAATAAGCTTATTAAAGTTTCTTTCTATAAATTTTTTAACTTCTATATCCATTTATAACACCAACCATACATATATCAAAAAAAGAGCGATGAAAAGGGAGAGTAGAGACGCGTAGAAGTCTATTTTTATTAGAATTTCTAGCATTCCTAACCTTTTCACAAGCAATTCGTTTAAGAAAATTTTTATTTTTGATTGGAAAATAAAATCACCTTACCAATTTTAGTAAGTCATTTTCTATTGCATTTTTAGCTAGTGTATGATTTACTGCACTCGAATCTGTAAAAATGTACGAAAGTTGTAGAGAATCGCCAACAACTTTTAACGTAATACGCTGCGTACCAAATAAATGTAATATAGGAAATATGCCCACCAATATAAT
>CAYJQM010000071.1:0-2591 GCA_964372405.1 uncultured archaeon | reverse complement strand
GTATGTATTAAGTCCTGTCGAGTGAAGAGAAAAAGATAAATTCTCCTTCGTTTTCGTAGCTTCTGGGCAGTGTGGAGAAACACACCATATGGATAAAAAAGAGCTACGAAAACTAAGTAAAGGAGAATTAATTGAAATCATCTTTTCTCTTTCCAAGAAGATAGATGAATTTGAGCATTTGATTAAGGCATTTGATAACCCACATACGCCTAGTTCTAAAGTTCGCTCAAAAAAGAACACAGAAAGAGACGATTCTAAACCACGTTTTCCTGGAAAACCAGAAGGAAGCAATGGCGGCGGCATACAAATGCCGCAACCAGATCAAGAAATGGAGATTAAGAAAGAATCTTGCCCGGGATGTGGAACAAAACTTGGAAATCCATACAATTATTATCAGTTCAGACAAATGGATATTCCTCAACCAACATTCGTGACGACGCAATTTAATGTTGCTCTATATCACTGCTTCTGTGGAGCAGATATTGATGCTGGTGCAGATTTACAGAAAGGGTTTTATGGACCAAATGTGACTGCTTTTCTTGGCAGTTTACGGACAGAATGCCTCTCCTATGAAGCAATTGCTCGATTGCTCAAAGAGACATATAAGCTTCGCATTTCTAATGTTGCTGTCTTCAATAAGATTACTGCTTTGTCCTGCTTAATGAGCTCAGAACGAGAGCTCATTCGCAACGCAATCAACCGCAGCAATGCAGCTAATATGGATGAAACTGGTTTAAGAAAAGACGGCCAGAATGGATATGTTTGGAATGCAAGCTCTGATGAATATTGTTTATTTGAGTATGACAAAAGCAGAGGAGCTGATGTTGCGAAGCGTATACTCGATACGTTTAAAGGAGTGCTAACGACTGACGACTTCAAGAGTTATTATTGGTACGAATTGCGCCAGCTATGCTGGGCGCATCTGCTTCGGGAAGCAAAAGAATTTGCAGAGAAATATTCAGAAGCAAAGATTCAGTATGATCGATTGAAAGCATTGTATGCAAAAGCAAAACTTGCTCAAGAAGTACAGGATACAAGCAAGTATGACACATTGAAGGTTGAGTTAGAAGATATTGCTGCCTGTTACCATCCGATGGATGGTTGTCGAATTATGTATGGAAAAATTCATAATCGAACGGAATTGTGGTTGAGGGGAGTAAAATATCCAAACGCTCAGCTCACAAATAATAGAGCTGAACGGAACTTACGGAAAGTTGTACTGCAACATAATAGGATTGGATGTATCAGGAACGAAAAAGGAGAAGCTTTTGTCAATAATTTTCTGACCTGTACTTCCACTTGGAGAGTCCAAGGGAAGAACACCTATGAAAAGCTTCTTAATTATTCAAAGCTAACTTAATACATACGGTTGTATAATTGTTGTTGTAATTGTTAAAATAATTGCAAAATTTTAAAAACTACTCTTCTTCAGCATTAAAAATGACTAAATGCAGCATCTGTGGGGACAAAATAGCGGAACTTTTCCTGGGAAAACTCAAAGGTACAGTAGTAAGAAAACCAGGTTCCAGTAAACAGTATCCGGTCTGTTTTGAGTGCCAGAAGAAGTTTCCGAGTAAAGAAGAATTGCTGAAGAAGCTGTAAATCATGCCCCTGTGGCTCAGTCGCTAGAGCGGCGCTCTCGTAGAACCTTTTAAGAAAAGGTTCATCAAAAATGGCGAGCTAAAGCTCATCGAGAGAAGCGCAGATCGGGAGTTCAAATCTCCCCAGGGGCTTTTATTTAACGAAATGGGGGCGAAGAAAATAAACAAACATAATGCTTGGGACATAAAGAAGCACTTAGAAAAGAGAACAAGGTCAGATCAGGAAGAAGCGATACATAAGTTGTTACAAAGAGTTTCTGAAGGAAAACTTACTGTTGAAGATATGCAGCTTTTTTTTGACAAAACAACAAGGCCACTAGATTTCATGAGGAAATATGAAAAGCAAATAAATTTTTCTGATGGCAAGGAAGCAAAAGAATTTATGAACCTGCTTATGGAAATATGGAACCAAACTCCACGAACTGAACTCCATGGCAAAACTCCTTCTCAAACCTACGAAAAAGGAGAAAAACGTTGTGAACTTTGCGAAATTACGCCTAAATGTCCACATTGTGAAATAGATCTTACAGAAAGAGAAACTAAAACTTACGACAAAGGTGAAGAAACAGAACTTTTTTGTGAAAAATGTAATAATACCTTCCACGATTTTAAAATGAATATGTTTCCTGAACCAGATCAAGAAACAGCTGCGCTTTTTAAAGAAATAGCTACGAGTATCACTGACGATAATTTTGATAAGGTTTTTAGAGAAGCTAAAAAAGAGATAAAAGATTTTTCTAAAAGAGAATTGGCTGAGGAAATGTTCTTCGCAGGCGTTGTCAATTCATTTGTATCCATTTATGCTTTTGGTGTACCTAAGGAAATGCTTAAAGTATGGGCGAAAATCTTGGCCGGTCATGAACAAGAAATTGAAGAAGCAATGGAAGAGTTTGAAAGTAAGAGGAAAGTGCAAAAAAATGACTAAATCATTTAGAGAGAAATGGTTGGAAGCGGTTGAACAGAAGAATTCTGTCTTGTGTGCTGGTTTGG
>CAYJQM010000070.1:0-2605 GCA_964372405.1 uncultured archaeon | reverse complement strand
GTTTTCCCTAACGGATTGATCGCTGTTTATACCAACAATAAGGCAGTCGCCTAATTCTTTTGCCTTCTCAAGCATTTGTATCTGGCCCGGATGAATAAGATCAAAACAACCGTTTGTAAAAACTACTCTCTTGTTGTTTTGTTTCATTTCCTGAACAACTTTTTTAAGCTCAGCCAGATTCTTTATTTTTCCATCCGCATCTGTTAAAAGCGAATTTCTGATATCAGAAACTGTTACAGCATATGTTCCTGGCTTGCTTATTGCAAAAGCTGCAGCAACGCTGCCCAAAGTTGCAGCTTCTTTAAGCCCGGCACCAGAAAGCAAGGATAGCGTAAAGGCCACTCCCAAAGAATCTCCTGCACCACAAACGTCAACAATTTTCTTTGCAAAGCTTGGTAAAGAAAATGTTTCGTTATCTCTTGCTGCAATAAGCCCGTTTTTCTCTCTGGTTAACAAAATTATTTTCGTTCCAAGATTGTAATTAATTTTCTTCGCGGCATCTTCAAACTGCTCAATTTTACCCAATATGTTAACGGCTTCATGTTCATTCATCAAAACCGCATCGAAGCGCCTGAAGTCTGCTATGTTCAAACGCGAAATGCCAACAGTCATTATATTGTACGTTTTCGCCTGTTCCAAACAAAATTCTAACAGGTCCTTAGATACCAAACCAGTTTTATTTGGCGACTCATCGTAATCAGCAATAAAAATGCAATCTACTTCACTTGCAATACTTTCTATGAAGCCCTTTATGTCAGAAAAAGCACTTTGCGAAACAGGTTTTTCATTTTCTATATCAACTCTTATCACATGTTGTTTTGAACCGCCCTGTTTCTCTAAAATTATTCTAGAAAAAACACCAGTATTTCTATCTTTAGTTGAAATCAGACCTTTTGTATTAACGTGCTTTTCGACAAGCTTGTCTTTTAGAATTTTCCCATAATGGTCATCGCCAGTTACGCCACAAGCATAAACAACGGCCCCAAGTGCAGCAAAGCCTACAGCAACATTTGCGGCAGCTCCAGGAACATGCTCAGTGCCCTTAACTGACATTCTAATTACGGGCGCCTCCGGAGAAAGCTTATCCGCTTCGCCTGTAACATACTCATCCAAATAATAGTCTCCTATTACAAGAATGCGCTTGCTTCGAAATTTTTCCAAAAAGTCCTTTAGATCCACTAATTAACACCTTACTGCGATATGCATAGTCGAAAATTTTTAGCTATTTAAAGGTTGTGAATCTTGTTGATTATTATTCAGAGTAAAGAAACTTTTGAAACGGTGAAAGTAAATGAAGATTGTTATTACAGGCGGCGCAGGCTTTATAGGATCTAACATAGCGCTTGAGCTGCAGAAAAAACATGACGATATAGCCATATTGGACAATTTCTCCACAGGTGATTTTAGGAATATAGCAAACTTCAAAGGCAGAGTAGTTACTGGGGACATATGCACAATAAATTGGGAAAAAGAATTCGGTAAAGTGGACCTAATATTTCATCAGGGTGCAATAACAGATACAACAGTAACAGACCAGCAGAAGATTATGGACGTTAATGCTAACTCTTTCTCGACGCTTCTGGAGTTCGCAAATAAATGCAACGCTAAAGTTGTTTACGCATCTTCTGCAGGAGTATATGGAAGCGGACAAGTGCCTATGAAAGAAAATCAGCCTTTGTTACCAATAAACTTTTACAGTTCTTCAAAGATTGCAATGGACAGCATAGCTAAGCAGTTTTTGCAAAAAAACAAAGGCATGAAAATAATTGGCCTAAGATATTTCAATGTTTTTGGTCCAAGGGAAATGTACAAAGGCAAAATGGCCAGTATGATTTACCAGCTCTCAGAACAAATGAACCGTAACCAAAACCCGCGCATATTCAAAATGGGCGAGCAGGTAAGAGACCACATTTATGTGGACGACATCGTCTTGGCAAACCTGAAAGCAATGGAATGCCCAGAAAACGGAGTTTTCAATGTAGGTACAGGAGTTGGAACATCTTTCAACACAGTCATAGAAGTCCTGAATAAAGTGCTGGGAAAAAATCTTCCGACAGAGTATATAGAAAATCCGTATACAGGCAATTATCAAAGCAACACTCAAGCAGATACTATACTTGCAGAAAATGTCCTAGGTTTCAAATCTCAGGTAAGCTTCGAAGAAGGCGTTAGAAAGTATATGAAGTTTTTAGGGAAAGTTTAGTTAGATTTTATCCAATTAATTATTCTTCAAAATATTCTTTGCAATATCGTAAACATGTTCTGGTGTTATAGCCTGCATGCATTTATTATCATTACAAGGCGTACGTCTAAAATTAAAAACAGAAACACATGGGCTACATGCAAATCTAGAAGATATAGGAATGCAGTTATCGCCAAGTGGAGCGTAAAGGTCTGGAGTTTCTGGACCAAACATTATTATGCTCTTGATTGGTGTTGCTGAGGCGAAGTGCCCAGGTCCGCCATCTGTAGTGATGAGGAGATCTGATATATTGTACAAATCTATAAGCTCGTGAAACTGGGTTTTGTTAACAAGATCTATGCACCTGTCATTTCTTAGAGAGCCAGTTATATGGTCTGCATTTTCTTTGGCAGAAGAAACGCC
>CAYJQM010000069.1:0-2610 GCA_964372405.1 uncultured archaeon | reverse complement strand
TGTCCATATTACCACCTTCTTATGCATCATGCCTCAACTGTACTCAATAAGGATGTTGTCGCCATCTTTTGGTATATAGTCGTCAAACTCGAGATTTTCTTTATCATTGACAAGCATTTTTACTGTTCCGCTATCACCATTGCAATAATTAAATATGCAATTGCTGTTAAACTGCTTTCCCAAGACGCTAAAGAAATAACCAAGTCTCATATTACCTCGAGTTGGATTGCTGTTCTCATAGTGCAGAACGCCCGTTGAATCATGCGTGTGTATTGGCTGATGGCCGCCCACTGTTCCTATATTCGCCGGTATACTTTGTTTCTGGCCGTTTATGACAATTGCCAGCCGCGGATGCCAATGGATAGGCTGGGTTGGCAATCCAAGGGAAGCAGCAGATGCAGAAGCTGCATACATTGGAGATACTAAGTTGTAAATGCCGTACACAATTGCAACTGCAAATAAAATAGTCATTGCATACAGGGCTGGTTTTTTAAGAGATTTTTTCAAGTCTAACTTATTTATAATCTGAGCGTGTTTTGCACTATTATGCTGGTTTAATGCAGCCTCATCACCAAATTTTCTATTGCATTCCTTGCATTCAAATTGATTTTTCATGCCCAATTCACCTATTTTTCACAGTCCCCTCTAAGATGTATCCGCATTCGACCCATAAGGATGTATCATCTTCCATCCCGGAATTATGTCACCCTGCCTGAATCTCAGCGTGAAGCTGTCGTTGAAAGGCCTTGTGCTTCCGCCACTCAAAGCAAATTCTACCGAATAGGCAACTGCCGCTGTGCTGCCGTCGTTTGATGCCAAGTTTATGCTTATTATTTTAACGCCTTCTATGCCTTGCGAGCTTGCGAAGTTTCTGAACGCGTCCAGATCCTTTGCATTGGTGTCAATTTTTTTGAAGCCGTCTGAAATAGCGGCGTACATGTTGGGCCAATCCTTTTTGTCCCAGGATTCAAAATACTGCTTTACCACTCCTTCAGGTGCGGCGACCTGATAATTGTCCGCCAATTGATTCTGCTGGGTGACCTGAACAAAAATTAGCCCAATGACAAATACAGCAGCTATTATGGCTATTCCAAGTACAACAACGGAGTTGAGTTTTTTTATGTTTTTCATTTAACTACCGCTTTGCTGAGGAGGCAAAACAACTTCGCCTGTTGTCAAGTTTTTATACACTCCAAGGACTTCCGGCTCCCTCATTACGAACCACCCATTCCCTTCGATGCTCCCGACCTGCGGCCACACTTGTGCAAACGCTGTGTACAATTTTGCTTCAGGCGAGGCGAGCATAATTGGAACTTTAGTAACGTTATACTGTTTTATGAGTGCTCTGCCAGAATCCGAACTTATGTCAACAGTAGTTTCATTTACAATCTCTAGGCCGAAGTTTCTCTCTAAGATTTGCTTGTTAACTTGAACGTTGTAGCAGCTTGAGCACGAATCGTCTTTGAGGTAAATTACGCTTACTAGGCCTTCGATTTTGTTTGTAGCCAAATCCCTATATGGCGGCGCAGTGGTATGCAGAGCATAGAAGCCCTGCTTTTCAGTAGCATTTAGCCGGTTCCATACCGGTGATATGGCTGGATAATCCAGAATATCCTTAGAAATAATCAATACGGGAATTTTTCGGACTCCAAACTTAGCTATTAGGTCTTTGGCTTCTGTAGAGGTGTAATCGATTGTTTTCTCGCTTGAGAATTTTACGCTTTGTTGCTTGAAGAAATTTATTATCTGCGTAAGGTCTGCGCACTGTGAGCACGACTCGTCTATTATCTGGGTAAGAGAAACAAGTCCTTTAATAGTGCCAGATGCATTCATGTACGGCAAAGCAACAGCTGAATAAACAGCTGAAACCTGCGTGCCGTCTTTCGTCTCAACCTGCCAGTTCTGGTTCCATTGCGAGGTAATGATAGACCTGTTAACTTCCCCCAGAACGATAACTGTAGGCAGCTTTTCTATATTATATTGCTCAATAAGCTGCTTTGCTTCTGGTGATGAGAAGTCAATAGCCCTTTCAGATGTGATATTTACGTTTGCTTTCTTGAGATTTTCAACAACAGAGTCTATAGCGAAGCACTCATTGCATGAGGAGGCAATAATCTTGACCAGCTCGATATTTGCTGGTCGGCTCTCTTTTTCTGTCAATAAGGTATTCTCTTTGATTTGCTGGTTTCTTGAATTAATCAGTGAGAAGTTTACAAGTGATAGTACTATAAGTAGACCAATAAAGATTAGCGAAACTATCTCAAAGTTCTTCATGCCCATTTGACATCAACCTCACCTTTAGCTAACAGCCACCTACCATGCTCGGCAGGTTTGCTAAGCTTCCCGATGATCCACCTGATGTACTAGGCGCGGCACTTGTAGTTGGACTTGATGCAACACTTTTTACTGGTGCTGCTATCGCCCCATTACTCATGCCTACCAAAGCTACTGTCTGCATGGCTGTTGTAAGCAAAAGCACGCCTATCATCAGCGTCATCAGCAACTCTTTTCTTTCCATCAGCAACACCCTCCACGGCTTTTCTTTTCTTTTTTCTTTGCCATTTTCATCACCATTATGAACTCATCATTTTTCTACACATCTCAATAGAC
>CAYJQM010000068.1:0-2644 GCA_964372405.1 uncultured archaeon | reverse complement strand
CGAGACTTTCAAAGAAAAGTTGGCGCAACTGGAAGAAGGCGGTATTTTTCGTTCAGATCCATTTAACATTCGCAACTTCCTTGAAGGCGACCTACTTTCCTGGTATCTAAATGGTTGGAATCCCGAAATTGAGCAGGCCATCCGCGTAATCGTTGAGCGATTGAATCAATATGACCCAGAAACAATGGAGTTGGTGCCAGACGAAACACGCGACATTCTCAAGAAACTTTATCAGTTTCTTGTTCCGAAGCAAATTCGCCATGACCTCGGTGAATATTACACGCCTGATTGGCTGGCGGAGCGTTGCTTGAATCAAATCGGCTATGGTGTTAAGGCATCCGATTTATTGCAAAAGCGCGTACTTGATCCCGGATGTGGTTCTGGAACATTCTTGATCCTGGCCATCAAGCGGGCAAAGGAATATGCAAAGCTTAAAGGGATAGATCCGACTGAGACTTTGACGCAGATTACGCGGAACATAATCGGGTTTGATCTGAATCCTCTCGCTGTTATTTCCGCCCGCACCAATTATCTGCTCGCAATTGCTGACTTGTTGAAATACAAAAAAGGCGAGATAACTGTTCCCGTGTATCTTTGTGACAGTATTAATCCTCCAAGCGCAAAGCAAAAAACATCGCTGTTTGATGAGGAGAGTGGTTTTTATGAAATTTCAACAACTGTTGGTTCTTTTCGATTTCCAAGCGAATTAGTTCAACGAGAATTTGTCCGCCGCATTACGGAAATACTTGAGGATTCTGTAAAGAGGCAGCTTTCATCTCAAGAATTCTTAAAACGTGCGCGCGTGGAGCTTAAAATCGAATCAATGAAAGACAAAACATTTGATGAAGTTCTAAGTCAAACATATACCAAATTGGTTGATCTTGAGAACAAAGGTATTAATGGTATTTGGTCAAGAATTATTAAAGATGCCTTTGCCCCATTGTTTGTGGGGCAGTTTGATTTTGTCATAGGCAATCCACCATGGGTGAACTGGGAATCGTTACCTCAGGAGTATCGGGACAAAACTGCTCACATTTGGAAACGGTATGATCTTTTTGAACACACTGGTTTGCGCGCTCGACTTGGAAGTGCGAAGGATGACATTTCAGTTTTAATGACATACGTTGCGATTGACAAATATTTAAAAGAGAAAGGAAAGCTCTGTATCGTTATCACACAGACATTGTTCAAAACTGCCGGAGGTGGAGAAGGATTTAGGCGCTTCCGGCTTGGTAAGAAAGGAACGCCATTCAAAGTGTTGCAAGTTGATGATATGACCGAGTTACAGCCGTTTGACTCTGCGACCAACCGAACAGCAGTTTTCTTTGCCCAAAAAGGCGAGCAAACAACGTTTCCGATTGAATATCATATTTGGGATAGAAAAGAAAAAGGTTCGATAGCTATCGACCTCTCATGGGAGGAAGTGCAGGCAAAAACCACGACTAAATACCTCAAAGCCGAAAGTATTGACGGCTCTGAACAAGGAAGCTGGATTTCCGCACGGCCAAAGGCTTTAAAAGCTGCCAAAAATGTAATTGGTGAAGGCGCATATAAAGCGCGGGCGGGAAGTTGTACTTGGATCAACGGAGTGTATTGGGGAACCATTGAAAAAATGCGTGACGGATTATTGAAATTCTCAAATCTTGATGATGTGGGAAAAACAGAAGTTGAATCTGTGGAAGCGCAGGTAGAATCGGGGTTAGTATTTCCTCTCCTTCGGGGAAGAGATGTTAATCGTTGGGGCTCGATCCCGCGTGCTTTTATTATTGTTCCACAAGACAGGAAGCAACCGAGTAAGGCAATCGCGCTTACGAATTTTGAAAAGGAATATCCGAAAACCCTGAATTACTTTTACAAATTTCAAGATCAATTACAGAACAGAAGCGGGTACAAGAAGTATCTAAAAAGTGCAGGCGAACCTTTTTATGCTTTATATAACGTTGGTTCTTACACATTCGCTCCTTACAAAGTGGTATGGAAAGAGCAGTCATCAAAATTTGAGTGTGCAGTAGTCTCTTCTGTCGATGGAAAGGTTGTTATTCCTGACCACAAGCTTATGCTTGTGCCTTTTGAGGACAAGCAAGAAGCACATTATGTCTGTGCCCTTCTTGGATCCAACATCACACAATTTGTAGTTCAAGCGTATACGATTTCAACGCAACAGAGCACCCATATTCTTAATAACATAAAAATTCCAAAGTATGATTCAAAGAATCAGATACACCAAGAGTTAGGCCGTCTTTCAGTACAATGTCACGAAAAAGTTGTTGCCGGTATTAGTATGGCTGATCTTGAGCAGCAAAACGATGAGCTTGCGGCCAAGTTGTGGGGGCTTACAAAAGACGAAACGAAAGACATCAAAGAAAGTTTAGAGGAAATGTCGTGAGAGAATTTACAAAGACACTCGAAAAAATTCTTTCTGCAGCAGCTGGCCATATTGTTCTTTTGCCTGCCAGTGGCGGTGCCATGGAAGAAATGACTTTTGCTGATGAAACTGAACGTGAAGATACCAAGTTTTCTGCAGAACATTTGGAGGTTGAAACTTATTTGGAACGCCCGGAACCGAACTGGACCTACCGTCAAATAGCGCCTGTCTATCGCAAAGATAAACATTTATTTAGGTATTTTTTGGACGGTTCCTTTC
>CAYJQM010000067.1:0-2678 GCA_964372405.1 uncultured archaeon | reverse complement strand
GCTTCGGAAAATCTAAAGGCTGGAGATGTTGTTGTTACAACAGTAATGGATCATCATTCAAACATAGTTCCGTGGCAGCAATTACAAAGCAAAGGCGTGAAGCTTGGAATAATTGACATATTGCCTGATGGAACTCTTGACTTAGAGCAATTGAAAGCTATAATGTCAGACAAGGTAAAGTTTATTGCTGTGACTCATTGTTCAAATGTTCTTGGAACAATCAATCCTGTGAAAGAAATTGCACAGCTTGCACATAAGCACGGAGCGCTTATTTTAGTAGATGGTGCGCAATCAGTTCCGCATATGCCTATAGATGTCAAGGAACTTGATGCAGACTTTTTTGTTTTTTCTGGACACAAGATGCTTGGTCCAACAGGTATAGGATGTCTTTATGGTAAGGAAGAAATACTGAAAAAGATGAAACCTTTTATGTTTGGCGGGGACATGATAAAAGAAGTTCATTTGCGCGAAACTACTTTTGCTGACTTGCCAAACAAATTTGAGGCCGGAACACCAGATATAGCTGGTGCAATTGGGTTGGGGGCGGCTGTTGACTATTTACAAAAAACAGGAATGCAAAATATTCATGCTCATGAGAAAGAACTTGTTAGATATGCACTTGATAGATTGTTTCAAGTAAAGGATTTGAAAATAATTGGACCTACTGATGCGAGCAAACGCGGTGGGCTCGTTGCTTTCACCCTCGGAGATATTCACGGTCATGATCTATCCCAGATTTTAGATGCTGAAGGAATTGCAGTTCGTGCAGGTCATCATTGTGCAATGCCTTTACACGAGAGACTAGGAATATCATCGTCAACACGTGCTTCATTTTACTTTTACAACACAAAGGAAGAAGTTGATAAATTGGTAGAGGCATTGGAGAAGGCTAGAAGAGTTTTCAAGTTGGAGTGATTGCTGTTGGATAAATTGGTTAAGCAGTGATATTATGGAAAATGAAATTTACACGGACATAATTTTGGATTACTACAGACATCCGAAGAATTTCGGGGAAATTAAAGATGCCCAAATAAAATCTAAAGATACCAATCCAATGTGCGGCGACATTGTGGAAATGTGCGTAAAAATTAACGGCGGCTGCGTAATGGATGCAAAGTTTTGCGGTAAAGGATGTGCGATTTCACAGGCTGCTGCTTCTATGTTGATAGAAACTATTCAAGGCAAAAGCCTTGATGAAATTAAGAACGTGTCGAAGGAGGATGTTCTGGGCATGCTTGGTATAGAATTATCCGCAATTCGTTTGAAGTGTGCTTTGCTCCCACTGAAAGTTTTGAAGATTGGTGTGATAAACTTTTTAGGAAGCAAGCTCGATGAGGCAGAAATAAATAGTCTGGATGCAAAGTGATTTTATGTTAATGCCATGTGAAATTGTAATAAAAGAATTCTTGCCTGCTATGCGTGCTTCTGTTACTAAAATATTGTCTGAGAAGTATAATTTTACACAATCTGATATAGCAGGTCAGCTTGGCCTAACGCAGGCTGCTGTAAGTAAATATTTGTCTGGGGATTACGGCAGCGAAATTAAAATTGTTCAGAAAGTGAGCGATATCCAGAAGATGGCTGAAGGAACTGCCCATATGATTGCAGAGAAAAAGGCCAGCAAGCTTCAGGTTGTTAATTCCATTTGTAATTCCTGCCAGAGTGTTTTCGGGGATAAGTGGCATTGCGAAATAAGGGGGCTTGCAGCTACTCTGATGGCTGTGGAAAAGAAGTGATTTTATGGATGCAATAAAAGAAAAAATTATTGAAAAACTTAAGACGGTTTTTGATCCAGAGATTTCTGTAAATATTTATGACTTGGGCTTGATTTACGATTTTCAATTGAACGGAAGCAATGTGGACATAACAATGACTTTCACATCAATGACATGTCCTGCTGGTCCAATGATTGAGATGCAAGTTAAGGAAGCTATGAGTTCTCTGGGAATGCAAACTAAGATAAATATAGTTTGGGAGCCTGCTTGGACTCCAGAAAAAATGAGCGACGCTGCGAAGGCTACTTTGGGGATTTAATTATTTCAATTTCTCGTCCAGCCATTTGCTGAAAATGTTCATGAAAAGTAAACTGCCCAAAACTATGTCGAAGAAAGGAAGTTTTAGTGCTGTAAGAACATCTGGAAGGAATGTTATTAGTAATGCAAGCAGAACACCGAAAACAATTTGTGCTTTTCTGTTGTTCGGAGTTGTGACAGGTTCTATTGCCATTATCAACGCAAAGAAAACTAACGGATAGTTAAGTTGGGAAATTGCAGAACCCGTTGCAAACTGCAGCAAATACCAAGCCACAAGAAAAATAACGCCTTGCACTTTCTTAACAAGATAGTCTGGGTAGAGGAAAAGTAAAGTGAAAGGACTTCCAGCCCACCAGGCTGTTAGTGGCGTTACTAAATTTGCTAAGAATGCACCTATTGCTGCAGGATTGAAATGGTGCACGCCGTTCCATTTTATTATGTGCTTGCTGAGAATTGCAGTGACTGCTGCCAATAATGTAAGTTCTAATTTTCCTGTTCCTAAAAGGCTTCCTAAAATCAATCCGCTTATCAAACCAGATTTTGAGAAAACAAATTTCTTTAATTTTATGTAATTGATTATTGTGTCTAATGCAACTACAACCATCGTCGCTGTAAGCATATGCAGAATATATTCTGTTGGGTTTA
>CAYJQM010000066.1:0-2696 GCA_964372405.1 uncultured archaeon | reverse complement strand
TTGCTGGCCAGACATGCGGAACAAAAGGCTATGTAAGTGGAACATTAGCATGCATCAGCTGCCGATTTGATACGACTGCATGCGTAGGTCAGCAACCTCCGGCGTATCAGCCTGGCGCTGGAGCGCAGCCACCTGAAGCACCTTTCCCTGCTGAAGTGATGTACATAATCGTTGTACTAATAGCAATAGCCGTTATTGGCTACTGGCACTATCACCTGAGCCCTGCGAAGAAAATACTTTCAGCAATAAAGAAGTAGAAATAAACAGGGATGTGGCAGCTGCATACTAGTTCTTTCCACAATTGAAATATATAACATCCTAAATTCCACACTACTTAGGCACAAGGATTTCGAATGCTTTTAGGATTTCTTTTTGTTTTTTTGTGGACTCGCTTACGATTTCTGTATCATCATAGATTTTCTTCTTGATACCACGAAGTATCTGAAATGCGTCGTCAAGCGATACGTCAAGCTCCGTAGTTCTCAATTGCAGGTAAAGCGCAAGAGCAAGAAAGTTTATGAGCAAGTAGCCTGCGAGCGTGTCTTCACTGTGCGTGCGCAGTGGAAGGATCGCAAGATCGCTCTTGAAGTATTTGAAGCATTTTTCTGCAAAGTCGCGCGTGTAATAAAGCGAGACGGCTTCTTTCACCGACATTTGCTCTGTTGAGAGCAGTATCATGAATCCTTTTCTCTTCAGTTGTGTCTCTAATTTTTTCTTTGGCAAAGCATCTGAAAGATGCTTTGCATAGATTTCATTGCGCTCCCGCACGCGCCTCTCAGGATCAAGGATTACATACGCATATAGGCTTTTCGACATTTCTTTTACTCCGAACAAAATGCGCTTGCCGAGCTTGAACGCATTCGTGGGTTTTTCTTCAAGCCTATGGTATTTTGCGACAAGGGCGTTGAAGAGCTTTGTCTTCGAAGGAAGCGGGATGAGAAAACCTGATTTGCTTTCCTTTAACGCTTTGATGTTATTGTCTGAAAAGAAGCCGCGGTCAAGAATGAGCAAATCCGTCTTTAAACCGAGTTTTTTGGCCTCTTTGACCGTTGTTGTCAGAGTGCTCACATCCGTCAGGTTTCCAGGCAACATGCGGTACCAAAGAGGCATACTATGATTTTTGTCAACAAGCAGCGCGAGTTTTATCTGGAAGTTGATTCCGCTGTCCGAATATCCCCATGCAGCAAGGTTGTTCGACATGCTTGTCGGGAGCGGCGTGATGTCAAAGAGATTGCACCCGCCTCTTTTGAATGCGCTTGTATATGCTGAAAAGAATTTCCTTTGCATTTCTTCATTTCCTATTTCTTTGAGCATGCGACTGATATTTTGCGTCTCGAGAGCGTTGATGTTGTGTGTCCTACTCAAGTACGTGTTGCTGGCCCAGTAGTAAACCGATTTCATCGGCGTTGGCTGCAGGACGCGATTGAACATGAGCATTTCGATCATGTCAACGCTTTCTCCAAAAATCTTGCGTACAACACCTTCAAGACCACATCTTTTGTAGATCGACGACACGACATGAACATCGCCAAAGTCAAGTATGGCTTTCTCCTGATTTCGTTTGTAGAGGAGCTTTTCGAATTTCTTTCGCTTCGCATCAACGACCTTTCCAAGATACTTCGTTGTGTGTCGTGTGAACTTTTTATTCGGATCCCAGTACCCTTGAACCTGGTATGCGTACAAATTCTTCCCGATCCGTTTGAATCGTGTATACATGAGACTAATTAGTCTCAAGAGTACATAAAGCTATCTGTCAAAAAACGCTTAGAATGCCAGATTTTGGCCTTAAAAGGGGCTATGTGTAAAACATGTGCCTAAGTCATGTAGAAATCAAGAAGTTGTCTTCGAAAAGTAACTCATGTTAATAGGGCTCGTAGCTGTGTTTGGCTAGTGGTTTGGTTCTGCGCAGGACGATTGTAAGATGGGTGTGGTTGGGGCGCGGGCTATGCAAAGCCTTAAATACTTATATAAGTCTATATATGTATAAATTCATATAGAGATGATTGGCTATGCTAAAACAAAAAATAATACACTATCCGAACCTCAGTACAATGCTAGAAGTAGAAAAAGTTCTCATGGAAGCAGACGGACCTCTTTCTAAAGAGGAGATAAAGAGAAGGTTGCCGACAAAGATTATGCACCAGACGTTAAACCTCATCCTAAGATACAAGGAAAATAGGGGACTGATCTATATAGGCGAAAAGGGTGTAACCTACACCTACAATCCTAGTCCTAAGCTTCAGAAAGCCATAGAAAAAGGCGTTGAAGTCTGATGAAGAAAGTTATCAGGGTCGTTCTTAGCGAGGAAGCCAACAAGCAATATGAGGAACTGAACAGGATTGTGGGAGAGGAAATAAAGAAAGGCATTTCCAATTCTTTTCATCAACAACTACTCAAGTCCATTAAACAGAAATTTGCTCTACTGAAAATAAATCCGCAAGCTGGCGCACATATACCAAAGAACCTTATTCCAAAAACCTATAAGGACAAATATGATGTCAATAACTTATGGAAGATAGATTTGTCAGGATATTGGAGAATGATTTACACACTTCGTACTACAGAAATAGAAATTACAAACTTTGTTCTCGATTTTTTTGACCATAAAACTTATGACAAGATTTTTGGGTATAGGAAGAAATAAGGGCTCGTAGTCTAGCTTGGTTTGCTTTCATTTTTATACTTTACGCCATAAT
>CAYJQM010000065.1:939-2742 GCA_964372405.1 uncultured archaeon | reverse complement strand
CTGAAGTAGGTTTTTTCATTTATATTCTAGAGAAGCGAAATCTTTATTTATTAGTGTAGTTATATTGTAACTACTATGCGAAAGCCAATTAAAATGGAAATGGATGGTTATGAAGTTGTTGAGAAAATTGCTAACATAGGAGGCAACAGCGCACGCATCTACGTTCCTAAACACTGGCTGGGTAAAAAAGTAAGGGCGGTTCTTATAGAATGACTCTAGAAGAAGAGAATGAAGCACTTAAAGAAGAAAACAAGAAATTGAAAAAAGAACTCGAGAAGATAAGAAAAGAATCCGAGAAGGTAAGAAAAGAATTTGAAGAATTCAAGTCAAAGCATGCTTTGACTGTATCCAACCTAAAAAAAGCATTGAATATTAAAGGCAACTCCAAGAGAATAACTAAACCAATTGGTGCTTCTGTAGGGCACAAAGGATATGCTCGACATATCCCTGAAAGAATAGATTATATCAAAAAATTAAATCTTAAACGCTGTCCTCACTGCAACACCAAGTTGGGAGAAACCCAAGAGATCAGGTCAAGACATATAACAGACATTAAGCTTACTTCCAAGGTCATTAACACACGCTTGGATATTCATAGAAAATATTGCACCACATGCAAAAAACTTGTTGAACCAGAAGTAATGGAAGCTTTGCCTCATGCAAGGTTTGGCTTAAATCTTATGCTACTTGTCATGTACTTAAAGTTAGGTTTAAGGCTGCCATGCAATAAAATAAAGGAATATTTTAGAGATATATTCGAATTAAACATAAGCGAAGGCGAAGTTATTGGAATTATGAAGCAGCTTGCAGCTGCCTTTGGAGATTATTATTTGTATCTTGAAAAACTTGTAAAGATTGCTAGAATAAAGCATTCAGATACTACCTCTTGGCGCATAAACGGAAAAAACTATGTTGCATGGGTTTTTATAGCTTCTGGAGTTGTTCTGTATAAAATCAGGAAAAGTAACCGCCATAAAGTTGGCTTGGTGTTTCTGAAAAAACAGTTAGGAAACATTCTTGTTGTGGATAGATACTCAGCTTTTAGGCTTTTAGCAAAGAAAGCCGGCTTTCTTTTGCAGCTTTGCTGGTCACATATACTCCAAGACTCAAAACAGTTAGCAAAAGAATTAGGAGCAGAAGGCAAATATATACATAGGAAACTTAAAGAAATCTATGCTTTAGCCAAAGGGCTAAATC
The DNA here is from genome assembly GCA_964372405.1 of uncultured archaeon. Classification (GTDB taxonomy): domain Archaea; phylum Aenigmatarchaeota; class Aenigmatarchaeia; order Aenigmatarchaeales; family JACQIB01; genus CAYJQM01. Next base: position 1,545 of record CAYJQM010000065.1, on the reverse strand, counting down.
ATCAAGGAACTCAAGAAATGGTCGAACAACTCAAAGCAGAAATCTTGCAATTAACTTTGAGGCATTACAAGCATAGCATAACTCGTAAATTTGTGAATAATCTTTATTACAGGGATGCCGATGATTTATTCAGGTTTGTAACTCATGCTGAACTTGACTCAACAAATAATATTAGTGAAAGAGAATTGAGGGCACTGGTTATTTTACGTAAAATAAGCAATGGCTCACGAAGCACTAGGGGAGCAAACGCAACAGCTATGTTGTTGTCGATTATTCAAACATTAAGGTTAAGAAAAGAAAACGTTCTTCAAGGATTGCAAGCAATCCTAAAAAATCCTTCAGGTTACTGAATAATTACGTCATGTGGAAATATTTAAAAACTGGATGCTCTATGTTATTATGGTATGCCAAATCCGCCGATTTATACTCCTCCAAAAATTGACACAAAGCAAACCACACAAGCACCTTTTCTTACAGAAAATACACAGGAACAAAAATCTACTTCTGTTGCCCCGGCCAAAGACCAGAAAAACCTTATGATAGGCATTGCCTTAATAGTCTTTGGCCTGTTGTTTATCATGTTTGCGATTTTTACCTGGTGACTCA
>CAYJQM010000065.1:0-929 GCA_964372405.1 uncultured archaeon | reverse complement strand
ATAGATATATTTTTATAGATACTAGATCTAATAGTTGGTATGAACAGAAATATTTTTTTAATTGGGTTGATAGTTGGTATAATTTTAAGCGGATGTATTCAACGAGAAAAATCAACACTTTATTCAGTTGATACAATTAAAGATTTAAATAATTACTTAGATAAAGACGGTGTATTACGTCAACCACAACCGGTTATTTTACAGGGTGTAATATCAACAAGATCATCAGAATTTACAGACGAGGATGCTCTTTGCGGTAAATATTTTTTAAAAGATGCAACTGATTCAATTAGACTAGCCTTGACGGATTATAAGGGTGCAATTGATGACTATTTAGATAGAAATGTTGAAGTGAGTGGGGATTTCAGTTACGTGGCTTGTGAGAACATCTGTGGTTGCCGTTACATAATCATAAAGACTATTAATTTTATTCAATAAGCTGTGGTTTCTGAAATGTTGGTTTTGCCTTTTATCTCTAATATTCAAAGTATTCAGGGCGATATAACAACGCAGATATGTTAGCTGTTTTGCCTCCATAAGCAATATAGAAGTATTTAACTATTACTTTTTGTTTATTTTTTTATATTCAAATGATTTGTTTTACCCATCCAACAGTTTCTTTCAGCCCTTGCTTCAGGCTGTATTTCGGTTGCCAGCCAAGCAATTTTGCCTTGTCGATGGCTAGGCAGCTGCGTTTTAACTCACCAGGCCTGGCAGTTTCATACTTTGGGTTTTCTTTGTAGCCTGTTATCTCTTTGAGTGTGTCAAAAAGTTCGTTAACCGAGGTTTCTTTTGATGTTCCTATGTTAACGGATTCATTGTCTAGTTTGTTTAAGGATAGCAGGTTTGCAGCAACAACATATCGTACATAGATAAAGTCTCGTGTTTGTTTTCCGTCGCCGTAGATAATTGGCTGTTTATTTTTCAGT
>CAYJQM010000064.1:0-2744 GCA_964372405.1 uncultured archaeon | reverse complement strand
AATTTTAGTGAACGGGTGGGTCATAAAGCTACCGAACTTATAGAAGCTTGCATGAAAGCAGGATTTAAACGAGAGGCTCTTGAATTAATGGAGAGTTTTCAGGATACATTAACATATGAAGATAAAATTAAACTTTGGCAAAGAGTTGGCTCGTCAGATTCAGTTGCTAGAGTAGCCGAAGAAGAAGGCGATATTGATCTTGCAATCCAAATATATAGTTCTGTTGCAGTCGGAGATGGGGATTACTGGAGTGCTGCTGAATTAGCCGAAAAGAAGGGGGATGTTCCTCAAGCCATTATTCTGCATGAAAGAAGTGGAAAATTCGAAAAGGCTGCCGAGTTGGCTGAAAGAGTAGGCGATACGGATCGTGCAAAAACCTATCGTTCACTTGTTAGTAAATTAAAATTAGCAAAAGAGTAAAACTTTCTTAAATTCGTCATTTACCGTCTAAATCTATACACTGCAAAATACATATCTGCACGCAGAAATCGTTTAAATACCTCAGAACAAAATAAAAGTCTGCGAATTGGTTCTTGCTTAACGATTGGCGTCGTTTGCAAGTTGTTGTGTAAAACTTTTGGCGAAGTTTTACTGCATGTAAAATTGGTCTTTTCTTTTGAACAGTGTTATCTATAATTTTCTATCAAACATTTAGTTGGCGCCAAATGTTCAACTTGTTCTAAAGAGGAATTGTGATTTCCCATATAAAAAGATTTCGCTTTTCCTAAATATGTTTCAATGTTACGAGCAGAAAGCCAAAAGCCAAACGGCCTGAAAATTTTTCTGCTTCAATTGCCGCGTTCTGCGCGGTGATAATTACGTCGCTGCTGCGACGACTGCCCTGCATACATTGTTTTAACTCGCGCACAAGCGCGAACTGCTTTTTAGAAAATGGAATGGGTTGACAAGTCAACTTATTTTACAATGAGGGATAAAGTATGTCATCAGTACAATCAGCGTTCGACCGAGCATTCGGCGGACAAAAGCAAGGTTACACTGCTCCTGGAACACAGGGCAGGATAGACGAGGCGCAAAATGTAGACTGGGAGGCCAAGGCCTCAGAAGAGTTTGACATCCAGATGCACAAGGCCAAGATAATGATCATTGGCTGCGGCGGTGGAGGATCAAACACAGTCACAAGATTAGCAGAAATGGGTGCCGCAGGCGCAGACATAATCGCATTGAACACAGACGCCAAGCACTTGAGCATAACAAAGGCTCACAAGAAGATCCTAATTGGGAAGGACACAACACGCGGCTTGGGAGCCGGTGGTTACCCACAGGTTGGAAAGAAGGCCGCAGAAGAAAGCAGAACCCAAATCAAGCAGGCATTGGAAGGTGCTGACCTAGTTTTCGTCACCGCAGGAATGGGCGGTGGAACAGGAACAGGATCCGCTCCAGTTGTAGCAGAAATCGCAAAGAGCATGGGAGCAATCGTTGTAGGCGCATGCACAATGCCATTCAAAATGGAGGGTACAAGAATCCACAAAGCAGAAGATGGACTCTCAGCCTTGAGACAAGTAACAGACACAGTAGTTGTCATTGAGAACCAAAAGCTGTTAGAATATGCAGGAAGCATGCCATTGGCACAAGCTTTCGCTCTAGCAGATGAATTGATCTCGATGATGATCAAAGGCATCACAGAGACCATAACTGTACCATCCCTTGTAAACCTAGACTTTGCAGACGTCAAGGCAGTAATGAGGTGTGGAGGAGTATCAGCAATCTGCGTCGGACAATCCGATTCTCAAACAAGAATCAAGGACGCAGTTTTGAAGGCTTTGAACCACCCCCTACTCGAAGTTGATTACCAAGGAGCATTAGGTGCTCTAATACACGTAGTATGCGGTCCAGACTGCACTCTACAAGAAATCAACGAAGCTGGTGAATTAATCAGCAAGAGGCTCAGTCCAGAAGCAGCAGTCATTTGGGGAGCAAGAGTAGTGCCAGAATATGCAGGCAAGGTGCAAGTCATTGCAATAGTTACAGGCGTCAAGTCACCTTACTTGCTTGGGCCTGTAGAAAGGGCAGATGCAGCAAGAGCAGCAGAGAGCGAACTTGGAATACCGGTAATTTTGCGGTAAAACCAGTAGCTCATTGAAGTAAGGAAAGCAGACAACCTTGGGGCAAACCCGCACCTTTCTTTGGTGCGGGGGACGCCCCATTATCATATTCAAGTGGTGTAAGAAATGAGAAATGTAGAAAAATTGAGAAGCGGCATTAGGACAGACGGTGGTTGGGCAATTGATGCACCGTACTTTTTGCTGCTCGGAAATCCTAAGCATAATTAGGTGTTAAAATGGAAAAAGATGAGCTTTATATTAAAGATATTGCTAGTGATGGCTACGAAGAGCGCCGTATAGAGTATGAAGATTTCGATGAAGATGAATGTAATTATGTTTGATGGTGTTAAAATGGGCAGAATAAAACCAGATAAAGTGGACTTGGAAATTGCTAGGCGCGGCAAGCTATCTAAAAGTTATTTTAGCGATCCAGATTTCCGCAATAGCGAATTTTATCGCGTACACAGAGAAATTTACGAAGGACTTTAGATTTTCTTTCTCAATTCCTCAACTTCGTTCCTTAGAATCTTTATTTCTGTTGTAACATCTTCAACAGAACGGGCCAAGCTCTTTACCATGTCTTTGAGGGTTTCAATCTCTGCGCGCGATGAGAACATGATTTTCATTTGTGAATAAAACTTACATAGGCGATTTCAAAACCTCTTTTACGAATGAAAGAAT
>CAYJQM010000063.1:0-2850 GCA_964372405.1 uncultured archaeon | reverse complement strand
AACAGTTATTATCTCCGCCATACAAGTAGGAAAATCCTACAAGTTTATATTCTTTGTGGTTTTTCTTTGACTGCCAGAAAGCCCTCAGCCTTTAGCTTTGAAAATCGTTCTCTCGTAACAATGTGAAATGCGGGTGGCAAATCCTTTACAGGGGCACTTAAGTTGTAGATTGCAATGTGCTTGACAGGATGCCTTTGGAGTTCTTCCCTCTTCATAAATACCAAGCCTGATTTGGTCCTCTGCCATATTTATCTTTTATCAAGGAATTTTAAATACTTTATGCTTAAAGCAGAGATTCGTATAATATGATAAGCTTTAAAAGATACGGTGGGCATCTAATACAGATGAAGGCCCTTCGTTCCAATAAACTCTTTTTTTTTGGCTTATTCGCTGTTTTACTTCTTGCAATAGCAGCAGCCGTACTTTATTTTAGACTCACAGCTTTGGTGCCTGAGGACCATGTTAAAACAGGTTTTATGGTAACGATAAATGGAGTTGTAACACCCAGAACTTCAGAGCCAGGTCCTTATCCACAGTTTGTTTATGTTTTCCGTTCAGTTTATAGTTCATTAAGTAATTCTGAACAAATTGATTATGGACCTATAATTTGGAACGACCAAATTGGTAACTTTTCTTTAACATTTTGGTTTCCCATAGAATCAACCTTGGTTTTAACTGCTGACATAAGTGGTTGTGACAATAGAACAATTTATGTTACTCCGAATAAAAATGTTCATCTTGTTGAGCTTACTTTTGATTCCAATAAGTGTCTTCCAACTTTCAACATACAAAAAGATAAAAAAGAGCTAATCAGAGAAGTCAGAAGTTCATTGAGTGGAACGCAAACAAACATCAAAGAATTGGATATCGGTAACGAAACGACTTTGTTATCAGAAGATATTGAAAAGGCGTATGAGCAAATTCGCGATGCGGAAAATGAGGTTAACGAAACCAAATCTTATTTTCTTGCTATGAGGGCTAACTACCTGGGATGGAGAGCACTATATAGACAAGATTTAGCTGTTCTGGGCAGTTGTCTCAGGAAAACTGGTAAATACCTTTCTTCAAATGAATCTTGTATTGTTCTTCCCTACAGGGAGGAACAAATACTTTTGGCTGTAAATAAAACTCATTTGTCTTATCAAAGTCAGTACTTTTTAAAGGAGGATTTCCATTCGGTTGAGTCTGTTGATGAAGCTGAACAGAGAATTAGAACTATTTATCAAGAGAAGGATGAAGTTTCAAAACTCGTTAGCAAATGCCAAAACAGTTTGCCAATTGTTGAGGGTTCATATGATAATCAAGTGAAGGTTTGCAGTATGCGGGAAAACAGTTTAAAGTTCCTTAATTCTGTAATGTTTCTGCTTGCCTTTACTTTAGGAGTAATTATTTGTGGAGTATACAGATGGTGGATTGACCAATGAAGCACTTTAAGCGACAGGAATCGGTAGTCATATTCATTGCCTTACTTATTTTCGGAATATATTTTCTTATCGTTCAAAAGCAAACACTCACCGGACTTTTGATAATTGGCGTTGGTATAGGTGCTCATTTTCTTGAGGTGACAAAGTGGATTGTAGACTTAATTGATATTGCCAAGAAACTGATGAACGCTTCTAATCAAAAACGAACTGAAGTCAATCAAACCCAAAATGATTCACCGATGAGCACACAAGCCGTTGCTACCGAAGGAGGAACTGTGAATATTTCAACTGTTTATAATGTAGAACAAGCTCCCAAAATGGCTGTTAAAGAGAGTGTAGGAAACCGAGAGAAAATTTCAGAACTTGTTGAAGCGGTAAATTCGCATCTGGCGGAAAATGATTTTCAGGAAGCTTTAATGAACTGTATCAGAATAGCAAGTATAAAAAAGTTGCATAAGGATGCATTGTGGCTTGAAAATGAGCTGTATGGTTTTGATACCAACCCTACTAAATCAGAAAAAGACTATCCTAATTATAGGATGATTACTGCTGAAGTGAGAATGGCTGATGATTCGCCCTTAGGGTATAATCCAATTGATTTACCATTATATATGGGTCAGCCTATTACTCAGCTTCAAGAATGGTGTAATTCGGCGTTGGCTGGCAAACAGAACGCTATACTTATAAATGGTCCAATGACAGACAGGTTCAGGCAGGCTATCATTGATGCATTAGGCCGAAATCCTTACAAAAGCGAAGAGGTAGTTCCATACATTGTAAAGACTTCCTCACTTCAGAATATAATTAGCAAACTGAAATTGAGAGTAACTCGTTTTGTAAATGCTCTTGAGTCTTAATCAAAGTTATTGATGTTCTCACTTGCATAAAAAGGTAGAAGAAATAGAATAAACCAATTAACTGATTATCTCAAACTATTTATTTTTATTCACCCAGCGGGTTTTTTATTGTCGTTGATTATTTTTTCCTTGAAACTATTATGGCTTTGTAAGAAATGCTCGCTAATGCCGATTTCGTCAGTACAATCCATACATATTTCCCAATATTGTGAGCGTGGTGATTCCCCGCATCCCCTAAGTCTTCTGCTTCTCTCAAAAGACTTAGCTGTCTTTCAAGCTTCCTTGCATATCCGTGCACATCCATCCTATCCATTTTTGCCTCCTTGAAGGCAAAAAGCAGATCAGGTATTACTTTTTTCCTGGGTACCCTTAGGATGTTATACTTGAAATAAGGCGCCGAGGGGGAGAAATTCCAAGCCGCTGGTATTTCCAGCAATGCTTTTTTGAACTCCCGTGTGCTTTCGCACAGTGAATTTTTGTAGGCCCTTGTAGGTTTCTTCCGCGCGTTGCGCGATAGCAATCCACCGCAATGGCCAGGCTATGCGACCTCGGCACAAGGCAAAGGATAA
>CAYJQM010000062.1:0-3092 GCA_964372405.1 uncultured archaeon | reverse complement strand
CAGAACGGGCCAAGCTCTTTACCATGTCTTTGAGGGTTTCAATCTCTGCGCGCGGTGCGAACATGAGTTTAATTTGTGAATAAAACTTAAATAGGCGATTTCAAAACCTCTTTTACGAATGAAAGAATTCTTTCTGCATGTTTTAATGAACTTTCAGCATCCTTGTGTGTTGCTAATCTATCTCCATATTCTGCATCTGTCTTAACGCTAAGAAGTTCTGATAAGTGCTTGACAGCCCTCTTGATTTCTTCGCTTTCCGAATCAATACTTTGCAATAACGCCAGCGAATCTCTATGATTTTCACTAGCATTCCTAACACCCTTTTTGAAAATACAGATCGCATCAGCCGACGATATCCCGGCATGTATTGCAGATATTACAGATGCATCCCACTCGTTATTTTCGAATGCAAGATTAGATGTACGGAAACACTGTTCGGCGCGTTTCAAGTAGTTAGTAGCCGTTGATCTGTCAAGAGAAACTGTTTTCATTTTTCAAACACCACAATACCTTTTGAAACATTTTCTACAAACTTTTTGTTTTTAGGATTTTTTAGGTCGCTTTCTGTGAAAATATTTAACGATAACGTATTACCAAATATTGTAATAAATAGCCCAGAAAATGTTGTGAAGTAAGATGATAAGCTTTCTCTGCTGCGATTATCTCTTACCAGTACAAACAGATCTATGTCGCTATTAGGAAGTTCGCGACCCTCAGCAATAGAACCGTAAATGACAGCCTTTTCTACATCTTTACGTGTTAAGATATTGCTTCTTATTACCCTTTTCAAGTGCTCCAATGGCGTATCAAATTGGCCTAGTTGCGTTATAAATTGGTAAGCATAGCTTTGTTTGTTCAATTTCCATGCTGTAGAATTGCCAACTCTCATAGGGCTAATGAAATTGGCATCCTGTAGGTCTTTAACAGCACGATTTACTGCTGCTTGTGAAAAACCTATCAGCTTAGCTAGCTCCCGTTCGCTTGTAAGCAAGTCGTTTTTTAACAAGTATAGTATTATTCGTACCTTTACCTTTGATCCTAAGAGGTTCTCTGCAAAATTACGAAATTGCATATATTTAATGTCATTTGACACTATTTAAAGTTATCATTTGACTCTTTTAAGAGTCATCAGCATTTCTCGGGCAGTTCCTGCCATGCAGGCCAAATTCCAAGCGCATAGTCAACAGTTACAATTGTCCCAGAGCAATTAGCCGAATGCTGTGTTCGTGCCGGCTGGATATTTTTTGGGCAGACGCTAAGCTGTTTGTTGCATATTGTAAAGTTGTTTTGCTGCCCCACAACATTAGTAATGACATAAAAAATATAATTATAGTCTGCACGTTTTGTTAAATTCAATGTATTTTGCAAAGTCCAGTAAAAATTTTCATTATTGTAATCATAACTGCATTCTGGCGTCTCGTTAATCAAAAGGTTGCATACCGCATCATCAATCATTGCTGCTGCAGTTGCATTGTTCCACGAAGCGTTCCTATAGTTAAGCAGAGTTATCAGTTGGGTTTGTGCATAAATTGAATCAGAACGTCCTTGCTGGGCTCTTAATTGTTCACCGCCAACAAAAAACGTGCCACCTATTAGTACGATTGATATGAAAAGCCCCAGCAGTAAAACATCAATCATGGAAGCTTGGCCCTTCAGTTTCATTGGAAGCATGACAGATTTAACCAGACCTGATGAAACTGTGTTGGCATCAGTCAACTTCATTATTTACCAGCCTCCACAGTAATTATTGCAGGGTAAAATGTACCATTTGTTATTAGAAAAGGCAAAGTTGCAACTGCTTTTGAAACTCCAGGATTTGCGTTAGCGATGCCACAGTTCTTAATGCCGTCTCTGAAATATGTTATGTTTACAGAAACATCTGTAAGGTTGTATTTGTTAACAATGTTTTGGCACGCGCTTTCAGCAATCACACCATTGTTATCAAAATAAATCCTTTCTGCTAAAGAGGTTGCAAAGCGTTCATAGTATAATAAATTTTGACCTTGGATATACTTATCATAGATACCGTTTACAGAAAACACGAAAACGAAAATTAATATTATGACTATCAAAGTAGCAAAAAGTTCTTCGCCCACAATACCTTTACTTAGCCGAAACACTTACAACACCATTAGAATTTTTAATTTCTAAAGTTTTGGCATTAGAAATGTTAACACTGCCAGCAGAGGCAAAAAAGCTTCTAACCGCATCATTTATTGAAACTGTCTTATTTTGTACTTTCAAATTATACTTATCCAAATTAACTTGATATTCTACATACCCGCCCTTTGGAACTGTGTCAATTAGTTGTGCGATATCCTCCGCCGTGCGAACCCGCTTTTCAAAGTCAAAAGCAGAAAGTTGCGCCCCGAGAAAAAGTAAAAGCAAAGAAAGCGCAACCGCAACAAAAATCAGCATGCTTATTTTAGATGCAAACCAGTCTATCATAAGAAAATTTTAGGTGAATAAAACTTATAAGCAAACGACGAGCGGGGCAAAGAAAGGTTTAAATTGCTGGGCTAAGCTAAGTCAATAATGCCTTATAATAAGGAAGCACAAGAATTTGTGAAAGCTCTTGACGACCGTTCTGTAATTGAGATGCCGAATAACGGTAGTAGATACGATAAGCTACTAAAGTTGGAAGAAAGTGTACGCAGGGAATATGGTAGGACTTTACCAAGCCATATAGCATACGAACACGTTTTAATGGACTTGCCAATTCACGCTGTAGCACGCGGTCTAGCTAAGTTCGGATTTAGTTCAGATCCATCTGTAATATCATATGTAGCAAAACATTTTGGCATACAGATCACCAATAGAACAAGGAAAAGTGTTGAAAAATCAGTAAATACTCAAGCGATGGCACAGAGCCTTGCTGTTGCAGTAGAAAAGGAACATCTCTGGACATCCGGTGATGTTGATGCTGAAGCAAGAAAACTTTTAGAACCTTCTATCAATGATCCTGGTCATTGCGATTATGAATCAGTAGCAGCAGGCATGAGAGAAGGAGGTGTTGATTACTTTTCCCAACAACGCGCAAGAGATTTGATGGAGCAGATGATGAAAGAGCGCGGGCTTGATAAAATGCCTGA
>CAYJQM010000061.1:0-3384 GCA_964372405.1 uncultured archaeon | reverse complement strand
CACGGATTCCGAGGTAGTTTACAGCTTGATAAATGCGAGCAACGTTACAAACTCATCCGTCTGGTGGAGCAACATTTATGCTTCATGGATAACTGATTCGCTGGTTAACTTTTCAACTATTACAAATTCCTATATTGGAAATTCAACTGTATGGAATTCAATAATAATGAATTCAACTGTCAACAATTCTTATGTGTGGAGCTCTAATATAACCAATAGCACTGTTTTGTATTCCAATGTTACCAATTCAAACATTGCAAATTCATGGATTTATAATTCTACTTTGAATGGTGCAACAGCTGGTTGGGCTAATATTACTAATAATCAATTGATTAACGGATGGGTTGTAATTAATGGAACAAACTATACTACGCCAACGAACTTGACTGCAGGTATTCAAGGCGGGGACGTTACACCCCCAACAATAAACAGCTTGATATTATCGAACAGCACGCCAGCTGCAGGCGATACAATAACTTTGACAATTAACGCTACAGATAATGTTGGTGTCGCAAACGTTACAGTTAATGATACACTTGCAAACTTTAGCGGTGGTGTATGGACATTTTCATTGTTGCTGCCAAGTGCAGACGGAGATTACCAGTATTACATATTTGCCCAGGATTATTCTGGCAATAGTGCAAGCCAAAACTTAGGAGTAAGCGTTAACACAAGTGCAACACCGCAAGTTACTTTTGATACAGAATATCCTAATGTAGGATTGGTAGGACCGACGAGTGCATCACCTGGCAACATTACATTCAGCTTTAGTGCATGGGACGATACACAAATTTTTGAATGCTACTTGAATGTTAATGGAACTTTTTATCTTGCAACTGGTCCGCCATTTGTAAACGGAACAGCAACGGCAACAGTTGATTTGCAGAATGGAATTTACCCGGCATATGCAAACTGCAATGATAAATTCAATAATTTTGTAAATGGGACGACAAACGATCTGACAATTTCAACATCTGCTCCGCCTGGACCTAGCGGGGGTGGTGGCTCAGGTACAGGAGGCGGTGGTTCAGGATTTGTTCCTATTACACCTATATTGGTTTTAGAAGCGCCTTCGCCAGTTAGAATTGTTCCGGGAACAACCGCTTCATTTGAAATTATTTTGAAAAATATTGGAAATGCTACAGCAGACGGTGTTGAAATAAGTGCACAAGGTCTTCCAATAAATTGGTTTAGGCTAGATATAAGCACGTCTTCGTTGGGAATAGGTGCAAACATTACAAATAGAATAACAATCAATGTGCCTTCAACAGAACCGATTGGAGCGCGACAAGTTACAATTGTTGCATCTTCTAGAGAAGGAGCAAAAGTAAGCAAGACGATAACACTAGAGATAACAAATGTTACGCAACCCGAACCTCCAATAACACCACCAACAGGACCAGGAATAATCAGCGGATTGACTGGAGCGGTATTTGCTTTCGTTGGTAATCCAATGGCTCTTGTAGCTTCAGCGGGCTTGATAGCCAGCGGATTTATTTACTGGGCATTTAGAAGTGGTCGCTTCAAACTACCAAAGTTTAACTTGCCAAAGAAAGAAGAATTCAAATCCGAAGAGCAAGAGTTTGAAGACACTAAAAAGAAGGGAAGAAAGTACTTCTAAGCGCTAAAAATTATCAATATAAAGTTTGTGGATCTCTTCTGTTCGACTTCGTAAGTCTAGATCCAAGACTTGCATACCATTCTCTTTCTCTATCAACTTCTTTCCACATTTCCTTAGAAAATCTTTTCCGGTCCATTCCATGATAATTAAGTTGGTGTACTAATAGATAAGCTCTATACGAAGATACTATCATTATAATAATTCATTTTGCATCTTTAAATAATCTTGTTCTTCATACATCACTTAAGCCCAATTAGCTCAGAGGAAGAGCGACTGTGAGAAATCGTCGAAGCTGTTATTCCTATGAGTAGAAACCAGTAGGTCGAAGGTTCGATGCCCACCTTTTCTTGAAAGAAAAGTCGGGCGATCCAAAAGAACAAAACGAAATTCCTTCATTGGGCGCCATTTTTATACTGTGCCAATAAGATTGATGTTTATGTCAGAATACATTTCCATATCAGAAATATTGGATGGCAAACAGACGGGAAAGACCGTCGGCTTGCATGGCTGGGCTCACACAGTGCGCAAGCAGAAAGAGATAGTGTTCATTATATTGCGGGATTCTTCAGGATTGGTTCAGGTTGCAGTCAAAGACGGCTTGCTTAAGGAAGCAGATAAAGCTTCTGTTGAATGCTCGATTGAATTGACAGGTGAAGTTAAAGCAGATCAACGAGCCCCCGGCGGATTTGAGGTTTTAGCAAAAGATTTCAAAGTTGTTGGTGCCGCTGAGCGTTGGCCCATTACCCGCGATAAATCTGAAGAACATCTTAGGGAATTAAGGCATCTTTGGATACGCGATCCAAAAGTTGCAAAAATATTGAAAATAAGGTCGCATGTTTTTCAAGCAATCCGCGAATTTTATACGAAGAAAGGATTTTACGAATACCAGTCACCAATGTTTACAAAAGCCGCAGTTGAAGGCGGTTCAACTCTTTTTCCTGTGAAATATGGCGACCAGAAAGGGGTTTACCTCTCACAAAGCTGGCAGCTTTATGCTGAAGCAGGAATATTTTCATTAGAGAAAATATTTACGATAGCTCCATCTTTCCGTGCAGAGAAATCAAGAACCATTAGGCATTTGTCAGAATATTGGCACCACGAGATGGAAGCTGCATGGATGGGCTTCGAAGAGCTTTTGAAAACGGAAGAGGAATTAATTTTGTTTGTTGCTAAGTATGTTATTGAACATGCTAAGAAGGAATTACAAGACTTGGGACGCGACTTGAAAGAGCTTGAAGGCCTAAAGGCACCTTTCATGCGAATGAAATATGCTGATGCAATAAAGAAATTAGGCAAAAAGATAGGCGATGATGTAACAGATGCTGAGGAAAGAAAGCTTGTTGAGGACATGGGACGCAAGCCGATTTTCTTGACTCATTTTCCTAGAGACATGAAAGCATTTTACATGAGGCCCGATCCCAAAGACCTAAAGTTTGTTCTTGCAGCTGATTTGCTTCTGCCAGGTGTTGGAGAAACAACTGGCGGTTCGGAAAGAATAGCAACCGAAAAAGAGCTTTTGGAATCGCTGAAGATTTTCAAGCTCAAGAAAAGCGATTATGAATGGTATCTTGACTTGAGAAAATATGGTTCGGTTCCGCACTCTGGCTACGGCTTGGGGATAGAAAGGCTTGTCATGTGGATAACTGGTTCGCAACACGTTTTTGACACCATACCTTTTCCCAGAACTTTGGACAGAGTCACGCCTTGAAAGTGGACATAGGAAATTTATATACCGGTTAAGCAAAATAGAATGCGATGTCTGC
>CAYJQM010000060.1:0-3424 GCA_964372405.1 uncultured archaeon | reverse complement strand
TTCTTATATTGCTGTAAGCGATCAGTGGTCTGCGAAGGCAAATATGCTAGCTGCAAGAAGAATGCTGGCAGGAACTGCATTAAATGGAAAAATATATGAGATTGGCGGTATTAACTTACTCAACCAGAAAACTCTCACGCTCGCTGTTTATGATCCGAATTCAGATACATGGACAAGCAAGGCTCAGATGAATGTAGCAAGAAATTATTTAGCTGCAGCGGCTCTCGGGGATAATGTTTATGCTATAGGCGGAAGAGCTACTGTAAACGGTGTTGAAGTCGCTGTAAAAAGTTTAGAAGCTTACAGTATAAGTCAAGATAAGTGGACAGCGAAAGCATTCATGCAAAATGCAAGGAGCCTACTAAGTGCTTCAGTCGTGGACGGAAAATTATATGCTATAGGTGGTGTTTCAGGAGGAAATTTGCTTTCTTCATTTGAAATTTATGACAACGTTACAGACAAATGGTCCACAGGTCCATCACTGCCTCAGGCTCGACAAGCACATGCATCAGAAAGCCTTAATGGAAAAATATATGTTTTTGGAGGCTCAACTGGTGCTATTGTCTACTCAACTGACGTCCTGGAATATAGCGTTCCAAACTGGAAACTTAATGTAAGCGGGGGAGCGGAAGAAGGTCCCGACACAACAGCGCCATCTTTTTCAAACTTATCACAAACTTCGAATGCGACAACTGCAGGAAAACTTCAAGTGTTTTCAGTTAAATGGAGCGACGTAAGCGCACCGCTTAAAGTTTGGTTTTACGATTCTTACACTGATAAGAATTCTCCAGCACAGCCGGCAAACAGCGGACAGAAAATTTCATACGAATTTGATACAACAGGAATTCCTGATAACACTTATGTAAGATGGAAATCTTACGCACAGGACGATGCAGGAAATGTTGGTGCAAGCGATGAACTCAGCTTTTTGGTAAGTGGCGGACCAGTTGCACCACCCGCTACTGGGAATGCGACAAACATAACTCAGCCACCTGTTTCTGGCGCAGACACAGAGAAGCCAACTTCAAGCGAAATACTTTTGCTGCCAACAACAATCGACCCCGGAATGGAAGCATTGATTAGAGTGCGCGCAGCAGACAACGAAGGCTTGAAAGAGGCAGTGCTTTTAGTTGACGGTGAAGAAGTTGAAACCGTTACTCTAAGCGGAACCCGCGGAACTGCAGAATTCAAATGGAAGCCGGATGCAGCAGCCAAGTATGATTTGGAAGTTTTAGTCAAAGATGTAGCAGGCAATGAGGGGAGCGTATCAAAAACCATAACAGTTGGAAAAGTAGCTGAGTCGCCAACGGGCGACAATACCGCTTTCATTGCTATTGGCATTGTTCTAATTGTAATAGCGGCAGTTGTGATACTATATTATTTGAAGAAGAAAGGAAAGCTGAATTTTGGCGGCAAGAAGAAAGAGGAAGACGATGAACTGACTGCAGAAGAATTGGGCTTGGAAGGACCAAAATATTGATTATGGGTGCCTCTTAAAATCTTTATAAAGATAAATTTCTTATTCTATGTATGTCTAGTCTGCATAAACACAAGCCTAGTAACGGCCAAACTTGGGCCACGTTTGTAATAGCTGCAATAATTCTTTCGTTTATTGCAGTTTCATCCGGTTATTTTAACATCACAGGATTTCAATTTGGTGGAGGTACCTGTTTCCAATCGGTATCTGCAGTAAACAGTTTATTAGTATCTGCAAAAACGGGGACGACGATAACTGTTTTGTGGAATGCTCCAGACTATACGAACACATGCAGTTCAAGCAAACCTACATACGATTTGCGATATTCTATTGGTTCTATTCAAAACGATGCGGATTACAACGGTGCAACACAATTTGGCTTTGAGCCTTCGTACGATTCAGATAGTAATATAGCAACACAAGAAACTGCAATCGTGGGTAGCTGTACAGGAATTAACTGCGTACCAGTTCCGTTACTAGGATGCAGGTTTTATAATATCGCGATTAAGTCGACAATGGGTTCGTTCACATCACCACTTTCAAATGTTGTTACTGCGTATACAACAGGCTCGCCAACAGCAGCTCCAGCAAACCCTGTTGCTACAAAAGGTACAGGAAAAGTTACTTTGACATGGTCTGCACCAACCACGCCACAGCTTTGTGGCATGGCTGTAACGAATTATGAAATTTATCGTGCCACGGCAGCAGGCGGTCAGGGACAGAATCCGACTTATACAATTGGCAACGTTTTGACTTACACAGACACTGACGTTAATAGCGATACGACTTACTATTACAAGCTTAAGGTAAAGACAGGCGGTGGTACAAGCGCATTCTCTGGCGAAGTCAATGCAAAGCCCGATGCAGGAATTGTTGCACCAGGCGCCCCAACTTTGATCAGTGCAACATCGGGCGACAAACAGGTAACCTTGTCTTGGAGCGCACCAGCAAGTACTGGCGGTGCGGCAATAACTTCTTACAAGATCTACAGGGGAACAGTTGACGGCGTTGTAAATACTTTAGTTCACACAACACCTGACGGAGCAACAACAAGCTATACCGAAACAGGCTTGACAAATGCTCAAACTTATTATTATAAAGTTTCTGCAGTTAACTCTGCAGGAGAAGGAACGAAGTCTAATCAATTTAGTGCCACACCAAATGCGCCCTCGGTAACAGCATGTTCAGATGGAACTGTTTATGGTCAATGTTCTTCAAACAAACCGAAATATTGTGATGCGAATGGCTTTAGAGATAATGCAACTGTGTGCAATTGCCCAACAGGACAAACGGCAAGCGGAAATGCTTGCACAGCGGCACCAACCACTCCAACCGAACCGACTACACCCACAACTCCAACACAGCCAACTGAGCCGACGCAACCAAGCGATGGAACAACTGGCGGTTTGGAACAGCCACAGGACTTTAATGTTTTGGAAGGCAAGGCTCGTGGAGCGATAAATGTTGCCGAGTCTGCAATCAAGGTTGCAAAGGATGATAAGAAAGATATTTCTGAAGCGGCAAAACTTTACAACGAGGCTGTGTCAGCTTACAATTCAGAGGAATACCAAACTGCAGTTGACAAAGCTAAAGCTGCAACAGACGCAGCACAGCAAGCCAAGTTGCTTGAAGCACCAAGCGCGGAGTTGCCTATTACGGCAATAGTTGCATTATTGGTGGTAATAGCAGTTGGCGGCGGAGTGGTTTACTATTACAAGAATGTTTACAAGAAAGCACAGGGCGCTACAGGAACACCAGAAACCGAACCGCAAACTCCAACTCAGCGTTCAAGATAAAGTAATATTTATAAGGCTTGACACACAATTCTATGTATGCCAGCACTTAGCATGGAGCATATACACGAGGAATAGGGGCAGAATATATAAACAACTGTAAACTTTTAACCCAATCTTTATATAGCGGTTTGAAGATAATTCAAACATGTCT
>CAYJQM010000059.1:0-3618 GCA_964372405.1 uncultured archaeon | reverse complement strand
CCTTTCAGTTTCATTCAAAAACCTCCTGATGAAACTGTGTCTGTGCGAACTCTGGTTCGCGCGTAACAGTAAAGCGAACTTTCCTGCATGACGAAGTTAACTTCATCTTTCCCAGCCTCTGTTAAGCTCTAAGGTCAAAGAGCCTGTTTTTCCTCCGGTTTCTATTGGCGCTTCAACAATAACGGAATCTTTAAGTATGGTGCCCCGTTCGGCGACAATTTCTTCCAATTCTTCTGTTTTCAGAGAAATTTTGTAAGCCTGATTGTTTGTTAAAATCTTTTTCATTAAAACTTCAGAATCCTTTTTCAAAGTGCCACCAATTTTTCCATCTGCAGCAACAAATGCCATCTGCTCATTAATTGACTTACCGTCGTTATCAGAGCGCAGGAACGTTAGCAAAACTTTGCTGGACGTATCTTCTCCAGCAACAATGTCTCCGAACACCTTTACATCTATGTTTATGTTTAGAAGGAAAATCATCAAGGCTATAGAAATTGTCAACGATGTTACAAAAAATAAAGTAGTAACAAGCGAGAAAAGATCTGATAAGTAAAAGCTTCCACCTTTCATTTTTGCTCACCAATTTTAAGTGCAAAAGTGTGTTGATCGGAAATCAACTTCATTTTTGCTCACCGGCATGAAGTGCAAAAATGTGTTTACGCACTGATTTGCACAATATAAACTTCATTGAGACACCTTTACCATAACCTTTCCAGGCGCAAAACCTGTAGCAGTTTGTACAACTACAGGCATTTCATAGGAACTTGGATTTTCTAAGTCGCTTTCTTTCATTCCAAATGTCCAAACCTTATCTTCGCTTTTTATTTCAGCCGACCATTTTTCATCAAATCTTATGCACAATTCTTTTTTGGAGTATTCGTCTAATGATTGCTCTTTTAACACACCAACCTTTGAATCAGCTATCAGGCAGGAAGCTGAAGCCAGCGCGTTCGCCATGTCTATTGAAGAAATCTTGCTTTTGTGCGCAAGTATGCTGCCCTCAAAGCTTGCGGACTGCACTATCATTCCCAGGACTCCAAAAATAAGCGAAACCAAAATCACAATCCTCATCATGAATTCTGCAAATTCCATAATGTTACCTCACGAAAACTTCAACGTCGTTTCCTTTCTTTTCAACTTCTAAAAATTTGATTGATGGGCCTAAAGAAAGTTTCTTTGCCTTCACATTCAAGCTGCAATTCGGAAAAGTGCTCGATTGCGAAGCGCCGAATTTGGAAGATACTGGAACTGCCTGATCCCTTAACTGTACAACACCAACTGAATTTTCCTTGATTTCTATTTCAAAAGAGTTGGGATTTGAAATGCTGTAGCTTATCAGCGCATCGCCCTCAACCGAACAAAGAGCGCTGAAATAGGATGCAATAGACTGTTGGATTACATATGGGGATTGCAAAAGCGCAGCAGAAACCAGACCTGTTCCATAGCTGAACGACCAAAATAAAATAAAGGCTATGAATGCAACTGAAGATGCAAGCAGAATTATGTC
This sequence comes from uncultured archaeon, assembly GCA_964372405.1. Classification (GTDB taxonomy): domain Archaea; phylum Aenigmatarchaeota; class Aenigmatarchaeia; order Aenigmatarchaeales; family JACQIB01; genus CAYJQM01. Next base: position 2,111 of record CAYJQM010000059.1, on the reverse strand, counting down.
GTATGTTTGCGTACTCATGGTATTACCACCTTGAAGATTACTGTCGTGTCCTTATCTGGAAGCACGCCTACCCTGTCGCCGCCGTTTATTTCAAAATTCTCGCCGCCTTCTCTTATATTGTACTTTAGCCTGTAACCTTTCGGGTCTTCTACCCATTTTGAAACTGTTTGGCAATCGCTTATGGATTTGCAAAAGTCCAAGGCGTTCGAAGAAAAACCTTCCGGCACTTGGAAGTAAAAGAAGTTTCCGCCGTTTATTTTGTATTCCTTGTTCGGATCGGCCATGGTGAAGACATCTGTCTTCGGATCCAAAACAACCACACTGGAATCCAAATTGCATTTATCCGTGCTTATTCTCAGATATCTTTGCGCAGTATTTTCTACAACAAGGAAAGTATCTTCAAGCGAAGGGTCATCAGGCTTGTTGGCTACCCTTTTAGGAGGCTCTGCCCAATTTTGTCCATCAGATGAATTTTCTAATTTGAAATTTGGCTTGCAATCCGATTCAAAGGCCCGCGCACTTATCTTTATTTGCGTTGTCTTAACTTCTTTCCCTATATCGTAAGTATGCGATGACAGGCTTCCGCAGCTGTCCAAAGGCAAACCGTCCTTACGCGCTGCTTTGACCTCTTGGGAATCCAAACAAGTGAAAACGTGTTCCGACTTTGCAAATTTCAAGTCATTAGCTATGGACTCCTTGTTTCCGAATCCAATGTAAAGGGCGATGCGGCTTAATGTAAGTTTATCGCCTTCCTTGAGCTTTAACTCTGGCTTCATGAAGTCAACAAGTTCTGCAGGCTCCTTGCACTCTATCTGCTCGGGATCAAAATCGTTCAAATCTTCAATTTGTTCTGCGCATTCGTAGAAAATATTTGCGGCGGTTTCCAGGAATGCGGCTTCCTGCCGGAATTCGTTAATGGCCAATCCTCTTGGCGATAAGCCGCCAGGCCACATGCTTGCCTCAACACAATCATGCGCTGCCCTGCAAATATCAAAATCTGTACAAGGAACAGATGCAAATATCGCTGTCAAATATGCATCCTTTTTCGTAGGCAATCCTTCCATTTTTCTGTATCTTTGAGATGCAGCGTCTGCCAAAACGCTTGCCTTGTCTGTTTTTGAAAGGCCTTTTGATGTGAGCTGCTCTGCGATAATACTCGCCTCAGCTTCTATTACTTCTGCTGTCGCCTCTTTAGAAACGTCATCTATGAGCTCGTCTAAGTTACCTAGACCTTTCTGGCCAACCTTGGACGGTTCTATCTTCACAGTTTTTAAAACATCTCTAGTTGAAAGCTCCATTGCGTCAGCAAGCGACTTTTCAGAATATTTAGTAGTTGCCCCTTCAACTATTTCATCAAAAACTTTCTTTTCAATTATTATATTTTCTCCCAATGCAGACTGAAACTTTAAAACGCCCTTTAACATGGCAAGTTTTATAGAAGATCGGGCAAACTCTGGCTCCAATTCTTTAACTACAAACTTCCTTTCAAACTTCCCTTCAACCTTTACAATATTCTTAATAAATGCAAGGGCAATATCCTTGGAAATTTTTTCCGATGTTTCCTTTGAAACGTACTTTACTGTCTGCTTCTTTAGTGCCGCTTCAACAGCTTCTTTTGCTAGTTTTTGAGCAGCGAGCTCTCCAGCTTCTTTTGCTATTTTCTTACCAACCTGCTTGCCACCCTCAACAGCAGCCTTCTTGCTTCCCAAGCTTAGAAAATCTAGTGCGAGCATCCCAGCTTCGCATACTGCTTCGCTTGAGTACGCCACTTGAAGCGACATCAATTTATCTTCGCTTGCATAACAATAATTATTTGCACCGCCATTAACTGACAGCTTGTTCACTTTTGCAATTATTTTATTGTCCTCCTGTTTTGTGAAATTCACTGAAGCGTAGCATGGAGATATCAAGTAGAATTTAGGATTGGCCCCTGCAGCCGATGGGCCCTGTACCTCACTCCTCTTTAAACGCACATCTTCTATAACATTTTTAGAATCCACCAGATAAATGTCCTGCTGACCGCGGATATTGAAGCACAGGCCAGTTGTGTCTGTACAAGGCTTTTGTAAATATCTTGTGAAAAAGAATTGCTTGAATTGCGTAAGCGTCGG
>CAYJQM010000058.1:0-3652 GCA_964372405.1 uncultured archaeon | reverse complement strand
TAGCAATTCAAACGCTAAAAGGAGCAGGAGAAGAGCATCCTAAGATGCGAAAGCGGGAAGAGTTGATATCAAAAGAACTGGGAAACAACCCTGATGCTAAGATAATTGTATTTTCGCATTATAGGGAAAATATTTCTACAATTACAAAGCACCTTAAGCAAATAGCAGGGGCGAAGTCTGCAATACTAATAGGACAGAAAAGCGGATTAACGCAAAAAGAACAGATAGGTGTTATCAGGGATTACGAAGATGGATTCTATAATATACTTGTTACAAGCCCGATAGGCGAAGAAGGACTGCACTTGGCAAGCGCAGATATCGCAATTTTTTATGAGCCTGTTGCAAGCGAGATAAGAACAATACAGAGAAGGGGAAGGGTGGGCCGAACTAAGCTTGGAAAAATTATTATGCTTGTTACGCGCAACACACGCGATGAGGCTAACTTCTATACAGCAAGGCGCAAAGAAAGCGCAATGCATGAAATCCTAACTGATATGCGAGACGAATTGAAGCAAAAGAAACCTGTGCAGTTGGTAGATTTTATTGATGACTGAAGCTTTTACAAATAACCTTCTTCCTTTAGTTTTCTAAAATGGTAGCTAAACACCTGCCGAGAAATTCCGAGTTGTGTTGCAAATTTAGAATGTATACCAAATGGCAATTCCCCTTTAAACTTTGCAATTTTCGACAATATTTCTTGTTGAATGTCGGTTAGTAATTCAGTTGGCCCTTCGTAACCTGCTTCAAAATAGCAGTGTTGCTTACCATGCAACTTTTCCATTCTTACTATTCCTGCGGCTTTCATTCTATCCAGATGGTAGTTTATCGTACCGCGTTTTAATCCTGTTTCTCTTGCTATTTCAAATGGATAACAGCCTGGATGTTCCATTATATAATCGAATAGAGTTTGCCTAGCAATTTTACCAGTCTCCAATTCACCTTTACGCTTATCCATTCTTTCTCGCCCTTATTTTCTTTTTAGAAAGGAATGCGAGCCCTGCCCCTATCTCAGAGGTTGCGGAGTCCTGCTGCGTTGCAAAATGAGTTAAAGTTTTTCTTGACATAGTAATCACTAATAGATAGTTATATTTTGATCCATATAAAGCCGGTGTTTTCAGGCTTTTATTTCTGCGATGCGAAAGGATCCCATGCCTGAAGATGAAAGTCCATTGGAATCGTTGGTAGAATCCTACCAACAGAGGCCCGATAGGACACTGCTCAAGCCAATAATATTTGCAGACTCACGCGAGTCACAAAGCGATGTTATCAATGAGCTTAACAACTTTGATTGCATTGTTAAGCAGAAGGTTCTTGCAGTTGGCGACTACCTACTTTCTGATAGAATTTGTGTGGAACGCAAAACCGCCCCCGATTTTGTGAGCAGCATAATGGACGGGCGCCTTTTTTCACAAATAAAATCTCTTAAAGACAATTTTGACAAGCCTATCTTGCTTGTCGAAGGAAATAACCTTTATGCAAATGTAAAGCCCAACATTATACGCGGGGCTTTGGCAGCAATAGCAATAGATTTTTCCCTCCCTTTGATATGGACTAAGGATGCGGCAGAAACTGCTGGAATAATTCACTGGATTGCCAGACGCGAGCAGCTTGATGAAAAAAGGGAAGTGCCTATTAGGAATGACAAGAAAGCCGAGAGCAACAAGCAGAAACAGGAGTTTTTGGTAGCGGGCTTGCCAGGAATTTCTGTGGTGCGCGCACGTGCCTTGCTGAAAAAGTTTAAAAGTCCGATGACAGTTTTTAATGCAAGCGAAGAAGAACTTGCACAAGTTGAAAACGTTGGCCCTAAAACAGCAAAAAAGATAAGAGAAATGTTGGAAGAAAATTACAAGTGAGGTTGATATTTGTGCAATTTAATAATCAACACACGTTCGCTCGCTGCTAAAGTGATATAATGCGCAATATAATCATTGGTATAGACCCAGGTTTGACGATGGCTTTTGCAGCCCTTGATTTGAAAGGCAATTTTGTACACACGTTCAGCAAAAAAGAAATGCGTGCCGATGAATTAGCAAAAGCAATAACTGAAGTTGGAAAACCGCTTATTTTTGCAGTAGACAAAGCAAATGCTCCCGATGCGGCAAAGAAACTTGCCGCATCTTTTAACTGCAGGCTATTCGCTCCTTTTGAAGATTTGAAAGTAATGCAAAAAAACTCTCTTGTTAAGGAGATGCTTTCCCATTTGGAAAATAGCAATGGAGATTCCATAAAGCTCTCTGTCCATGAAAAGGACGCTCTTGCAGCTGCAATTGTTGCTTACAAAGCGCATGCCACAGAATTTTCCAAGATTGATGATACGCTTTCCAGTTTAGGTCTAGAATCACATGGAGATGCCGCGAAGAGAATGATAGTAAAAGGCGAAGTGAAGAATATTGCTGAAGCTATTAACAGGCTTGTAAGTGAGCAAAAGCCGTCACCTAAACCGCAACCAATTGCACCACAACCAAAAGTGGATAAAACTGAGAGCAAAAAGATTCGTGATTTAGAAAACAGCCTGTACATACAAAAAGCTTACATAACCAAAATTGAAGATAGGCTGAAGTCTTCTGAGAAAAGCAGACAACAGATTGTTGGAGATCAGCTTAGGCAGAGCGAAGAAACGCGCAAGAAAGTACTGGAACAAAAAGAAATAGCAATCAGGGAAAATCTTATTTCTGGAATGAAAAAGCAGTTTGAAGAAATGAAGAAACAGATGGAAGGGTTGCAAATACAGGTTGCACGACGCGATGAAATTGAACAGATAATGGCTGAGGATTGTGTGCCTGTTGTGCCTGTTAAAGAATACACACGTGAGGCTCTGGCTGAAGCGGATAGGATGTTCAAGATTAAGGATAAGGTAATTTGGATTCAGGAGCATAGACCAAGCAACGCTACAACAAAATTCTTGATGGCGCTTTCCCCGCGCGTTGTAATTGGAAAATTTAGCGACTCTGCCCGCGATAAGCTCGTTGAAGCTGGAATTGGGGTAGCCGACTGTGCACCACAAAAAAGGCACTTGTGGGCCTTTATTTCTGAAAAGGATTTATTGAAAACACTAAGTGGCGAAGAAAAGAAAAATTTTATCAGATGGCTGGAAGCTTACAAAGTGCGCGAAACTTAACAGAATTCCTTTCCGCCCTTTGTGCAGCAGTATACGCCGGAGCCTTTGCTTTCATTAAGAGCGCATGTTCCAGTATCGCAAACGCCTGAGTTTTCTCTGACCTTACACAGCTGCAAGTTTACAGCAGAAGAGGTTTCATTAGTTGTTTTTTCTGCGCTTGTAGTTGCCTGCTTGGTTACAGTTGTCATTATGCCTAGAATCGCAACGATTATCAAAGCTGCCACAAGAACTATCAAAATGTATTTTAATGGCAAGCCTTCAATGCCTTTCATACTCTAGACTGTGAAACGCAACTTTAAATACCTTATTTAGAAGTTTGAAAAACGCTTTATATTTATTGAATGAGAACAAGTGGTATGAAGTTTAAAGAAATAGCAATGCTGCTAATACCGTTACTGATAATACCTATTACGCTTTATGGGGTAAGTAGTTTTGGAAATGACGCTGGAAATGCTATAATTGGATTGGCATTTTTTGCAAGTTTCATTAAATTTGCAGACATGAAAGAACGCAGGCTTATGCTTTCTTTAGCAA
>CAYJQM010000057.1:1637-3673 GCA_964372405.1 uncultured archaeon | reverse complement strand
ATTTCCATAATAAATGTAAGCAAGGATATCGTTGAATGAACTTGATACATTTGCCCTGAATCTTATCTTAGTATCGCTGCGATCGCAGTTGTATGTGGAGTCAACTTCACGGTCTAAAATAATATTGTTTTCACCGATAACCCTTATGTCAGCACAATTTGTCTGCAGCTTGCCGGCATCCACAAGAGCGCGGGTATTGACAGTAGCCTCAACAATGTAATCTTTATGCTCAATACTTCCAACCTCTTTTACCTTTACAGGAATTCTATAATTCCATGAAGTATCCCACCATTTTATCGGAGGCGAGGTTGCATGACCTGTTGGTGCAGTTGCATAGCCAGTTAAAGTTATTGGAGAAATGCTCGCACCAGTTCCGCCCAATCCAAGCGACAGCAAATAAAGTCCTATCAGAAGCAAAAAACCAATAAGAATAAAATCATACGGATTGAAATTTGTTTCAGGGACTATTTTTCTTGGAATCCAAACATTTTTGACTCTAGAAACGCGTTTTCTAGAAGCACGGACAACCTTGCGAGGCATATTTCTAAATGAAAGTGCAGGTATTTAAATTATGTCCATAGCCCCTGCACAAAATTTATACAGTAGCCAGCGTAGAATTTTTTCACCCCTGCCGAGTTCTTCACCAAATGCCGTATTTGGCGCATTGATGTAATCTTTTTATCTTTGAAATGTAATTTACTTTAGATCAAATGAAGCAATTTGCTCTGCTGTTAGGATTGCTGCTTGTCTTGCCTTCTTTAGGGTTAGCGCTGACGCAGGAAATTCCTGAACAATCTATATTGCTAGGAACAGGCAATATGAAGTACCAAAACTGGTGCACGCAGGATGGAAGCGGGTACTCAAATTACAACTGGATAAATCCGAATGCAATTTATTACCGCGTTCTAATCAATCCTGACGGCTCGCAGCAATTTTTAGATATGTACCACTTCTATAATACTTTTGATAAAAATCTAGTAAAAGAGGATTGGCGCTACCCGCCAGCCGGAGCGACCTCAAGAAGCGATACTTATCCCAATGGAAAGCAGGCAACATACGACAGCATAAATTCGCAGTGGCCGACAATTTCTAAATACAGCGCTTCGCAAATTTACCAGTATGCTTTCAACTCTCCTTATCCAGAATCGCCTGTTTACAAAACAAAAACTTCAATTGGATACGCTGGAAACTGCGGGGGAGAAACCAATTCTTTCACATTCACAGGAATCGTTCCAAAAACTTCCGTAACAGTTCCTGATGTTGAAGGCGAATACAAAGTAGAGACGCGCGAAGCAACTGCCCCTGCTATTCCATCTGCTTATCCTTCTGTCAGCACTTTGCTAACTTTGCTAACATATCCTTACACTGTTTACCGCATTGATTACGTAAGCCTTTCAAGCGAAATCCACATTTCTGATATGGCTGCTTATGATGACTCGGCTCTAACTAAAACGGGAACACTCCAATTGAACAAGCCAACTTATTTTGCTTTTAATGTTCATCCGAATGTTCCTTATTCTGCTGCACTTTACAAAGATGGCACTAAAATTGAGGAAAAGTCCGCCGTCTTTACAGAGCGTTCTAATTATGAAGGCGTGATTGGAGATTACTACACAAGACCGACTACAGTTTCTGCAGGAGTATTCTTAAATAATTGGCCATTTACTTTGGACATTTGGTTCAAGCCAACAGTTTTCCAAAAATACCAAAATGATTATCCAGGAGATGGCACGTGGAACAACGGCTACATTTTTTACAGGGACAATGCAGGCAACCCAATAATTTCTTTTGGCATCCGCCTGCTTGATGAGAAAATAGATTACGTTTACTCGCGATCTAAAGACGGTACAAATCTTTGGGGAACAATACCTACCAGCTACAAAGTTGAACTTGGAAAATGGTACCACTTGACAACTACCTTTGACGGCTCAACCGTGTATTCTTACGTCAATGGCAAACAGATTGCATCTGCGCCCTTTTGGTTCAACGGCTTTGGCGCAGGCGTGCAAGACCCTGTCATTCTAAGCAACTACAGA
>CAYJQM010000057.1:0-1627 GCA_964372405.1 uncultured archaeon | reverse complement strand
GATATTTTGATTTGCTTGGCTATGTTTCTGCACCAGAATTCAAGCAGTAACAAATGAACGCCGAACAAATTTTGCTTAAGCACCACTTGGATGGAAAAGATCCTTACACAAATCCGCAAGTTCTTTCTTACACTCCGACACAAAAAGGCAAACAAACTTTGACTTTTGAAATTACAAACATTGGAAATGTGAGCGACAAGGATTCGCTTGACCAGACAATTAATTTTGGAATGCCTTTGTTCACTTTAACAACTGGAAAATCCAAATCTCCTTTTGAGCCTGCAGCGGGAGGTTCGGGTGGAGCAACGGGCGCTTCGTTCCCAACAGTTCCTCTCAACGGCGCAACAGCAGTTGCTGTGATCGCTGGTGTTGGTGTAATTGGCGTTGGCTATGCTTTAGTTTCTGGAAGAACAAAGCCACTTAAGGCTAGCTTCAAATCGGTATACACGCCTTTCGGTAAAGAACGAGAGCAACAGAAAGCTGATGCAGAGGCATGGATACAAGCTAAATGGGAAGAAGCTAAAGCAAAATATCGGACTGAACTTGCACGTTCGAGAGGAACGACTTCTGTTGATAATGTTTATTTGGCTAAGACTGCTTTGGCAAAATTGGCAACTGCTAAATCTCCTGCCGAGAAAAAGAAGTACGAGGCTGAAGCTAAACAGTTCTTGCAAGCTGCTGGATATACGACGGCTGAAGCGAAAAGTGTTGTTAAAACTTTCACATCACCTTCAATCTTCGGGTCCCCTGCAATTGCGCAAAAAGAATACAACCAGCGGGTAAATGAAATCCTAAGCGGCAAGATCATAACGCCAGTAAAAACAGAAAAGAAAAAGCAAGACAAAGGAATTTTGGATTCCGTGGGCGAGTTTGTCGGTGGAATTGTTAATGGGATTGGGGGATTTTTTGCTAATGTGTTTGGCAGTGCAAAGACAGGAAATGCTGTCAAGCCGAATTTGAGTTTAGCAGGATTTACGAAAACCGAAACAAGGAACATTACAAATGCAACTAAAAATCAAAATGATCGGGATGAAAATAAAGAAACGGAAAAGGATAGTATTAAAAATTTTGATTCTACTGTTAAAACTACGAAGTATCAAGTCGGACATGGTATAGGAAACCTTGGTGCAGCGTTCAAGTATGGTATGCTGGATATGTTAAGTTCTACTTTTGGAATAAAATCTGATTTGAAAGAAAGCGTTGTTATGGATAGCAAAAGATATGCAACTATGGCTATGCGAGATCAAGAAGATAAAGAAGAATATAAAAGTGTTAGGGAGGCAGAAAATTCTTTTTCTGAAAAGGAATCTAAATTAGGATTTTTACCATCCCTCTTTGTAGATTTTGCAGCAGTTGGAGATATATTTGGTAGAGCCACAGAAGCCTTAGAACCACTTTTAGAAGTATTAACAGATGTACCAAATTACGTAAACAGGGTAGTATCGCTCGGTTTAAAAGAAATTGGTTATTTGGGTCAGCTTCTTTTATGCAGGAAAGAGGACGATAAGTGTAATAAAAAATCTAAAGGAAAATTACTAAACAATACTAAGGAAGGTATAGATTTAATAATTGGCGAGACCACTAATAAAAAGTGAGGAGTTGTAGTTGATTAAAAAAACTAATATAG
>CAYJQM010000056.1:0-3744 GCA_964372405.1 uncultured archaeon | reverse complement strand
TTATCTGCTGGGGGTAAGTCGAGCCTAAGTGCACCCTTAAGAAGAAGTGCGCGAAAGGGAATCAGGTTAATGGCGTCTAGCCTTCGGTGAAGATTTAAGACATTTTTCTAAAAGCAATAGATATGAAAATGCGGGCAGTCGGAAGAATAGTCGGTGCAACAGCTGCAGCAACATTTGGTGTTGCGGATTACATAGCAATAAGACATGCAATTAGTAATCCCGCTGATGCCCGGTCTTATCTTCTAGCATTAGGTGCTACATTATTCATAGCAATTTTTATTGCAGATACTGTAACAGGAAACCACGGTACTTACCAACAAAATTTGGTAGTAAATATTGGCCTACAGAAAACGGCAGGGAATTCTGCAATAATTATTTTGAATTCTTCAGAAAACCCATGACTTCGTACAAAAGACTTTGAAGAAGTCTTTTGGCGACTCAAGTTGAGCTTTGCTCAACTTCGAGTTAGTCATGGGATGAATGGGAAGAATTCGAAAGAAATCCTCAAAGAAACCACCACATTTATGTGGTGGTTACAAAGGGGATTTCATTAATTGAGCACTTTATACCAGCCAAAAGTCGCACAAACACACCAGTGAAAGTTGACATTGAGAAAAACAAAGCAACAATATACTGGAAAAATAAAGGCGGCGGCCGACACCCAAAACCAATAACTGTGCCAAGAACTATTAATGTCAATGATGAAACAATTGCTTTAATGGGGTTCTTTTTAGGCGATGGACTGAAAAGCAACAAAGGCGCTGCTTCCAGAACATTAGCCTTTACAAACAGCGAACCCAAAACTGTAAAATGGGCGATGCGCTTATTTAGGCTTTTCAATATTCAGAAAGATAAAATAAAAGCATCGGTAAGCGTAATAGGCAACAACATAAACCAAGAAGAAGTCAAAGATTATTGGAGTCGAATAACAGGTGTACCAAAAGAAAACATGTCAGTAAATATCCGCCCATCTTTATCCAGAGGAAAAAGAAACCTGCCAGCAATTAAAAAATACGGTGCGATAAAGATCGAGTTTTATTCGGCAATTCTTAGAGATATAGCATTAAGATTGCTGAATTTCGCGATACTGAAATCAAGACGAAATTCCAAAAGTGCCAAAGCATTCCTAAAGGTTTAGCCGCTGCTGAAGGTTGTCCTGTAGTAGTCCATGGAAAGCTTGTAAATGTAGTGATAAGTTGCTGCGATGAGAAAAACAAAAGAATTATAAGAAATGTGGTTAAGCGGTGCAAATTATTGCATAGAGTCAGAAGCGATGGTGTAGAAATACACAGAAAAAACTTCAAAAATAAGGATTATCGTGATATTTTTTCTTATCATCCAGAAAGGCACAATAGATTTATGCTTGGCTTAAAGTCGTTAAAGCTCTGATTCTGGGGGAATCCTTGCACACATTAGATTCAGGAAGACAGAAATGTTTATTAATAGCGACAAACAATAAGACTATATGAAGCGTGCAAGATATAGAAACTTAGTTGCGCTTTGCCTGTCGGATGGCGGCATTGGTGTTAGCAGCGGCACAAGATACATTCATTTCACAAACAAGTCTAATATCTTGTTAACACTCTTTGAAAAGGAAATAAGAAAATTTTCTAATGCCAAAATCCACAAGCAAACAAAATTGCGTGGAATAACATTGCGTGTATTTGATAAGAATTTGGTGCGAGATCTACTGGAGATATCACCAAATTTCAGAACCAAAGCATGTGGTAGTTATCCTGCATGCAAACCAAAATATTGCAAACATGAACTTATTGATGGTATTTTGTGGCCACGTATAGAGATACCAGAAGATTTGTTCATGGCAAAACGTGACAAAGCACGTTTCCTAAGAATATACGCTTCATGCGATGGCTACCCATCAATTTTTCCAAGAACAGGTACATGGTCTGCAGTAGAGCGTATCGTTGCAATAGTCTGTCACCATCCACAGTTAAAACAGAGGATTTCACAATTACTCGCCGATGTCGGAGTGCCGCATACAATTAAAAAATACAGCTTAGAGATGCGAAGTAAAGACTCCATTGAGAAATTTGCCAAAACTGTTGGTTTTGTAGATGGAGTTGAAATGACAGGCAATTCAAGATATTGGGAAGGAATAGATAAAAACAAAATCCTTTTTAAAATACTCAAATCTTATGCGACAAAATTCAAATCCAGAGACCATGAATCTGTAATTAGACATTTAAGCAAACTCTGAATTCTTCTTGGTCTAAGTGCATACCGCCCGTCAAGCCATCCGAGTGGATTTTTTGCGAGGCTTGCGATGAAACCTACGCACCGAAGTGCGTCATGTCGGTACAAGTCGAACACAAAGTCTGCAAGGAGGGCTAAGTCGTAACAAGGTAGCCGTAAGGTCGGGGAAGCAAACCTAATATGCTGTAAGATGAGAAAAACGGCTTGACTCTGATCTATGATGAGTCGGAGGTGGGTTGATTATAGCAATCCGAAAACGCTTCCTAGCCGGCCCGGTAACGGGAACGTGCGGCTGGATCACCTCCTAAAATTTTTCTTCGAAAGAAGAAACGACATACGCAAGGTTTATGATAGTGCGCCAAATTCCGTGCTTCTATAAAAACTTTATTCAAAAAAGCGAACAAAAATGGTGATAAAACTACAATTAAAATTTTCAGTTTCTCCTGAATTGAAAAAGCTAGGCGTTAAAGTCAAAGCGGCTATTTTCTCTGGTGCTAACATTGTTAATAGAAGTGCTTCGCTTGAGCACTACAAAAAGGATATTATTGCGCGTCTACAAGACGTTGATGTACCAAAAAATCCTATTCTCGAGGCTTATAGTGAATTGCATAAAATTTCTAAAGTAAAGGTATTTGAGCCCCCGGCAGCTGGGCTGATTGAATTTGCAAGGAATAACGGACGTATTCCTAACATAAACACTGTTGTCGATTCCTACAATATTGTGTCAGCCGAAACCTTTCTTTCAATAGGCGCTCACGATTTGAAGAGGATAAATGGCGATTTAATTATCAGATTTGCAGATGGAACTGAACATTTTATCCCTTTAGGAGAAACAATGAAACAGAAAGTGAATAAAGGTGAATATGTTGGTGTTGAGGAAGAAAAGGTTATTTGCTGGCTGGATATCAAGCAGTGCGAAGAGACAAAAATAACAAAAGAGACTAAGGAATATATAATTTACATTCAGGGCAATAAAAATACTTCTGATGTATATCTGCAAAACGCTTTAAACAAAGTAATAGAGAATCAAACAAGATTCTGTAAAGCAAAGCTGCTATCAATTCTTTCTTAAAAGCTTTCGCTCAAAGGTATACAAATGTTCCAGTGCGTGAAGTGCAAGTCTGAGCTGGATATAGTCTCGACTGCAAAATTCTCGACAAAGAACTGCGATATGCTCGGCGCGATGACGGTTGCCAACGTCAGGTGCGGGAAATGCGACTGCCAGCAACTGGTTTCTGTCGGCCACGGGATTTTGTACAGCAAGATCGAGAGCAAGAAGTAGCTGAATTATTTTTCTGTTTTTTCCCGTGCTTCTCAACAAGACCGGTTATTTGTTCAATGGCTTCTTGTGATGGCTCCTGTATCTGCTCGTTGAGCCTCCAGTATTTTCCACCGTGATAAACAATAGGCGGCTTCTCAGAAACAGACGCTTCCACAACCCCGCCGACGAACATCGTGTGGTCGCCGAGCTTTAACGCTTTCACGAGCTTGCACTCCGCATTCAGGGCAGCGCCTTTAACCATCAGCACA
>CAYJQM010000055.1:1266-3946 GCA_964372405.1 uncultured archaeon | reverse complement strand
GTCCCAGATAATTAAATCTGCTTCCTTCTCTGCTGCTTTTAGAACTTTATCGTAATCAACGCCGGCGAACACTGTCGTTCCTCTTTCGATGTGCGGCATGTACTCTTCCATTTCTTCAATTGTACAGTTCTGTTTTTTCATGTCTTCATAAGAAGAAAATCTTTGAACCGCCTGTTTTTTCAAATCTCCATAAGGCATCGGATGCCTTACCACAACAACTCTCAAATCTGATCGGATCCTTTTCAGTATATCTATCAATGCTCTGCTTACAGGACTTTTTCCTGCGCCTGTTCTAACAGCCGTGACAGAAACAACAAGCTTCTTTGACTTTAACATTGTTTCTTTTGGTCCAAGCAACCAGAAGTCTGCCCCAGACGATAGTGCTATACTAGCCGCATGCATCACATCATTATGAGAAACATCAGAGTAAGCAAAAACTACTATGTCAACGTTTTGTTTTTTTATAATCTCTTTTAGCTTACTTTCTGGTACAATTGGAATCCCATCAGAATAACCTTTGCCCGCCAGTTCTTTCGGATACTTTCTGCTTGCAATATTTGGAATTTGTGTAGCCGTGAAAGCTACAACTTGATAGTTCTTGTTGCCGCGGAAAACTGTGTTAAAGTTATGGAAGTCCCTTCCAGCCGCCCCCAATATGACAACCTTTTGTTTTGGCATGTTTAGTAGATGCGATAAGTATTATTTATAAACAAGCTTCTTCAATAGCCTTTATGCAAAAACTTGTTCTGACTCTTATTGCAGTTTTAGTTTTGGCTGGATGTGTTGGGCAAACGGTACAGAAAGGCATAACAACAACTGACGAACCAATTAAACCGACTGGAGTAACAAAGGAGTTTACAATTTCTGGTATCACAGATGTATCGGATGGCACATATAGATTTAGCAAAGACAAAATAACAGTAAGTGCTGGTGATGTCGTAAAGATAATTTTTACAACAACTGATGTTTCAACCGGGCACAATTTAAATATAGATGAATTTGATGGGCATATCGCAACAGTCAACGGCGGTGCTACAAATGCTATAGAATTCTTTGCCGACAAGAAAGGAGAATTCAAATACTACTGCAACATCGGCAACCATCGCGAGACTGGAATGGAAGGAATATTGGTTGTTGAGTGAATTCTTCGAATTCATGAAACGCGAAAACTTACAGTTTTCGCAGTTGAATAATTACCACTTCTCTGTATGAACGCGCTCCTTTGGGGCCCCCATTTTAACGAGCATGCTTTCTATTGTGTGGGAAAATTCTGGGGAACCACATATATAATATAGCGGCTTTGTTATGTCAGATACGTTCTTTTTTACAATTTCTTCGCTTATCCTGCCGGTTTCTCCCTCCCATTTGTGTTCTTCTTTCGCGCGGGTTATTGTATTAACAATCTTAATGTTTGGGATTTTTGATAACTCTTCCAGATCTTTTTTATAGACAATATCATCTGGGGTTTTATTGCTGTAAACTAGAAGTACTTTGGTTGGTAAATTCTTAGCAGAAACATAGCGCAAAATGCCTATGAGAGGTGTAATGCCGCTTCCCGCTCCCAGCAAAACAATTTCATCGCCCATACTCTCGTTGAAATAAAATTTTCCATAGGGGCCGCTGACTTTAACTGCATCGCCTACCTTAGCGACCTTATTCATATAGACAGAAACAAATCCATCCTCATCGGCCTTGACGGCAGTTTCCACATAGCCTTTTTGTGTGGGCGTTGATGCGATAGAGAATGCTCGTATCTGGCTTGGATTCTTGTTATCGCGTATTTTGAAGCCATTAATCTCTTTCATGTCTACGCGGAGCATAACAAACTGTCCGGCATAATAATCAAAGTTTTCAGGAACAGAAAATCTGAAGACTGCTGTGTCGTGCGTCTGTGGAATGATCTCAATTATCTGCGAAGGTATGTCCCTTTGAAGTTTTGGCTCCATAATACCAACTTTTAATAGTCGAATTCTATTTATCACTATGCTTTCAGACCAAGACCTTATAAGCCTTATGATTAACGAGCCTAGCTGGGAGGACGTCATAGTAAAAACCATAGCCGAAGAAAAGATGGATCCGCAGCAAATTGACCTGATGAAACTTGCAGAAGTTTTCTCCGCTTATTTGCAACGGACGCATGAGATGGATTTGCGCGTTCCTGCGCGATTTATTCTCATAGCGGCAATTCTACTTAGAATGAAGTCTGATGTTCTTTCTGGCGAGCCTGAACGCAGGCTAATCGCCGAGTCTAGAAGCGGACAAAAAGATGCCGAACTGATAAGACTCCTGTCGCAAATACCGCCCTTGCAAGCCCCAGTCAAGCGCGTGCCTCTAGGCAGCGTTACGATGGAAGAATTGTTAACTGCTTTACGCAAGGCATTCGAAGTAAAGGAGCGCAGAGAGCAAAGGAAATTTAAATTGCGAGAGCGTCTTGCAGTTATCCTTCCTCATGAAACACAAGACATTACTGAAAGGATAGATAAGCTTCTTGACCAAATTAGCAATGCAATTAAAGATGTAGAAGGTTCTGTAAAGTTCAATGAGCTGGTTAAAAGGTGGGAAAGGCAGGATATTGTTAGAACTCTAACACCAATGCTTCACCTTTCGCAAGAGGGTAAAATAACTTATGACCAGCCTGCTTTATTTGGTGAGATAACTATCAAGAAAAAGACACAAAAAA
>CAYJQM010000055.1:0-1166 GCA_964372405.1 uncultured archaeon | reverse complement strand
TGGCAGAACGCAAAAATAGAAAACCAATGGTGGAAGCAGTATTGTTTCAAGCAAGCAATCCGTTGCCACTTGAAAAAATCGCAAAGCTTGTAGATGTTGATGTTGTGCGAGCTAAAGACTTGCTTGAAGAAATGAAGAAAGATCTGCAGAATGAGAACCGCGGAATATTTCTAATGGAATCTGCTGAAGGATATCAGCTACGCGTTAAGGCTGACTACGTAAAATATGTTGGCGGTCTAACGCCTTACAAAGATTTGAGCAAAGGACTACTAAGAGTTTTGGCTTTGGTAGCTTACAAACAACCAATTACTCAGTCGGAAATCGTTAAGGTCATTGGAAACAGGACCTATGAATATGTCAAGCAGCTTGAGCAAAAAGGAATGATAAGGACAGTTAAGTCTGGGCGAAGCAAGGCACTTGTCGCCACAAAAGAGTTTGCTGAATATTTTGGATTGGAGAATCCTGAAGACGCGAAGAAGTTATTTGAGAGTTTGCCTGCCGAAGAGAAGAAGGAATCACAATCCTAAAGTCCTGTAACCAAGAATGCCCAGAATGGTCTGGAGACTTTTTGTTCTAATGTATTGGGGTTAACCGTTACGGTTATCGTGACTGGTATAGTAAAAATTCCTAATAACTTACCTTGTTTCACACCTTCAACAACGCCAAAGCCATTTTCAACTTTAGTTGAAATTACTTCTGATTTGATTAGTGCTGATAGTTGTCCTTTGTTGACTAGGTCGTCAACTTTTTGTTTTATTAGTTGTCCAGATGCTGGTATTGGCACTACTTCACATTCTATATTTGGTTGAGCATATTCTGCCCTGTAACCAAAAATTATACTGACTTGTAAATTGTCTGAACTTGCTGCAGAAATATCTTTAACTATTGGCTTGCTTAATGTAATTGGATTATATTCTTCTTTATATGATGGCGATTTTCTTGCCAAATGCTTTTCTGTGAAAGCATCTTCTGGAAACAACACATGACTTATATCATTGGTAGTAGAATCTAGGTGATTGGAATTTACGTAGTATGTAGAACCATCTGTGCCCACATAAAAGGAAACGTGATTAATTTCTTTAGTATCATTAATTGCGGGCAAATAAATTTTATAATTTATACCTTTAATAGTCAATGCTAAAGTTTGCTCCTTTATAGCACCTTTT
>CAYJQM010000054.1:2491-3971 GCA_964372405.1 uncultured archaeon | reverse complement strand
AAAACATTGCTAATGGGGCACATCCATCCCGCGATTGAATTCTGGTCTTCTGGTGCACGCATGACTGAACATGTTTGGATAAAAGCAAAAGTAAATAAAAACGTTCTTGAAAAGAAGTTCAAAACAAAGTGTAGTTTAGAGCAGGCAATAATTACTCCAACATTTAATCATCTTGCCGGCGGGATGGCTTTCAATTCTGAAAGGTTTACGCCAATGGGTCCATTGCTAACTAAAGCAATTGACTGGAAGCATTCAGAAGTTTTTCTTTTGGACGGGACAAGTCTTGGAGAACTAAGTAAAATGACTGTACGTAGCACAGCTAAAGATAAAATTAAATCAACAAAGAAAAAATAAAAACTTGGCTGCTTAGCAGCCAAGCAAAAGATCCCTTATTGGGTCTTTATCTTTCCGCCTTTGCCAACACCAAGTTGTAACTGATCACGGAATTCCTTTGTGAAGCCCCCTGTAATTTCTACAGTGCTCCCCTCTTCAATTCCATCACTCTGTGTTCCCCACAAAGCAATCTTTACTGTACCTGAGCCGTCATCTAGTGTCGCCTCAGTTAGAGTTGTCTGTGTTCCAAACTTAGTTTGGATTTGCTTTGGATCGGCAAGGCTTGCAACTTTTGCTGTAATATCAACGTTGTTCATGCCAGGTTTGAGATCAGAAATTTTTGTCATAAATACACCTTATGCAAATTCTTCCTCTTTCTCTTTCTCTTCTTCCTCGCCTTCTGCTTCTGTTTCCTCAGCAACTTCCTCTGCAGGTTCTGCTGATTCCTCTTTTGTCTCGGACTCGCTTGCCTCGCCTTCACCGATAACTTCGCCTACAGCATGCTTGCCGCGAACTTCCTTGATTTTTATTTTAACTGTGTCGCCGCTCTTTGTTCCAGGAACAAAAATTACAAAGTTCTTTATCCTTGCAACTCCGTCACCGCGCTGTGAAGTTTCTGTTATGGTTACTGTGTGGACATCGCCTTCATTTACTGGCTTTGGCTCATCGCTTCCGCCGAAACGTGGTCTTCCACCGAAGCCGCCTTCTCTGCGACCTCCGAATCCGCCGCGTCCGCCGAAACCACCACGGTCTCCGCCTCTTCCGCCGCCGAATCTACCGCCGCTTCCACCGAAACGGCCTCCGCTTCCAAACCTTCTTTTCTCGAATGGCATTAAATTACCTCCTATTTTTCAAAAGTGCTAACGCTAGAATTTCGCTGAAATGCAAAAAATCCTTCCTTCATTATCGCACCTTAATATTCCTGCAGAATCTTCTGCAGTAATTTACCTTCAGCCGTAAGAAACAGACTTTGATATATTTGCTGCACCAATTTCTCAGGCAACAAAATCTTTCGTCCTATCCTTCGTCCTTTAGGTAAAATTAGTAAGTAAACTAGCCTTTATAAAGACAATTATTTATAGCTGCTTAACCAATGTGATATAACTGAATTGCGAAGCAGTTCAGCAAAATGTGATATTTATGGCAT
>CAYJQM010000054.1:0-2391 GCA_964372405.1 uncultured archaeon | reverse complement strand
AATGTGATATAACTGAATTGCGAAGCAGTTCAGCAAAATGTGATATTTATGGCATTGACAGAAACGCTGATTAGCATCGTTGTTTTGGCAATAGTACTTATTTTTGGATTCAAGATTCTAAAGAGCGTTCTGCACACAGTGCTTTTGGTTGTAGTGCTTGCATTGATTCTATACTTCCTTGGGTATATTGGATTTTAGCTATCTTGCCAGAACCAATCTCCTGCAACATTCTCAAATTTGTATTTAGGCGAATCTTTAGCAAGCTTAGTCAAATCTAACTCTTCTGGTAAGCTGCAAGTTTCACAGGATTCTCTAACAACATGCTCATATGGCACACCAACAAGTTCCCTGAGTGGTGCCTCCAACACAATTTCATAACTGACGGGTGGCTTATCCTTTCCAGATTTGCAATCATCACAGTTTTTCATGTGCCAATTGTATACTTTCTGTAGCTCCTCTCTTAAGTGCGGATGATCGTATTTGTCTTCGTCGTCTTTTGGTTTAAAGTGTATTGTTAGTTCTAGCCCATTAGGAATGTTCAGAGTTCTACTGTCTAGCTTTGCATACTGATCTGTCAGCTCAACTATCCTGAAACTTGAGAAATTATGATCTAAAGGTATACTACGGTCAAAATAATCTCTAACACTATCCTTCCTAGACTTCTTCATGCCCATTAGTTAAGATTTAATCTTTAAAAAGGATTCGGAGAATTTTTAACTTAACTGCGCAAAAATCTTTTCCACTGTGCGCCTGTCTATTCTCTTTCTAACATGCCCGCCCTTGCCGTCAAAATGAACGGCATTATGAGAAACAACAGCGCCAGAAAAAGTCTTTGGGATGTGAAGAACTTCATGTATTAGTGTTTTGGTCTTATCGTCCTGTGAAAGCTTATCGTATTTTTCAGTGCATACCTCTAAAACGTAATGGGCTTTAACATTCAAAGCCTTTTGCCAGATCTTCGGTAAATTCCATATTCTTGCAATTGCATTGCTTGTTGAACCTTTGGAACGGAAGCAGATAACTCGAGACGGATCTATGTGGGAAAAATTTAATTTTGTCACAAGATTTTCAAAATCCTGTTTTACGTCTGGAGCGTCTTCTAATTTCATAAGGTATAAAAACGTTCCGCACAGATAAATGCTTATGAGTTCAGGTGAAGAAAGGAAGGATAGCACACTAAGTGCATCTTTAGATGAAATAACTGAAGCAGAACAGCAGGCGAAAGAGGATAGAGGAGAACTTGGCTACCCTAACCGCGAACCGGAGGGTTTTCTTTATTGTTTTAGAATCGGTCCGTATACATCAGGAAATAAAAAATATAAGGCCGCCGCAGAGGGAGAAATTTCTTACAAGCAAAACCGCCCAATTGACGGCAAGGTTGAATATTGGAACGGAAAAATAATAATGCACCACGAAGCTACTCTTGAAGACGGACTGCTTGGCTATACAGATACAGAAAGCCTTGTTTACGTGACAACAGAAAATAGGTACGGCCATTCAAAACAAAAAATTCTAGATCACGAACATCTGCACATTCTTCATCCTGAATGGGGCGAGTATGAAATAAGAACAGCTACAGACCACAACGCAAGCGTTGACATTGGATTAGAATTGCGCTCACTTGATAAAGAGGAAACAGAATACGAAAAGGCGTATGCTTAACGCCTTTTTCTTGGCACTTCGTGAACTAAAATTCCCTGTGTCAAAGCCCATTTGTAAAGGAGGTAAATGCCGACCACCAGCAATATTATTCCGAGAACCAATGTTTGTGTAGAGACTTTTCCTAAACCGGGAATGTCAATTTCAGACGGAATTGTTACATTGCCTGGCAGGCTTATGGTTTCTTCTGTCGGTGTTGTTGGCGCACCAATTTTTTCTGCGGTTATTGCAAAGTAGGACAAAGCAGAACCTTCAGCCTTGTATGTCACTGACGTGGAGCTCTCGCTGATTTTTTCCGTTGTATATTTGTCCCACGATGTTCCTGATTCAGAATGGTAGAGCGCAACTGTATCCTGTTTCTTGTCGACCAGCCAGCTTTTGGCTACAGTAAAATTCATCCTAACAATGTTTATGTCACTGTTTGTTATGTTTTCCTTTGTTATCTTGATTAGCCTATAGGCTTCGCCTGGTGGCGCAGTTACACCAGAAGGTGTTGTTGATAGTTTTTCTGCTGTGACTCTTATATTTGTGACGGTGTTCAAAACACCAAAGAAAAATTCTTCTATGCCGACATCGGTAATCGGTGTTAATGTTGTGCGCAAGTTGCCGTTCTTTGCAATTGAGCTTGCTGTTATGGTTGCTTTGCCGGCTTCCTCAACAAGTTTTCCGCCGGATACTCCGGACCCGCTAACGCCGCCACTGCTACCGCCTGCACTTGTACTGCTACTGCTG
>CAYJQM010000053.1:0-4016 GCA_964372405.1 uncultured archaeon | reverse complement strand
CAACCACTCACTTTCAATTTCGGATAAATCAACATAGTCTTCAATTCATCAAGCAAAAGCTTGAATGCGTAAGACATGTCAACCTCCACAACTTCCGTATCCTTGCACAACGGACAAATATGAGCATTCTTTGTCTTGTCCCAGATGCAAGTTACACCATCTTTCTTGCAGATAGGAACAGTAACTTTGTCGCTGTCAAAACGTTCTTTCAAAGTTAGAACAGCACCATGCGCTATCAAACAATCCTTTTCCATTTCTCCCAATCGCAGACCGCCTTCTTTCGCTTTTCCTTCGGTTGGCTGTCTTGTAAGCAAAGTAACAGGTCCTCTAGATCTTGCTTGTATCTTGTTTGCGACCATGTGGTCCAATTTCTGGTAATAGTTTTCTCCGATAAAAATTTCAACATCATATTTTTCTCCAGTGATTCCGTTGTACATTGTTTCCTTTCCATCTGATCTGAAACCAACGCTGTGAAGCAATGCACGCAAATCTGATTCGCTCATTGTTGCGAAAGCAGTTGCATCAATTTTCTTGCCAAGCAATGCAGCTGTCTTGCCAGCCAACATCTCCAATAGCTGTCCGATTGTTTGACGGCTTGGGACGCTGTGCGGATTCAAAATTATGTCTGGTGTGTAACCGTTTGCAGAGAAAGGCAAATCTTCTTCATTTGCGATCAAACCTATAACAGATTTCTGTCCGTGTCGTGATGCGAACTTGTCTCCAAGTTCTGGAATTCTCATGTCTCGTACTGCAATTTTCAAAAGCTTATTGCCGTTGATTGTTTCGGTTGCGAAAACGCGGTCAACAACTCCTCTTTCAGATGGACGCAATTGTATTGATGTGTCGCGCGTGTTTGCTATTCCGCCCATTAATTCGGTTGCACTCAAGAAACGCATAGGAGAAGTTTTTCCAAGCAAAATATCTCCACCAGTTACCGG
Source organism: uncultured archaeon (assembly GCA_964372405.1). Lineage (GTDB taxonomy): Archaea > Aenigmatarchaeota > Aenigmatarchaeia > Aenigmatarchaeales > JACQIB01 > CAYJQM01. The sequence continues at coordinate 3,078 of CAYJQM010000053.1, read as the reverse complement.
TGTTTCTGGTGCAAGTATGCCGTCTTCATTCAAGCGTGCATAGTCAGCCTCGCTCTTGTAGCCGCGCACATCCTTTTCTGGGATACCCACTTTGTCTTCCTGACCTCCCCAATACCTTCTCTCTTCAGCTCCATAAATTCTATAGAAAGCTGAACGTAGCAAACCGCGCTCGATGCTTGCGCGATTAAAAATTAGAGCGTCGTGCATGTTGTATCCGTGGTAACTCATAACAGCCAAGACGACATTTTGTCCTGCAGGGTGAGCAGTCAGTCCGCTGATAGACGTTGTAATAGTTTCAACAAGTGGTGCTTGCGGGTAAATCAAAACATTTGATTTTGTGTCAGTTCTCATGAAAAAGTTTGACTGGTAAACGCCTATTGACTGTCCGATCATTTTAGCTCCGAAGTTTACACGGTCTCCTCTATTGTGGTGTCCGAAAGGCAAAAGGCTTGCGGATATACCAAGAATTATTAATGGTGCAATTTCAAAGTGAGTGTAAGGCTTTCCGCTCTCCAAGTCCTTTTCATTCACAGCAATTAGGCTTCCATCTTCTTCGTCAGCATCAAGGTACTCAACAATTCCGCTCTTTACAACATCACTCCATTTTATTTGTCCGTTTTCAAATTTTTCTAGAATGTCTTCAGTTAAAAGCGGCTTCCCATTGTCAATAACAATTAAAGGTCTTCTTACTCTTCCAGAATCTGTACTAATGCGTATTTCTCTTAGCTGTGGCAAGTAAACAACATTAACTTGGCTCGGAATCAAATCGCTGCGTCTTTTCTTTTTCAAGTCTTCTACCAGACTCGCATCCTCTGCATAGCCGATTGGTGTTCCGTCAACCAAAATCGTAATTGCACCTTTGTCTGAAAGCTTAACCAAGCGCAATAGTTTTTCTTTCTCGTTTTCTGAAAGTCCCTTTGTAACTTCTGCCATCAATGCCAAGTGCTTACGCAAACCGATGGTTGGTCCTTCTGGCGTTTCTGCAGGACAGACTCTTCCCCAGTTTGTTGGGTGAAGTTCTCTAGCTTCAAAGTGTTCCTGCGTTGAAGTCAAAGGCGACAAAATCATTCTCAAGTGGGACAAAGTCGTAATGTAATTTGCCCTATCAAGACGTTGCGAAACTCCTGTTCTTCCACCAGTCCATGCTCCAGTTGCCATTGCGGATGCAATCTGGTTGCTTACAACATTTGCTTCAACTATTGTTTGGACCGGAGGTAGTTTGCCACGTCGTGCCATTTTCTGGTAATTGTATTTTACTCTTGTTATCAATCCCCACCTTCCAATAAGAATTGATCTGAACAATAATTCAAGCAAGTCGCCGCTCATTCGCACGCGCTTGTTTGCATAATGGTCGATGTCGTCTTCCTCAACTTCACCAAGCCCCAGTTCAATTATTTTTCTTATCGCATTTGCAAGATACATTCCCTTTGCAGGTCTCGCCTTTACATCTTGGCCCAAATGTGGAAGTAAGTAGCGGTCAAGTATTTGTTCTATTTTCTCTTTTCTGTAATCTTTTTGTACAATCTTCATGTTGTTTGCAATGTATTCCAAAGCATCTTTCTGGTTCTTCACTTCGCTTTCAAAAAGGTTTCCGTAGAAAGCAGAAGAAACTTTTTCGCTGCCCTTAATCATTTCAACAAGTTCCTTGTCGTTTTCAAATCCAACTGCCTTAAGCAAAACTATAATAGGGAGCCTACGGATATTTGCAAAAGAAATTACAATGCTTCCGTCGTTCTTCCTTTCAACCAAATGCCTTTGTGTGTAACCGCTTCTTTCAGAATTAATTCTCATTGATTCAGTAAAGTTTCCTACCTTTTGCTTCTCAACTATCATTCTATTTTGTGCAATTTCTTCTATCAATGTCAAAGCTCTTTCTGTTCCGTTTACTATAAAGTATCCGCCAGGGTCGCTTGGGTCTTCTCCTGCTTTCTCTAATTCTTCCGTGGTCATTTGGTAAAGAGGGCAGTACTTTGAGCGGAGCATTACTGGCAAGTCTCCGATATGTACAGGAATTGTTTCTTGCTCAACTTTGTTTACCATAGGAGTCATTTCAACATACATTGGTGCAGCGTAAGTCAAGTCTCTGAGTCTTGCTTCGATTGGTAGAATTTTTCTAGTCGTTCCATCTGCTTCTCTAACGCTTGGTTCGCCAAGAGTAACTTTTCCAAACTTTATTACAAGGTCTCCAATTTCTGGAACTTCAGGCTCAATATGTTTTATTTCCGTTACAATTTTTTGCAATCCGTGTTCAACAAAACTATTAAAGCTATCAACTTGGAAACGCACAAATCCACGTTCCTGTTGGAAAGAGCGCAATATAGATGAAAATTTGCTATTGTCCATCATTATAAAATCACCGTCGAAAACTGCTTGACGTTGCTTTGCAACATCGGTTTGTTTTGCGACCTATACTTATTTAGGTCTGTGCGAACTGAAGTTCGCACGTGACAGGAAAGCGAACTTTCCTGCATAACGAAGTTAGTTTTAGCTTTGCTAAAACTGTGTTTACGTAAGTAAACTTCAACATGCATATCATTCATCTGCACAGTGCAATTTGTCCAATAGTTTTTAATGGTACAGCTCCAAAAGTTTCTACCAATTTTGCTAGATCCTTTGTACTTTTCAATTGAGAGCAGAACTCAAAAAATCCTCTTTGGTTTGTACACGCATTGTCTTTGGTGCCAGTACTCTGCTTGCAAAATTCTTTCATTGTACCTATTGGACTTTGGCACAGTCCTTCCCTGTCCTCAGCAGCACAATAATTTTCTAATTCCACTTTAGTTATTTTGCACATCTCCAATGCTTCGTTCAATTTCTTTTCGCAAAAGATATCCTTCGTTTGTTCCGATGCCAAAAACACCCTTTGGCTAAAGTAATCGGCAATTTTGCCAAACAGTTCAAAGAATCCCAGAACCGGCGTTTGAACACCTCGTGCAGTTTGTCCTATACCAAGAACCGAAAAAATAATTATCAGGCCTATTATTAACGCAACAATTATTCCCACCGATATCAATGAAAATCCTTTCATTTTTGCTCACCAATTTCTAAATGCAAAAGTGTGTTTACTAACCAATTTTA
>CAYJQM010000052.1:0-4181 GCA_964372405.1 uncultured archaeon | reverse complement strand
GCGTCCTCGATTTTTGAGACTTCTATAACATCTATTCCAATAGTTTCGCCTATACTTACTTCCTCGCGCTTGTATTCCGTTTCGCAGAAAACAAATCCTGCTTGCTGCGTGCATTTTTCTACAGGAGTTACCTTGACTTCTTTACCCTCTCCTTGCGGAACAAGGAAAAGAGTCGCACCGACATCCTTGGCGGCGCCCGCCTTCTGTAATATTCCACCGACTCTTCCTATTGAGCCGTCTGGATTGATTGTTCCGGTTATCATGACATTACTTTTAACGGTCTTGTTTTGCAGTGCTGCAATCGTTGTCAATGTAAGAGCTGCTCCTGCAGACGGTCCGCCTACTATTGATGCATTGCCTGCCTCAATTGCGTAAATGATGTCATAGTTCTTTGTGCTGATATTTGTCCTACTTTCGGCAACACTTCGTGCAATCTGAATTGACTGTTGAGTATCTACCCAGAACAAAAGCCTGTCTATATTGGTCAGTGTCCTCCCTGTTCCAGTTTTTATTTCGATATCCAAAGGTGTCACGACGCCTTTGCCCTCGTTGTCAACGGCGGGCAGAAGTGTCCGTGCGGTTGAGTAGATTGTTGGCAGTGGCACCTGTCTCTCCACAATCTTTTCAACTTCCTTTTCTATTACGTCGGGCTGCTGCAGCAAGCCAATTTGGTAGCCGACAAGAAGCGCGATTATTCCAATAATGAGAAATTTTTGCCATGAATTGTCTTCCTGTTTGTAACGATAGTATGGCATATCTAATGTTTGGGATGTGGAATATAAAACTATTTTTCAATACGTATTTTCTAAAATATATGGACCAAATTTTAATTTCAACGTTTAATTTCAACGAAACAAATCTTTATATGCCGGTTTAGTTAACTTAATTGGGTTGTTCTGCATGTTAGGCAAAGCCTTCTATGGCATCGCTATATTATCTGCAATATTTGCTTTAGCACTATTTTCTGTTTTCACCTTCGCACAGGCGCCCGCATTTCAAGTTGACTGGTATCAAGTTGAACAAGGTCTTTCTCACCAGGTTTACAACATCAGCATAAAGAACCCAAGTGCTGTTGTGAGCAAGAATTTTGATATGTCTGTTGTTTTCAGCAATACAAATTTCCCTTTAAGCAAAATCTCAAACGTCCGCATATCCACTTGGCAGAATGTTCCACATCAGGTTCCCGTAAGTGAAAGTTATCAGGAGGCAGCAACCTGCCAGGATGATAACAATAACACCTATGCATGTCAGCAAACAAAATACAGAACGGTTTACCAAACCCAATACTGGTACGACTGGGCTTCACCAACTTCTTTGGCGTTAACAAACGGAAAGAAGAACCATGGGCAAACTAATTTCCCGTCAAAAGATGTCAAATGGTTTAGGTTGGAATTTGACCTGCCAATCATTAAAAATGGAAACGGCTGGGGTTCGTCAGGAAAGCTTGCATTATTCGACGAAATTGACAAAGTGGAGTACCACCCGTGGTTTGACGTAACTTTTGCCAAGAGGCAAAAATTTACAGTTTCAGGCGTGCCGAACAATACAATAAATTATCAGGTTCTATTAAATGTGAGTTACGATTCTGATATGCGCAGCGATTATGGAGATTTAAGATTTACATGGCTTAACGATACTTCTGGCAACGAATCAGAAGTTCCTTATTATTTGTGGCATACCAAAGCAACTTATGCGGATGTCTTTGCAGTCGTGCCAAAAATGAATCAAACATCAAATCAGACAATGTACATGTACTACAACAATCCATCAGCAACGACGACATCAAGTGGACAAAAAACTTTTGATTTGTTTGATGACTTTTCAGGCTCTTTTAATTCTACTCTATGGAATTGCCAAGCAGGAAAATGTAATTATTACTTTCAGCGTGAAGGAGTATTGAATACATCAGCATCTTCAGGTGCTGACACACATATAGGAAGTTCAAATAATATTTTTGGCGTGAACTTTTCGGTTTATTATAATGCAAGCATAGATACATCTCAAGCGTTTGGAAATTGGTTAGGATATGTAGATGTTACGTTTATTGGCGGAACAACTTTTGATTTCATGTATGGAGCTGGCGCAACAAGACCGCCTTTACATATATTAACAACAAACAGTGGACAAACAGATACCATTATTAATGCACCAACAAATAAATATAACGAATTCAGATTACAACGTGGACAAACTTGGTGTGCATATAAAGGATATACGGCAAACGAAAATGTAAATCACACGAGCGGTTCGTGTCCTTCTCCCTCACAACGTATGCTTATATTGGCAAGTTTTAAAGATGGCACTACAACATTAGACGCAACACAAAACACTTCTGTGGATTACGTCTTCGTTGCCAAGTCAGTAAGCCCTGAACCTGTTGCATCATTCTTTGCTGAGGAAACATTTGGAAACAATCCCCCAACCCACTCCACCCCAATCTTCAATTCAACTTTCGGTAAGAACTTTAATCAGGAAAATCTTACATGCTACAATCAAAACACTGCAGACGCGGATGGCGACAACGTAACAAACATTTATTCGTTTTATAAAAATAATGCGCCGTTTGCAACGTTGTATATGCCTTTTGAGTCCAGCTATGCAACAAATAAAGTCGGAGATTATTCCGGATACCAGAACAACGGGACAATATCGGGTGCAACATTTACAAATGGAAAAATCGGAAGAGGCTTGCAGTTTGATGGGGTGGATGACAATGTTAATATTCCTGATACTAACAATCTAGACATATCAAACGCAATAACAATTGAAGCATGGATAAACAGGAACTCCAATGCGGCATCAATGATACTTGACAAAAACCTTGCCTATAGATTATGGTTTGCAGACACAACAGGAAAGCTTTCGTTTGCTTTGTATGTTGGTGGCACTTGGACAACCGCAGTTTCAAATTCTGCCATACCTTTGAATTCTTGGCATCATGTTGCAGTAACTTATGACGGCGCTAACATGAGAATTTACATAGATGGAATTTTGGACAAGACGCAAGCGCAAACAGGCTCGATCGGAATCAGTACTGAAGAAGTTTTCATAGGCGCATACAAATACGGTGGATTCAATTTTAATGGAACAGTAGACGAGATGCAATTATATTCAAAAGCTCTGTCAGCAGAGCAAATTAACACGCATTACAGCCAGCAACCAAGCAGAATTGTTCACCAAGAAACAACTGCTGGCGATACTTTCCAATGTGCAGTAACACCAAACGATGCAACAAATGATGGTAATGTAAAGAATTCTACCTCGTTAACAGTTTTGTGGAATGTTACGCTTAATGTTGCAGAAGGCGAATTTGGCAGCCAAGCAACTAATTTCAATATGGTTTGTGGCGGAGGACCTTCGATCACTGGTGCCAACTCGCCTTTACAGCAAGGCTTTTCGCCAGGGACTTACAGTTGTGTGTTTAACAAAACTAGCTACTATAATAGAACACAAACTGTTGTTGCAGACAATGACAAAATAGTTAATGTTGAATTGCAGTTGAAGAACCAACTTACTATTCAAGAGCACACATGGCTCGAATCACTTTATAATTGCTGGATCGGAGGGAACTGCACGGCATATAACCTATTAGCCAACATAAATGATACCACGACAAAAACGTGGAACCAATTCAAGCGAACCGACCAAAGCATCGTAACCCAAGAGCAAACATTAAGCTCAGTAGTCAACAGCACTTCGAACCTTACCATAAATTACACCGTTAATGTCCCAACCAAAGAAGGCTACAACATCGTTCCAGGACTGCAAGGCTACGACGACTTCCTGCCAATAAGAATATCTTATTGGTTCTTGGACCCAACCAATACAACATGTTATAACCAAGGAACAAAGCCAACAGGAGTAGAAAATCCATATTGCAACCCGTTAACAATCCAAACTGTTGGAAGAATCAACACAGCAATAAACTTCCAAGTTGACTTGCGACCAACCCTGCCAACTGGAACTTACACAATAGTCCGAAGTATAGAAATTGATCCGCTTGGTCAATGGATAGACTACGGACAAGAATCAATAGGAATGGTCGAAGTCAAAGAACCCAATAACAACATACTTGCCAAGGTATCTGTTCCTGCAAGCTATGTTGCAGAGGCTTTGAAAGAAGTAGGTGGAGTTGCTGGTACGACTGGATTCTTTGTCTGGAAATATATTGGTGCCGAATC
>CAYJQM010000051.1:0-4391 GCA_964372405.1 uncultured archaeon | reverse complement strand
ACGGCTCAACCGACTATTATGACCAGGATGTCAAAAAATTCCTTTTACTCGAAAAGCTGCCTCCGAAAAAGAGGGAAAAAATGGAGCAGCTGCTCTGGGACTAATTCCAGGCAATCGCCTAGATGCGAAAAGTTAAGCATTATATTCCATACGTCACTCAGACAGACAAAATTTGAAAATCAAAACTCGCCAATACAAAATTGGTTTATAATATGGAAAAAAAGATGTCTTAAAGTTCATAAGTAAACTATTTTTCCATTAAACAAAATAAAAAGTATGAAAAGTTAATTCTTCATTGAACAAAACTAATTTTTCCAAATAGAAAAGAAATTTTGGGAAAGTTTTTATATAAGGCATATGTAATAGAGTTCCTGCGAACTTTTTGGCTCACAAAAAATAAGCAGTAATCACGTTGTGGTTTACGCAAGACGTAAGTGGGGTGTTTGAAAATGGGTTTGATGGTTGTAAAGAGGACAGGCGAAGTAGTGGACTTTGACGAGTCACGAATAAGAAATGCGATAATGAAGGCAATAATAGCTAGCAGAAGTGAAATAGCACAGGAAAAGCTGGACGTGATTGTTTCCGCAATAAGTACAGAAGCAGAGAGACGGTTCACTGATTTTTACCCCAATGTTGAAAACATACAAGACATTGTTGAAAAACATCTAGTGCAGAGCGGGCTTTATGAAATTTCAAAAGAATACATGCTCTATAGGGCAAAGAGGCAAAAAGAACGAGAAGATGAAAAAGCTAAGAATATGGAAAAATCCCTTCTCGGAAAAATCACGGTAAGAAAAAGTGACGGAAGGCTCGTACTATTTGACATAAGAAAACTCCGCGCCTCAATAGAAATGTATGCCCAAGGCCTTGATGGAGTTTCGGCAGATGCCATAGCAAAAGATGTTACACGGAACGTTTACGAAGGGGTTTCTACTAAAGAAATTTCAAAAACAATAATACTTACTGCAACTTCATTCATAGAAAAGGAGCCCTCCTATAGCACTCTTGCAGCAAGAGTATTTCTCGCAGCACTTTACAAGGATGCAGCAGGAAAGCACGTAACAGAACAGGATTTGCCATTTGTTTATCAAAAGTTATTTGTGGAAGGAATAGAAGCAGGAGTAAATAACGGAACACTTGACCCCCGCCTTTTGGAATTTGACCTTGCTGCACTTGCTGGTAGCATCAAACTAGAACAAGACACATTATTCAACTACACAGGCATACAGACCCTGCACGAGAGATATTTCATGAAATACGGTGAAAAACGGGAGCTGCCGCAATGTTTCTGGATGAGAGTTGCAATGGGAATTGCAGTTGGGGAAAAGGACAAGAACACAAAAGCAATAGAATTCTATGAACTCATATCATCCATGAGTTTTGTGCCTTCGACCCCCACACTATTCCATTCCGGAACAACCCATCCGCAGCTCAGCTCTTGTTACCTTACCACAGTAAATGATGACCTTGGACACATATTCAAGTGCCTAGGGGATAACGCGCAGCTCTCAAAATGGTCCGGTGGACTTGGAAATGACTGGACAAACATACGCGCTACAGGATCATGGATTAAAGCAACAAATGTCGAAAGCCAAGGAGTGATTCCATTTCTTAAAATTGCAAATGACGTTACTGCAGCAATAAATAGGAGCGGCAAGAGAAGAGGTGCAACATGTGCATATCTCGAGGCATGGCACCTTGATTTTGAGGATTTTTTAGATTTGCGAAAAAATACCGGAGATGACAGAAGAAGAACACATGACATGGACATAGCGGCATGGATACCTGACCTTTTCATGAAAAGGGTTCTACAGGATGGGAACTGGACATTGTTCTCTCCGGACGAGACTCCAGATCTACACCATATTTATGGAAGCAAATTCGAAAAAGCATACATAGAGTATGAGGACAAAGCGAAAAATGGCAAAATGCGCAGGCACAAAGTTGTCTCAGCCCAGAAACTGTGGAAAAAAATGCTTGGCATGCTCTTTGAAACCGGCCACCCATGGATAACATTCAAGGACCCGTGCAACATCCGCTCCCCACAAGACCATGCAGGAGTTGTGCACAGCTCCAATCTTTGCACCGAAATAACACTCAACACTTCAGAGCAAGAAACCGCAGTATGCAATCTAGGGTCCATAAACCTCGAAAAGCATGTTGCTGATGGAAAACTCGATGAAAATTCGCTTGCAAAAACAGTCAAGACCGCAATAAGAATGCTTGACAACGTAATAGATGTGAATTATTACCCCACACAGGAGGCAAGGAATTCAAATATCCGCCACAGGCCAATAGGCCTTGGGATAATGGGACTGCAAGACGCACTTTTCAAGCTTGACTTGCCATTTGAATCTGAAGGCGGACTCAAGTTCTCAAACGAGTCCATGGAAAAAATATCTTACCACGCAATAATTGCATCCAGCGAACTTGCAAAAGAGCGGGAAACTTATGATTCATACAAAGGGTCAAAGTGGGAGCGCGGGATTTTCCCACAGGACACTATACAAATGCTCGAACTCGAAAGAGGGGAACGCGTGGATGTAAATAATCTGCAAACTTTGGAGTGGAAAACTGCAAGGGAGCACGTAAAACAATACGGCATGAGAAACTCCAATGTAATGGCAATAGCACCTACGGCCACAATTTCAACGATAGCCAATTGCTACCCTTCGATCGAACCGATTTACAAAAACATTTACGTAAAATCAAATATGAGCGGGGAATTCACAATAGTGAATTCATACCTTGTAGCCGACCTCAAAAAACTCGGTTTGTGGAATAAAACCATGCTCGAACAAATAAAATACTATGACGGCAGCATCAGCATGATTGAAGCCATACCCTCAAAAGTTAGGGAAAAGTACAAAGAAGCCTTTGAAATAGACCCTGAATTTTGTATACGAATGACAGGCGAGCGTGGAAAATGGATAGACCAGAGCCAGTCACACAATGTGTTCATGCAGGGAGCATCCGGAAAAAAACTCAATGACATATATGTTCTCGCGTGGAAATGCGGACTTAAGACCACGTATTACCTGCGAACCCTTGCAGCAAGCCAGGTGGAAAAATCAACGCTTGATGCAGCAAAATATGGGTTTACGCAAAAAAGGGAATACGCGCAAAGCGCGCAGCAGCAAATTCAAGAACAAATACCCAAACAGGAAAAAGCTGAAGCCAAGGCATGTCTAATAGCAGACCCAACATGCGAGGCATGCCAGTAGGTGAACAAATTATGGGAATAATAAACAACTCAAAAACCGACCCGAACAAGATACTGCCAATGACATACAACTGGGCAAGAAAATACTACAAGACCGGAGTTGCAAACAACTGGACTCCTGAAGAGGTTTCAATGCAAAAAGACGTGGAGCAATGGAAACATCCAGCAACAATAAGCCCCACAGAGAGGAGGCTAATACTTTGGAATCTTGGATTCTTTTCCACAGCAGAATCACTCACGGCAAACAACCTAGTACTTGCAGTATACAACCATATCACAAACCCGGAAGCCAGGCAATATCTGCTGCGGCAGGCCTTTGAGGAAGCAGTCCACACAGATACATTCATCTACTGCTGTGATACCCTTGGTCTTGATCCGGAGGAAATATACAATATGTATCTCAAGATACCATCCATAAAAGAGAAGGACGAATTTGTTGTAAGCCTCACCAAATCAATGCTTTCCCCAGGATTTGTAACTAGTGGGACAAAAAATATACAGGAATTCTTACACGATTTGATAGGATACTACGTCATAATGGAAGGGATATTCTTCTACGCTGGCTTTGCAATGATGTTAGCGCTCAAAAGGCAGAACAAGATGGTTGGAATTGGCGAGCAGTTCGAGTATATCATGCGCGACGAGAGCATCCATCTTGCATTCGGCTGCGACCTTATAAACACCATAAAAAACGAAAACCCCCAGACATGGACTGAAGAATTCCAAAAAAACATAATTGCGCTCATAAAGCAGGCAGTAGAACTTGAGAAAAAATACGCATACGATGCATGCCCAAACGGCCTTCTTGGAATCAACGCTCACCAGTTCGCCGAATATGTTGAGCACATTGCAGATAGAAGGCTTGAAAGAATTGGCCTTCCAAAGCAATATGGCAAGGAAAACCCATTTCCCTGGATGTCACAGTCAGTTGACCTCATGAAAGAAAAAAATTTCTTCGAAACACGGGTTACGGAATACCAAACATCAGGCTCTCTAAAATGGGATTGAGCAAATTCTGGGCAATCACCAAGAATTCCGAGGCAGAGCAGCGTTTTTATTCTCATCATCGCAAAAATAAGTAAAAGCAGCCTGTCTACAATATGCATGGCATGAGTTCAAACTAAGGACAACTGTATTTTAGGTGAAGGACTTGACAACCAACCCCGGG
>CAYJQM010000050.1:0-4415 GCA_964372405.1 uncultured archaeon | reverse complement strand
TGATAATATAATTGCTAACAGATGTCTGTCTAAAATAGAAACTTTGAAAGAAAAATTTGCCCGGCCAGAATGACGCGGCCGAGCGGCAATGGGTTTAAAATGAGCCGAAGGCCAAAAGGCCTGACTCACTTCAAAAGTATTGGGCGGATGCGGAACAGAATTTAGTTCCAACATACACCCAGGGGTTGTCTGCAAGCAAACACTAGTATTGGGTATAAAAACCCCTTGTGAAGGGAAAGTCTGAACGCCTCGTTCATATATGTGTTTAAAAGCTTTTCCTTAGTTAGATTAACAAGTGAATATAACCAAACTGCAAAGCAGTTTGGCAATAGGTTGTCAAAAATGGTAGAGAATTTGTTTTCACCTTTGGTGCCCGTAAGGTTCTACGGGGTGGATACAGGCATCTATATTATATGCGCCGTGATAGGCCTAATGATTAGTTACCAGGCTTACAAGCTTTACCAGATCAGCGGCAAGAAGCAGCACCTTTATTTGCTAACCGCTTTTGCAATTTTGGGCGTCGGTTTCCTCACTTTAACTCTGACCACAGGCTATACTTACTTCCGCTATTTCGTTCAGGGACAAATTTACCAGTTCGACCCGCTTTTCGGAATAGATGACGTCGGCTTCTGGGTATACTTTGGCGCATCGTTTATTGGTTACGCGCTTTTAGCAGCCATGTACACAGGCGAGCAGGCAAAACCGTTAATCATACCGGCAATTTTTGTAACCGCCAACTACTTCAGCTACGTTAACATCGTATTGTTTTTCCTTATCGCTTTCGTCGCATTCCGCGCAGCTACCACACATTTCTCCAATAAAACAAAGGGCAGCGGAAGAGTTATGCTTTCATTTTCATTAATAACGCTTTACCACGCGCTTTTGCCTTTTGCAGCTTTCAGCAAAGTTCTCTATGTTGCTGCTCACATTTCTTTGATTTTAGGCTTTGGTTTGCTTTGGAGGATGTTGTCTAAGAAGGAATAGGTTGTCTGTATGGTAGCTGAACGAAGATCACAAATGCAAATTTATGTTGACATTTTGCGCCTTATACAAAGAAAAGGCGGCGTAGCCAAGCCTACACATATTCTTTACGGTGCAAACCTTTCCCATGCTAGACTAAACAAACACCTAGGGCTTTTGCTTGACAGGCAATTTGTAATGCAGGACATAAGAAGCGGACATATGGTTTATGCATTGACTCCAAGAGGTTCTCAATTTATTCGCGAATTCAAGAAGATTGAAGAGCTCTCAAATGCATTCGGAATTCCAATGTAATTTCTTACAGAGTAAATTTTATAATATGCTTTTTACCATAAAGCTTAAATACTATAGTGTAATAATTATAATATGGAAATTACACTAAAAGATCTCGTAGAAGTAAACAAAAGATTAGGTGGTGATCTTAGAAGCGACTCCAGCCTAAGCTTTGCTGAATCTATGTGTAGAAACAATAAGTCAGCATACAGAAAAGTTTCAGTTTGGACGAGGGCCATCGTAGTTGACCATCCATTTACAGACGCAAACAAAAGAACAGCACTATATGTTATAGCAGAACTAGTTAGCATAAAAACCCAAAAGAAAATGGCAAGAGCGATAGAAAGAATCGCATCCAAAAATATCACAGATTTGAAAAAATTAGAGGAGATGATTAAAAATGCCAATAAATGAAAAACTTTTCAAAAGTCTTAAAGAAGGATTCAGATATTTAGAAGAGTACGACGAATATGGCGGACGCCCCGATAAGCGTGTACCGATTTCCGTAACCATCCCGCTTCATCTAAAAAGAAAATTGGAGAAGAAAGAAAATATGTCACGTTTTGTAGAAAAGGCTATAGAAAAAGCACTATAAATTTACCACAAAACGTCTACTTCATCTGCCCGCCATTTTGGATCTACAGTTTCTTTTGATTCATTATATGACTGCGAAGCAGCAAAAGAAAGTATTCCAACCCATGCGATCATGGCTCCATTATCACCGCTGTATTCCAAAGGAACGGCAAAAGCTTTTGCACCTCGCTCTTTACACATAATGTCCAACATCTCTGCAAAGCGCTTGTTTGCTGCAACACCGCCCACGACTAAAACTTCTTTCTTTCCTGTATGAGCTAAAGCGCGTTCAGTGACTTCGACTAGCATTGCAAAACAAGTTTCTTGCAATGAGAAGCAAACATCTTGAATACTTTTTCCTTCCTTGAAATTTTTTACAGCAGATGTTGAGATTCCAGCAAATGATAAGTCCATTCCTTTCACAATGTAAGGCAGTTCAAAATACTTTCCGCCTTTGGAATTCTTTTCAATTTGCGGTCCGCCGGGATTTCCTAGACCAATTTCTCTGCCCACTTGATCCAAGCAATTCCCTATTGGAATGTCTAACGTTTCCCCGAAAACCCTGTATCGCCCCTCATTCAAAGCAAGAATTTGTGTATTGCCTCCGCTAACATAAACAACAACAGGATCTTTCGCACCAGTAGTTAGTTTTCCAATTTCTATATGCGCAACCGGATGGTTGACATCTACCAAAGGCTTTTTGCATTTCAAAGCAAGCGCGCGTGCGGCTGCCGCCCCAACCCTTAAGCAGGGCATTAATCCAGGCCCGCGGGAGAATGCTATCATATCCATGTCTTCCAATTTCAGTTGCGCTTGGTTTAGAGCATCTTGAACAACTTTAGCTGCAACTTCACTGTGATGCTGCGCCGCCTCGCGTGGAACTATTCCTTTGCCTTTTTGCGGAACAAACATGTCACGTACATTTGCGAGAATCTTTCCTTTATCATCAACTATTCCCACGCCGAATGTATGTGAAGTTGATTCAATTCCTAAACAAATCATGTTATCACATACCAGCTTTCTACTAAAAGCTTATATTTAGAACTTTATATTCACAAATCTTGACAATAAAAATAACCCGAAAACTAAAGCGAAGAATGCTATAACATAATTTTCATTCTGCCCGGATTCTAATTTTCCAGCTTTCAATATTTGGTCTGCAAAGTCAGCAGCACGCTGGTAGTTGCCTTGCGAATATTCTGATTTCGCTTGGGATAGCAGGCTTTCTAAACTTTCTGTAGATTTTCCATCAATTTTCAACTGTGCTATTAGTGATTCAGCTTCTCCGATTTTTTGTTCGGCAAGTTTGGCTAATAATGTATTGTTGCCTTGCGTTTTTTCTATCTGTTCTATTGGCGATGCAGTTTGATTTGTTGAAATCGGTTTCTGAACTTCACCGATACTAGCAGATACTGTTGTTCCGGCTGGGGTTGCTCCGTGACTTATTTCAAATGTTCTGCGAGAATACGAACTCATTATAACTAATGTTTTTGTAGAAACTGAATAGGTAAAGTTAGAATATGCCAATCCATCTCTTGTTACATCAATTATTCCGTTAGAAGGTTGTGCGTAATTAACTATTGTTATGTTTCCATCACCAGAACCACTAGCTATCACTGTTATATTGCTACGGGTGTAGTTGTACATAGCTTCGCTTATGAAAACTGAACCAGACACCGTAGCCAAACGTGGCAACGTAGCATTATAATCGCCCTCAAAGAACTGAACACCTATCTCAGTATTGTTTGTGATGTTCGGCATAATAACAACAGTCCTGTTTACAAAAATATCATACTTTCCATTTATCAGAACAGAAGAAAGGTTTACCGGATATCTATATTCCAAAGTTCCTGTTGCATTGTCTTTTGTTAGTGTTATGTTCCGAAAGGCTCCGGGAAAGCTAACCCAATGACTGGTTCCGTTGTATCCAACAGTTACATTTACACGGGGTAAAAAGCTTCTAACAGATGTTGCGTTATCAAAAATGCTTACAGCCACGTTATGTAAATTATCCGAATGTGTTCCAGTTAGGTAGAAATAGTAGGCATGTATGTAAGGATACGGAGTGTTTCTTAGATAGTTGTATGGAGTGAAAGGCAGGCGGTTGGAATTTCCTGCTAATCCAACCTGCCAAAGATTTGTTGTATTTAGGTAGACTGCCCCTACCAACTGAGTGTTATTAGATGCGTCCGCACCTAAAGAGTTTCTTGTATATTTTCTATACTGGTATATAGAGTTAGAATAGTTAGGGCAATATTGTGTACAGGCGCCAGCACTAAACAGGTAATCACCAGATATTGAAGCGTTAATGCTGGCATTTTCTTGAATACCGCTGCTGTTGCCCCACAAATGAGAGTTACCGTATACGTAATTTGTATTGGCATATCCAGAAAAAACAAAATTCCTAATAGCAGGATGGTCTGCATATGCATTTACGTGAGCCACCAATCCATCCGAGATTGTATAAAACTTGAATTTTACGTAAGTGAAAGGAACAAGGGGCGGCTGTGGGTTAAGTGTAGTCGTATTAACATAGTGGCCTACCACTACAACACCATCGTCTTCACGCCCAACATAGTCTGTAGTGA
>CAYJQM010000049.1:0-4492 GCA_964372405.1 uncultured archaeon | reverse complement strand
CAGTCCATCCTGTCCTTGCTTATTACATGCAGTTTGTGGACATGAATGACTATCCCCTTGGAAGGATTGGAAGCGAATTGAAGAAAGAAGAGAAAAAGGAGAGGGTTGCTTGATAGAGATTGTTTTCTGATAAATTACTTGACTTAATAAAAATGGTGCGACGCATTGCCTACGGGCAATGCTCCAGACACAAGTTGAGCATAGCTCAACTGTGCAGTTGGGCTTTGCCCAACTTGCACCCCGACGGAGGCAACCCAGTGACTTGTGAGCGAGTTCGCAACGAGCTCACTCGCAAGTACCTCTGGCGCACCACCAATGACAAGCGTATGTGCCGCCAGGTATTGTTCAAGTAAAGGGTGTTAAGTGACGGCTGTTAAGGACACGGCTGCCTGTGTGTTTTGGTATTAGGGTGTAAAATGGCACTTTTAGGGCAAAGTTCGGCATAAATTCTGAACTAAGTTCTGAAAAACAAAACTTTTATAAAGTCAAGACTAATAACTATATCTGAAATGGACGCACAAACTGTAAGAGAACGAATCAAAGGGTTTTTGGAGCAACATCCTGTTGCCTCTGTTAAGCAGGTAGCTAATGCTATTGGCGACGCTACGGCTTCCACAAATGAAAACGAGAAATGGAAGTTTTACAATAAGGTTAGTTTTTACCTTCGTGATTTGACGGATGCTGGTGTGGTGCAAAATGTTCGTTATGGTCACTATTCCTTGACTGAAAAGGAACTCCAACAGCGTCACGCAAAACAAAAAATACAATCAGAAGCAGTGATAATGCAACCACAGACGAGCAGTTCTTTGGCGACTATCAACATTGACCTTGAAAACATTGATGTTATTTCGGCGCTAAAAACAAGATACGGCAGACAGCGCCTTTTAGAAATCCTTGAGAAGATAAAGAAGATTATAGAATGAAGCTGCTCTGCGTCGGGCAGGGGAACGACGCCACGGAAGGGGGTATCCAGTCCAGACGCCCCGCCTAAGGTGTGCTGGTGGAAGCCAGATGCCCCGTCCGTGTCCTTATCATCCAGTTAGCTATTGGAATATCAGTTGATTTATATAAAATTATCCTTTTGATGAAGTTGAAACTTCAAGTTCTCGACGGATTAGTTCCTCTAAAAAATCTGAAATATCTTTGTCATTTTGGACGCAATGTATTTTTACTTTCTTCCAAAGGGCGGTATCTATCTTTATGCTTGTTGTTTTTCGTGGCATATAGAATTAATATATTACTGTATTATTTAAGTATTTCTATACTCGACTATGGAAACTTTTAAATAGCAGTATATACTACCGTAATACTTGAAGGTGATGGAGAATGGATAACACAAAATACAAAGTAAGAAAGGCAAAAAGTAATGAAATGTTGGCAAAAGGTGTTGAACTTATCATAGATGGTTTTAATCAATACTTTACTCCAAGCCAAACAGACAGTAGTATAAAATATCATATTACTATAAAGAACGGTTGGTATTCCTGTGACTGCCTTGACAACGAAACCCGCTTCTTGCTGGCAAGCAACCAAAGCCCAACAAGAAGCTATGAAGACGCAAGGCAGACCTTCCAACAAGCCAAAAGCACGGCTGGTAAGAAAGCCCTAACAGTAGTCACAGACGGCGCATTCAGCTATGAGAAAGCAGTCAGAAAAGAATTTGCAACTTACCAGAATCCGAAGCCTCATTACCGCTATGTAAGTCTCAAACAACATGACAGCAACAACAATGTCATAGAGAGATTTCACGAATCTTTTAGGTAACGGGACAAGACTATGCGAGGCTTCAAAGGCAACCAGAAACAATACGCTGAGAACTTTAGGACATACTACAACTTCGTCAGAAAACACCAAGAGCTCAAAACCACGCCAGCCAAACGGGCGGGAATACAGGAAACCGACCTATGGAGAGAACTACTTGAAAAATCGGTTAATTTCAAGAATTAAATCTAATCATTTAAATAGTGAAACCACTCCCAATAAACAATAAGCTTTATATTGGGGGTGTTTAAATGGGGAGTATGGAAGGAAAAGGTGATAATTCTATTGATGATGCTAGGGTAGTGACACAGGTAACTAAACAGTATTTTGAAAACCTTAACCCCCAATTAGGATATTTATTTTTCAGAATTGAGTCTATATCCCCAAATTCAGATGAGAACGTTTGGCTTGTTGAGTGTAGCTTTCTGGCTTCTTTAGGTTCTAATGAAAGACTTCATTATAGATTGAAGGTCAATTCAAAAACTGGTGTTTTTACAAACGTAGAGAATATAAGTAAAAAATGAATTTAGAATTAGACTCATTAGAATCTGTTAAAACCAAACAGACCATCCTCAAATTTTCAAGAAATGGTTTGTTTTTAGATACTGGAATTTTATACCTTTTTTTAGTTGGAGAATATGATTCTCTAAAAGCAACAGACCATCTTAAAGAATTCAGTTACAATCTAACTGATTATGCACTCCTTAACCGATTCATCTCAATGACGGGTGTCAGAAATCTCATAATCACACCTCATATTTTTACAGAGTTTTGTAAGCATATTCAGAAAGAATTTGGAATAAAATATCACGATTTTTTCCCTATCGTGGCTGATAAATTTTTTCTAATTGAAGAAAAACAGTCTGATAAGAATGAAATAATAAGAGATCACTATCACCTCAAACTTTTGGAAATTGGCGAACATTCTATTATTGTTTGTAAGGAAATGAAAGAAAATACAAATAATATGTGTGGCATTATAACTGATGATTCAAAAATATCAAGATTGTTGGAGACTAATGGAAGAGTTCTTGTAATGGATTTTAAAAACAAAATTAAGTGGATTCTACTAAGTAACCTTTAAGCAGCCGAACCTTAACAGCCCATCTTTAACAACCACAGACTGAACAATACCGTGTCTCCAAAAGATTTAAATATGCAATAAAAATATATGATATGTTTGCTGGGAGCATGAGAACCGGGTTTCGAACCCAGTTCTTTTTTTCTTTATTTGATTAGTTGCAATAAGAGCTGTGCCGCGTTTCACAATCATTTTATACCGTTCGTCCATGATTTCCAGAATGAATGAACTATTTGCATTCATAGATGAAAGCGGTGACTTGGGACCGAAAGGAAGCAAGTACTTTGTTATTACAGCCGTATGGACCAATAATCCTGCTTTCTTTGAAAGGCTAATAAAGAATTTGAGGCGACACAAGTTTAGAAAGCAGCTAAAAAACGTGCAAGAGCTTAAGGCAAACAAATCCAGCCCTGAATTGAGGCAGCACCTTTTGAAGCGATTTGGAGAAATAGAGGAAGCAAGGGCTCATAGCATCGTGCTTGATAAGACAAAAGTGACAAATGAAGAGCTTATAGATAAAAACAAAATTTACAATTATGCTTGCGGACATTTAGCAGCTAGCTTGAGTGCAGGCTCAAAGAATCTAGTAGTAAGAATTGACAAGTCAAAAGGAAAACAAGCCTTGCGAGATGATTTTGACGCTTATTTTCGGGAAAAGCTAAAAGAAAATTTCTACAACAAGAAGGTTGAGATATATCATAGCTGGTCAAATTCTTGGCCGGGTTTGCAAATTGCAGATTTCGTGGCTTGGGCAACTTTCCAAAAATTTGAGCATTCAAATGACTCATATATGAAACTTATAGAGAAAAAAGTCAATCTTACTTTCATATAAAGGAAAGCAGCACCAGCAGATATTGAAGCGTGCACCTCATGGTGCACTAATCTGCTGGTTTTACCCGCTCATTATGGAAGTGTCTCTCATTATATTTAAACCTTTTGCAAATGTGCTCCTAGAAACACAGCCTAATCCGCAGAAACATAACCCTTTATTGCTTCCTTTGTCCTCTCCATTAGCTGCTCAACTGATTTCCCTTGAGTATGACAGCCTGGAAGCTCCAATACTTCAGAAACAAACCAGCCTTCACTGTCTTTCTCTATTATTGCTGTATATTTTCTTGACATAAAAATAGTACAGTTATTGCAGTTTATAAAACTAACGGAGAGATTAGGCGATCAGTCTTAGAAGGATTGGCGCCACGTTAGTGAACAGGATAAAGTTGAACACTATGTTTGTTCCAATGTGAACAGCCGCGTATCCAAGGTTTTCTCCAAACAGGAATATGAAAGGGAAGATTATTGCATAGTAAACTATGACAAGGATTATTCCGAGAATAGCGATGTTTGATGTTGCAAAGGCTGCTGCGAGAAATGAGATGATTGAGATGGCACCCATTGATGTTATGGTGTCCTGGTCCAGCCTTCCTGAAAGCGCCCTGCTGATTACGACTGACGAAATGCCTGTGATTAGGCCTGCAACAGAGCCATAGGCGACTGCCGAAACTATTGTGAACAGCTTGATTAATTCAAAGTTGATTGGGCTGCGGAAATAGTTATGGTAGAAAGTCGAGAACGATGCAAGTATGATGAAAACCGCAATAACCAGGACTGGCTTGATGCTGCTTCCAAAAATAAGGATAAGCGCTATCAGCA
>CAYJQM010000048.1:0-4763 GCA_964372405.1 uncultured archaeon | reverse complement strand
CGAACTTCGCCTTTTGCCGTAGGCTGTGGGGTTGTTTTATAAAGCTCATTTGCCGCATATGGCGTCTATTGTCGTGGGGTTGAAACGATAGCTTTATATGTAATAAATTACTACTAATTAATAGTGATAAATTATGCCTGGATTAGGAAGAAATTGGATAGATGACCCGAACGGGATAAGAAAAATAAGACAAACGGAACTTGGTAAAAGACTGGAACAAGAGGCTAGATACCACGGACAGAATGTGGTACTTGGTAGCTCTGTACCAACAACTGTTTACTTAACTCCTGTCACAAAAATGGAACCTGTATACCAACCGCCTGTTGGTGCAAGCGATTTGCTTGAACCTCTATCAAACAAAACTACCGGACCAAATGGACAGTGGACTTATCGGTCGGATGCAAAAGGCGACAATGGTCCATACGACCCAAACGACCCTTTCAGCCACGACATTCTTTAGCGTCTCTTGGCTCTTTTATTTTTAGCGCCAGAGCGCATTTTCATTCTATTTAGATAAAGCGATACTAGCGACAGCGAGAAAACTGGTCCGACTAAAACAAAGCTTATCAAACTGCCAAGTGGAACAAAGTCTAATGCATAGTCAGCAACTAGAAATCCAATAACTAGTAGGATTGTTGCCAAGAAATTTTGCTTTGAAAATCTCATGCTATTTTTTACAGCATCAATTGCCCCGAGATTGTTGGCGGCAATTGAAACGTTTACAAATGCAAAGGAAGCAATTAGATAAGCTATTGCAATTGATACCAAAACCGTTGCAAGCAATGCATTAACTACGACAGTCAAGCTTAACACCAAAATAATTGTAGTAAAGATAGCTATAACTGCTATAGAAGCGCCCAAAGCCGTAAGCCATTTCTGCCGCGCGACAGGGAAAATATCCATGGCATGAGCCTTTCCTTTAATTGCGTCAGCATAAACCTTAGTCAAGCCGACGCTAAGTGCCATTCCTGAAATTCCAGCTAAGGCAAAAAATACCACAGCAAATGCCAACGAAACGGTAGACTGCATTAAAGCGGAAATAATTTCAGAAGTTCCTGTTGTGCCTTTCATAACAAGATTTATAACCGAAAATCCTGAAGGAGCTAAAGCAACTACAATTAAAACAAGAACTGTCAATAGTGTCAGTAACATTGCGCCTATTACTGCAGTGAAGTTTCTTTTATACGCGTCGAATGCTTGCTTAACATACACAAAAGTCATAGGCATGTTTCCTTTTCCGCACTTATAAGCTTTTTTATATTTCTGCTTATCAATTTCACTTGCAGCTTTTTACTATCTTGAGCATTCGCAATGCATCCCGTTCAAGTTCAGGGCTTTCGCAGATAATTGTTGCAGGCATTTTTCTTTTCATTAATTCTTTTATCAAAGGCTCAAAATCAGGCCCGCCATCTTCCATTGATATATGATTGCGCTCGCCCTTTTCTGTGAAATTTATTCCGGAGAAATGGGCGTAAATATGTTTTATGTCTAACTTGTCCAGAACTTTTCCGTAATCGATAAATCCATTGTTGCATGCAAAAATGTGCGCAAAATCTAAGTATGGGTAACAGCCTTTCACTTGTTTATGCATCTGTGCCAATTCTCTTGTGCGCCCCCATGCAGAAAGTTTTCCTCCCGATTCCAATCCCAGCAGAGTCTTTATTCCCATCTGTTTTGCCTTGTCTAAAACTTCTATACAAGCTTCTTTAATTATTTTTAATGTTTCCTCAGGATCGCGACCGCTATAATAACCCGCATGGACAGCAATTATTTTCGCGCCCATTTCGTTGCCACGTTCTAAAGTATCAAGGATGCGTTTCTTGCTCTGTGCTAATTTTACTTTGTCTGTGCTTGCAAGATTAATGTAGAAAGGTGCGTGTGCTGAAAGATCTATGTTAAGATCGGCTGCAACTTTTCCCAACTCGCGTGCCATTTCATTTGACATCCGCACTCCTTGGACAAATTCGATTTCCATTGCCTGCAGACCAAGTTCAGCTACTTTCTTTACGCCATCGATAGAACTTCCACCTTTTGCTGAATGTGGGATGCCTGCAGTGCCTATTTTCACCTTTGGTGAAAATGTGTTAACATCAGTTAACTTCATTTTTATCATGTAGAACTTAAAGTGGTAGCAGAATAAATAACATTGCTTCAATAAAAATGATTGCTGCACATAATCCTACGACGTGCATCGGCTTCATTTTGATTATGCTTTTTTCATTTTCATAATATCTAACAAGACCTGCCATGCCTGTTGGTGCTGTCTGTTGTTCTTTTTCTGCCATAAGCAAAACCTGCAGTTAAACCTATTTAAACGTTTCAATTGCAGCACGCATTTGTTCAAAATTAAATTTTATTTTTCCGTCGCGTTCAAGCAAAGACAACTGGTGTCCGTAATCTTTCTCTGGATTTTCTGTATCAAAGCCTAAACCTTTTGCTAAAGTTTCAACTTTCCATTGAGGGCCTTCAAACTCTACGAACTTTCCTAAATTTTCTACATCGTCAATACAAACATCTATTCCGAATCCGTTCCATATTTCTCTTTGCTTTGAAATAATTTTGCTCGGCACCATCTCTTTGCAGAGACTTTGAAATTCTTCATGCAGATTAGAAACTATTTGCGTTTCTTCGCGCCATTCGTTTGGACGCAAATATTCTTTTATTTGCAATTTTGGCTTTTGCCCTTCAGAAATACGTAAGCGCTTAATGAAATAGCCTTGTCGCAATCCTGCTCCTCTTACCCAATCTTTCGGTTCGAATACTAAATCAGTAATTTTCTGTTCTGCTGCTTTTTTGAATCCTAATTTTTTCAAATCTTCTGACAAGTCCCTTTCTAGTTTAAAACGAATTTCAAACTCTATCATTCTGGTTTCTCCCCTTGCCAATGACCATCGTAAAGAACATCTGATTTTTCACAGTCCTGAAGAGTAAACTGGAACCAGTACTCATCCTTATGTATGCGGAATAGTTTTATTGGAACGAAAATTGTTAAGGTACCGAATCCTTTGTAGCCTGGTTCCCAAATTGCAGTGTTTGATTTTATTGCTCCAAGTCTGTTTAGAGATGAACGGGGAAACATCAAGCCTACTGCATTTACAGGAACATTGACTTCATTTGCTAATCTTGCTTCGTAAACATTTCCTTGATGCAAATTATAAAATCCTTCCGCATCTGGTTTTATTGAAACCTTTTCTGGTGTTGTTGTACGCACTTTTCCGCTTAAAACTGAGACAGTCTGATTATGAATTTCATAAACTTCTGAAACTTTCAAGTCAACCCCGTTTGGATTTAGTTTTATTTCTGGCGGCTGTTTGACAAAGTTTGCTGTTCGTTTTCCTGACCAGATCATGGAATCGTATTTGCATAGCAAGCTTATATTTCTGCGATAACATATTAAATATATGTCGAATGGAGAAAAGTTTGAAGTGGTCATAATAGACTCAGGGCAATTCGATAAAGCTGCTGACTGCACAAAATGTAATAAGTCGATATATGGATTTGATGGGCGATACTACAAACGCGGAAATGAAACTCTAGACAAAGGGTGCTTCGCAGAATTGTTAGGCGAAATTATAGACCAGCATCCAATCGGTGCTCTACATACTTCGCCAAAAGCACCAGACACTTATCTGTAAAGAACTTTTATAGAAATGTTGTGTGCTGGGCGTAGCCCATATTTTGTAAGTCAGGTCCATGTTGAAATTCAACACTTCTTTCGCACCGACCGACAGCATTTGACTATGCAGCCTACCCGCTCCTCTTTCTTCATCGGAGCCTACTTGGCCTTGCACCCCGCTAATTGCGTTGCTGTAAAGACATATCTCACATATGCACTTGACTTGCGTCAAGGCAGTTTCAGCAGGTCTGTCAAATTGACATGCTTCCGCTGAAACAGTTCATTGAGCCTTCTCGCAACATTCTGGAACTCTCGCACCAGTCGCTTACGCGACAGCGGACCACCAAAGTGGCTAACGGTGTATGGAACTTCCTCAGGGTTGCCCCCGAAGCTGTCTGCCCAGCTCACACTAAGAAAGTCATGCGCAGAGTTTAAAAAGGTTTTTACTCGCTAAACTTGTTCCAGATTGTAGCTAAAACGTATCCGAAAATTCCGCCAAGAGTGAATGCAACAACGATCAGTGTTATTGCTGTTATCGCATTGAACGCGCCAACTGTAAGTTGGTGAGAAACCATGTGCAACCCAATAATCCAGTCAGCAAATCCCTGCGCGACGCCTGCTGCTACTAATATAGACCAGATAACGTGCATTACTGCAGCAAATGTTCCGAATGTTAAAGCTACCTGCTTTTCGCTTACTTTTGACATGATTTTATATTGTTTAAACTCGTATAAAAGTTTGATTCCTATGGACAGTGTAGAAGAACTTTCCAACAAACTGAAACAATTTGTCAAGGAGAGGGACTGGGGGCAGTTTCATAATCCGACGCAACTGGCTATGGATATTTCTGTAGAGGCGAGCGAACTTCTTGAACTATTTCAATGGAAGAAAGAAAATGAATTGTCGCAAGTCTTGATTGATAAGAAAGATAAAATAGAAGACGAGTTGGGCGATGTCTTCCTAAGCTGTTTGAAATTCGCAAATGAAACTGACATAAATATTTTAGCAGCAGCCAACAAGAAATTCTTAGATATGGAAAGAAAGTATCCTATTGGGAAATCTAAAGGCCAGAATAAAAAGTATACAGAATTGTAGCTTCCGCTAATTCTTTTACATTAAAGAAATGAAGTGGGCTTACGCCCACACA
>CAYJQM010000047.1:0-4863 GCA_964372405.1 uncultured archaeon | reverse complement strand
TTTACCAGCTTGATGATCACATCGGCTTGACTATTGCAGGAAGCGTTGGCGATGCGCAGGCTTTTGTCAGATTGATGAAGGCACAGTTTAGTCTTTACAAACTTGAGCGCGGTCCAATAACAGTCAAAGGCGCCGCGACAATTGCATCAAACATTTTGCAGGGCAACAAATGGTTCCCGTTCTTTAACCAATTCATAATGGGCGGAATGGACAGCAGAGGGCCCCAAATTTATTCAATTGACATGGCAGGCGGGTACACAGAAACCGATAAAGTTTACTCAACAGGTTCAGGCTCACCTTATGCTTACGGCGTTTTGGAAGCGGAATTCAAAGAAGGAATATCAACCCAAGAAGGCGTTGCACTTGCAATAAAGGCAATAAAGTCTGCAATAGAAAGGGACATTGGCAGCGGCGGGCGCGGATTTACAGTTGCAATAATTAACGGTAACGGATACAAAGAATTGAGCGAAAGCGAATTGAAGCAATACATGAAGTGAACTTACGTTCACACAGTTTCAGCGCAGCTGAAACCTAAGTTAATTTGAGATCAGACTTTATAATCCATTTACAATCCAACAGACGTTCTGAAAATTTTTAAGTTACTGATAGAATAAATTTCATAGAAGGTGATAAAAATCGTAGAAATGTTAACCAATGATTTGTTTGCAAAGGTAAAGGAAGGGCTTCCGAAAGAAGCTGAAGTAAGCGATATCAGATTCGAAGGTTCGGATATTGTTATCTATACGAAAAGCAAAGAGTTTTTTACTGGAGACACTTCTGTTGTTAAAAATCTTGTGTCTGCGCTAAAGAAAAGAATAGTTTTGCGCCCGGACCAAGCGATTTGCAAAGACATGGAAGATGCTAAAAAGGAAATAGAAAAAATTGTTCCGAAGGAAGCCGGCCTTAAAGATATTGAATTTGAACCTGGCTTTAGTACGGTTACGATTGAAGCAGAAAAACCCGGTTTGGTAATAGGAAAGGGCGGGGAGCTTATCAGAGAGCTTCGAGCGAAAACTTTGTGGGCGCCGATAATCAAGCGCGCCCCGGCAATTCCAAGCGATACCGTAAAAACTCTGCGCGAATTGGTTTACAGAGAAAGTAATTTCCGCCGAGTTTTCTTGGATAAAGTTGGCCGAAGAATTCACAGCGGTTGGAAGCCAACGGATTGGATAACAGTTACAGGTCTTGGAGCATTCAGAGAAGTTGGCAGATCTGCCGTTTTAGTAAGAACACCAGAGAGCAGAGTTCTAATGGACTGCGGCATAAAGCCAGGCGGATCAATGGACTTTCCCATGCTGAGTTTGCCTGAAGCCGACCCGACGAAATTGGATGCCGTTGTTCTTTCGCACTCACACCTAGACCATTGTGCGATGGTTCCATTTCTTTATGAAATGGGCTGCGATGCGCCTTTGTATTGTACTGCGCCAACGCGCGACTTCATGGTTTTGATGTGTTTGGACTTCCTAGAAATCGCACAGCGCGAAGGCAAGCCTGCACCTTATACAAGTAAAGGAATCAAAGAGGCTGTTAAGCGATGCATAACTTTGGAGTGGGGGCAAGTTGCTGACATTACACCAGACATTCGTTTGACATTGCTAAATGACGGGCACATTTTAGGCGGTTCGCTTATTCATTTGCACATCGGTAATGGTCTGCACAATATTTTGTACACCGGGGATTTGAAGTTTGACCGCACGGCTTTGTTCGATCCTGCTTCAACAGATTTCGCGCGCGCCGAGACAATAATTACAGAAAGCACTTATGGTGCGCCAGATGCTCTACAACCAAGAAGACCGCAGGCTGAAGCTGCTTTAGCTGATGCTGTTAAGAGGACTGTGGAGCGCGGCGGGAAAGCCCTGATACCAAGTTTCGCCGTTGAGCGAGCACAGGATGCGATGGTAATTTTGGAAAAGTCCGGCGTAACATGTCCTGTTTACATTGATGGAATGATTTGGGATGCGACAGCGATCCATACGGCTTATCCGGAATACTTCGGACGCGAATTGCAAAGAGAAATTTTACAGAAAGGTCACAATCCCTTGGTGGCGCCAATGTTCAAGCGCATCGGCTCGCAGGAGGAAAGGAAAAAGATTTTAGAATCCAAGGAACCATGTGCAATAATTGCAACTTCAGGAATGCTAATCGGAGGACCAAGCGTTTGGTGGCTGCGCAATTTAGCTGAAGACAAAAAGAATTCTTTGATTTTCATTGGATACCAAGCAGAGGGTTCGATGGGACGAAAGATACAGCGCGGTTGGCGCGAGGTTCCAATAGAAGAAAACGGAAAGACAAAAGCCTTGCCAATTAATCTTGAAGTCACTGTAGTGGAAGGTTTGTCAGGCCATTCAGATTACAAACAACTGATAAACTATATCGGCCGCATGAACCAAAAGCCGCAAACAATAATAACAAACCACGGCGAAGAAAGCCGCTGCCTTGCTTTAGCGCAGAACTTGCACAAACTTTATCGCGTAGAAACGATAGCGCCTAAGATTTTGGAGACCGTTAGGCTGGTTTAGAAAAGGAATTTAAAGCCCCTGTGACTATTCTCCGCATGGGCTCGTGGCGCAGACTGAAGTGAAACTTCGTTCCACACATTTCACGAAGTACACTTCCTGAAATGGTCAGCGCGCTACAGGATTGTACGATCCAGCGATACTGATAGCGTCTGTGAGAAATGTAGAGGTCGAGAGTTCAAATGAAGTTTGCTTTGCAAACACAGTTTCAAAGCAATCTTTGAAACTCTCTCCGGGCCCACCACTTTTCAATAGGCTTCGGCTCATATTTTCAAACCTTCTTCCAATAGGCTTCGGCTCATATTTTCAAACCTTCTTCCAATAGGCTTCGGCTCATATTTTCTTCCACTTTATCTTGCGCTTTTTGATAGTGAAGTTTTTCTTGCGGCTGTATTTCAATTGCGCTTTGCGCGATTTTACCATTAGGCGGGTCATTTTAATCGATTTTAATACTGCAATGTAGAATTTAAATGCATGAAACTTTTGCTCGATACGAGCTTTTTGATTAACTGTGTAAAGTTTAAGCTAGATTTTATTAAACAGCTTTCTAACTACGAACTTTTCCTAATAGCAAGCGTTGTTGACGAACTTAATGAATTGGCTGACGGAAATAGCAAAGATGCAAAAAATGCTAGCGTTGTACTTGCGTTGACAAAGGGTGTAAAAGTCATAAACGAGCCTGATGATACAGCAGGTGATGCAGATGCATCGCTTTTTGAGCTGTCGCGAAAGGGGTATGCTGTTGCGACGCAGGATGCGGAACTTAAGAAGAAAATTAAGGTTGCAGGCGGCTCGGTTGCTTTCATCAGGCAAAGGAAAACTGTTGTTGTAGAGTAGCGGTTTAATCATTAAATACCCAAAACACTGATTTTTGATATGTCAAAGGGGTTGAAGTTGATTGCATCAACACAGTTTCAGCAAAAGCTGAAACTGCCTAGCGGGGTTCTGATAGCTGCCATCATCGCCGTAGCAATATTAGCAACAAGCTTTTCCGGGTTCAAGCCGACGGCTTTCGCAACCGCGGTTTCAACATGCCAGAATATTAACGCTGCTGGGAGTTATCAGCTGACGGGAAACTTGTTTTCAATTGGAACTTGTATTAACATAACATCCGATAATACAGAATTGGACTGCAACGGTTTTTGGATAAATAACACTAAAGGAAATCTACAAAATGCAGCGATAAATATAACTAATGTTCGCAATGTAACTGTTCATCATTGTAATGTTGCAAATTGGGGTTTTGGACCTGCAGGTTCTACATCGAGATTTAATGGTGGCATTATTGTAAAGAATTCTACCGGTGTTAACATATCAAGCAACATATTAACAAATATAAGTCGAACGGCAGCCATATTGCTGGTTTCTGTAAATAACAGTTATGTTGAAAATAATACTGTTCTGAATACAACGGCTGGGGCATTTGGAATAAGCCTTAACGTTTCCACCCCTGGAAGGTCGGCTCATAACAATACGATAAGAAGAAACATTGTACAAAGAACTTCTTCAGTAGGAATATACATTGATGGGGATATACCAAGCGCATCTGCATATACAGCTGTAGTAAACAATACTATAGAAAACAATACAATAGAATATATGTTTAATTCTGGCATCAGAATAGCCAATGATGGTACATATTTCTTTGGTATGAGGGATTTGTTAGTTTCTAGTAACTTGGTAAGACACGGAACTTCAGATTGTATACTTTTGTATTATTATTCCAACAATTCGATAGTAAGCTACAATACTGTTACAAATTGTACTAACGGTATAAGCACTGCAAACGATGCTAACAACAATACAGCGATATACGGAAATCTCGCTTACAATAACACGCAGGGTGGCATAGGTGCAACAGGTTTTAATGAAACTATTTACAATAATACTGTTTTCAACAACTCCGATGGTATTATCCTTGGTGCCGGAGGAGTAGGAGGAAATTTAACAGCCTATAACAATACGGTACGAAATCACACGAGCACAAGCGTTTATGGCGGCTACGGGATTTACGCGCTCACTAACGGTGGTTTTATTAATGTGTCTAACAATACTGTGGAGAGCAATAACTATGGTGTTTATGTTACAACAGATAGTAAAAATAATATTACTGGCAATATAATTCGCTATAACAGAAAATATGCGATGCAGGTCATTACAGGCGGCTATTCTAATGCTTATAACACCAACATAACCGAAAACAACTTCTGTTACAACAATGCTTCAATTGAAAACGATACAGTCAGATTTTTAGTCGCCAACAATACTTTTTGTGCAGATCAGCTGGCTCCGCCAAATAACTCTTTATACAGTTCGGTAACATCTTTCACGGTCAACGTTTCTAATA
>CAYJQM010000046.1:0-5014 GCA_964372405.1 uncultured archaeon | reverse complement strand
ATAAAAAAATCATATCGTGTTCCTGAGCTTGACAAAAGATTAAGATCCGAACGAACACGCATCGAATCTAGATTAATCAACGAAGCTGCGCGCGCTGGCGTTTTAGTTCCAAAAATTCTTGAAGTTGATGAAAAGCAAAATAAAATTACTATGGAACTAATAGAAGGCGAACAGGTAAAGAACGCAATTCCAAAAATGGATAAGAAAGAACTTGAGAGCTTGGCCTATAATATAGGAACTTCTGTAGGCAAACTGCATTATGCAGGTCTTGTACATGGTGATCTGACAACTTCAAATATGATAATATCAACTGCATCGCGCAGCGATGCAGCAAAAGATTTATATTTAATTGATTTCGGACTTGGACAGCAATCGAACCACCCGGAAGACCAAGGAACAGACCTTGCAGTACTGCATGAGGCTTTGAGGGCAGCACATCTGAAGCATCTTGACATTTTATGGAAAGGCATAATAAATGCATACAAGAAGGAATTTGCAGGCTCGGACAAAGTTTTAAAAGCCTTGCATAGTATTGAGATGAGAGGGCGCTATATGAGGCGAAGCCCTATTGGGTAAAACGCGGTGAATAGATGGATTTCAAAAAATATTTGGATACGAAGACTGACAACAAGCTGGAGTCATTAAGCTACAAAATTTTTCTCGTCTCCCTCGCGTTAATTCTTATTGGAATTCTATTAGGAAGTTTCATTAAATATACAGTACTAATCGGCTCTTTCGGCGGGCTTCTTCTCATGGTCGGCATAATGCTTTATATAGCTTCCCAAGTGTTTAAGGAGGTATCAAATAACTGATTCGTGAAACGAATCAGCAAAAGATTTGATGGCGAGACCTGATCCATAGGACAGGTTTGGTTTAAGGTGTTCGGGTGGCAAGAAGGTATTCAGGAAAAAAAGGAAAAGCAGGGAGCAAGCGACCGCTAGTTCCCGCACAATGGACTTCGTATTCTCCGGAAGAAGTTGAGAAGCTTATTGTTAAACTTTCTAAAGATGGAAATCAAAGCGCACAAATCGGATTGATTCTGCGCGACCAGTATGGAATTCCTTTGGTTATAGCAGTAACAGGAAAAACTATTACAAAAATTCTGCAACAAAACAACATTGCACCAAAAATACCAGAAGACTTGTTCAATCTTTTGCGCAAGGCCGTTAATCTTCACAACCACATGATTAAAAACAGGCGTGACGCACACAGCAAACGCGGTTTGGAACTTCTGGAAAGCAAGATACGAAGGCTTGCAAAGTACTATGTTGCAACTAGCAAACTGCCTGGAGATTGGACCTACGATGCTGAGCAGGCTAAATTAATTGTTGAGAAGGGGGCATAATTATGGTAAGTAAAGAAAGACTAAAAGGAAAAAATTGGTATGCGATAACTGCACCAAAACTTTTTAGTGAGAAGCAGATAGGAGAAGCCTTGGCTGTTGACTCGTCAATGCTGATAGGAAAGCGCATTGCAGTTTCTCTTATGTTGTTAACAGGAGACCCAACACGCTACTACATGAAACTTTTCTTTAAGGTAAATAAAATTGAAGGCACAACAGCAAGAACAATTTTTGACGGCCATGAGTGCACGCGCGACTACACTTCGCGCATAGTGCAAATCCGCACAGGGCGAATTGATGCAAACGATGTTGTGCAATTAAAGGACGGCAAGATGCGCGTAAAAACACTGATAATAACAAACAGGCAAGTGCGAACAAATGTTGAGAAAGCGATTCGCGTACGCGTGCAAGCACTTGTCAAGCAACAAACAGAAAATAAAACAATTGACGAGTTTGTTCAATCATTCATAAGCGGCATATTCCAAAACGGAGTCCGCGCCGATATCAACAAAC
Organism: uncultured archaeon; assembly: GCA_964372405.1. Classification (GTDB taxonomy): domain Archaea; phylum Aenigmatarchaeota; class Aenigmatarchaeia; order Aenigmatarchaeales; family JACQIB01; genus CAYJQM01. The sequence goes on along the minus strand of CAYJQM010000046.1, from coordinate 3,159 downwards.
TTTATCCTCTGCGTGCATTTGAAGTGCGCATGACGAAAGTTTTGTAATATTATAAACTGCTTAACCAATTTGTTAGCAGCTATTGATATTATGACTACATTACGAAGTAGCTTAGCAAAAGAATTATTTCTTCTCCCTTTCGAATTTTTCGAAAGTGTGTGAAGCTTGCTTCATCCTCACTTCAAGCTTTGCTTTTTTTCATGACCTGAGTCAACTTCAATCGCACCCACAGAAATCCAGAACATTCCGCCTATCAAAACCAGTACAAATGAAATCAAATATGCCATTATGGCAGAACTTTCTCCACTCTGGACTCCACTAACCAGAAACATAGCAAAAAATATGCACAGCGCACCTAAGACCCAGAATCCGACTGCGCGTTTCTTCATCATGAGGAAACTTGCACAATAAGAGATTTAAAGCTAGTTAAACCAAAAGTGCTATGCGATTATTGTTTGTACTGGAATACTTTCCCCCGCACATCGGAGGTGTGGAAACGCTCTTTGACAATTTGACCAAGAGGCTTGTTGAGAAGGGTTTTGACGTTGATATTTATACAAGCCTCGTTGAAGGCTCGCAAAGATTTGAAGTAAGCGAAGGTAGAAGAATTTTTAGAGAGCCATTGCCATTTAGACATCTTTTCCCTCTGCGCGGATTTATTCCAACAGCAAGACTAGCAAGAAAAGCTGATTTGATTCACACAACTTCGTTCAGCGCAGCCGGATGCACAGCTCTCGCCGAAATATTCACAAAGAAGCCAACTGTAATTACCATTCATGAAGTCTGGGACAGGCTGTGGTTTGAATTGGAGAATCCGATTTCCGCTTCCGTTAATTACGCGCTTGAAAGCGCGATGTGCAAGCTTTACAAAAACTCTATAATAACGGTGCCAAGCGAGTATACGAAAAGGGCTATTGAAGAAAAAATCCGACCGGCGCACCCGATAAACGTTATCCCGCACGGCATTGAGCATGAAATATTCAACACAAAAGTAAAACCGTCATACACGTTTGATTTTCCAACTTACATGTTCCATGGAAGGCCAGGCATCTCAAAAGGCTTGCAATACATTTTCCAGGCAATGCCTTTAATTGAAAAAGAAGTTCCGGACGCAAAATTCTTGATGATGGTCAGCAAGAGGCAGAGAGCTGCCTACAACATAATGATGCGGCAGGCAGAAAAGTTTGGCGTAGAGGATAAAATAATGTTCATCGAACCAAGAAATAGCAGAAAAGAAATTGCGTCTGTAATAAAATCTGTGGATTGTTGCGTTATTCCAAGCTTGAGCGAAGGTTTTTGCTTTTCGGCAGTTGAAGCGCAAGCCGTTGGAACGCCTGTTGTAGCAAGCAAAGCAGGAAGCTTGCCGGAAGTTGTGCGCGGCGGACTTTTTGTTGAACCGCGCAATGCCCAAGACATCGCAGAAAAGGTTACAAAACTTTTAACAAACAAAAAACTAAACAACAAATTAGGCAAAGCTGGCAGCAAATTTGTAAAGAAATTTACATGGGATAGGGCTGTTGATAAGTACATTAAACTTTACGAGAAAATGTAAATAATTTATTTATAAAGAAAACTTTTTATCTAAATTTTCTTCCACAAAAGGCTGACTTCAGCCAATGCGACCAGCCCCAAGCCAATCGCAACGGATGGCCAGAAGATTTCCTGCGGTATCGCGCCGGTATTTTTCAGGTAAAGTAAAATGCCAAACAAGATTAAAAGAATCCCGCCAACCTTATGGTGCCATACTGCCCACTTCTTGATTGACTTTTCGCTTATCATGACATCACATTTGCATGAATATTTACTTTGTCAAGCCTTCTTCGACTTGCTGCAAGCCAGAACCAACATTTTCCACACCCGTGCCGACGTCTTGGATAGTCTTGGCTGCTTCATCTTTGCTCCCGATGCTGGACTGTCCAACACATCCTGCAACTACTACAGACAATACGAGAGCAAGCACTAAAATTTTTAACATACTAAACATTCATTATCACCTTTCATCATATAAATTTATTTTATTTTTGCTTCGCCAATTTCTAAATGCAAAAATGTGTTGACTAACCAATTTTACAAAAGTCAACTTCATTTTTGCTTTACCATAATATTCCTGCTACACAAATTTTTCATTGCAGCTATTATTTCTTTGCAACTATAAATTATTTTATGGCCAGACTATTCGCCCTGTTGACCGTACTTCTGGGAATCGCTCCTCTGGGAATTCCTCTTCGGGGAAATCTTCTCTGATACTCCTCGTTGAAGTTCTCCTGTCGTCAAACTCGCCTCTCCTATCATCAAAGCCACCTCTATCGTCAAAATCGTCTGATGGACCTCTTCTTGTCGGTGTCCTCCCTTCCCTCTGCGATCGCTCAAAGCCGTCTTTCATTGAGCCTTCGCAGTAAGGCATAATGTCTTCAGGCCCGCGCAAACCGAATGTATACTTTGGATACTTGCAAGTCATATCGGCTACTGCAACTTTGTTAAAGATAACTTTTCCTGTGAACACGCATGTTGTCCCTTCTATGCCCTTTATTTCAATATCAATCCTGTCCGCGCCACCCAAGTCATCGGGCGGATTGAACAAGGCGGGCGTGCATGTCCTTATCGCCTTGTCAAAGCACATTCCATTGTCGTCGCACTGTATCACTCCATCTTTTATTTCTGCTTTCGTTGAAATCCTGATTTCATCAATGGCGCGCTCCTCTATAACTTCAGCGCCGTCCGTGCTCAACATTACATAAAGTATATCCTCCATCATTACCTCGCGCACGTACTTGATGTCATGCAAAATTTCTGAAACGTCCTCTCTTGTCATCCCCTTTATCCTGTCGCGCATCTTGTTTTTGATTTCATCCATTCTCACCTTTGCGCCTTCAAACATTGATGCGGCCTTATAGAATCTGTTGGCGCTTGCCGTATCCCCGGATGACTCATAGTATTTTGCAATGTCCGAAGTCTGTGTAACAAGCCTGTCAAATTCTATCTTGACATTTTCCAACTGTAAAGCAAGCGACAAAAGTTTCGTGGCTGGCGGCACCTCTCTTATCTCATCGTATTCAACGTTCCTTTCATCGCCCGGCGCAACGCATCTTGCAAAAACTACTCTTCCCACACCGTCCTCCTGTCTAATCATTTCGCCGCCTTATGAGTTGCAGTAGATAG
>CAYJQM010000045.1:0-5392 GCA_964372405.1 uncultured archaeon | reverse complement strand
GGGCCCCTGAATTCGCCCCTGTCTTCAAATCCTTTGCCCTCTCCAACACATCGTTGGGCACTGCAGCCGTTTTCATCAAAATTTGAAACTATCCTTCCACCTTTTTGGCCGCAAGCCATGCCTTCCCTCTGGTAATCTTGCGGAGAGCGTGTTGGACATTCCGGTCCCCTTTGCTGCGGCCTTTCACCAGCAGCACAGTCAACAACATTGCATCCCTGAACATTTCTTACAAAAGCCCTGCCGCCAATAGCGTTGCATTTTTCAAATGATTGCTTTTGCTCTTCTCCAGACGAACATATCTGTTGAGTGAAAAATCCTCCGCCTTCTTCCTGCCTTTGGAATTCGCATCTAAAACTTTTACATCCTGACGCATCAGGAAAATAATTTGGCCTTCCACCTTCGGCAGAACATCTTGCCCGCTCGTCTTCTGATGGCGAAGGACACGAAGGTCTAATGTCTTCGCAGATGGTTCTTGTTGATCCGGTTGCTGAATCCACTTCTGACCTGCATCCCGATGGAATTTGTACAATTGGTGGTGGCAATGGTTCTGTTGGAACTGGAACAGGCTCCGTGCCTGTTGGTTCCCCTCCTTTAGGTGGTTCAGTAGGTTGTATGGGTTCTGTTGGAGCAGGCACAGGCTCTTTGGGCGGCTCTGATGTTCCTCCGCTGTCTTGAGCAAAAACAAAATTTGGTGCAACTAAAGAAATAGCCAAAAAGGAAATTGCAAAAATAGTAAAAATACTTTTCATTTTTGTCGCCTAAAAATTTTAGGGTAGATTGAAATTATCAGCAGCTAGTTTACTTTTCCCTATTGCATGCTTTCAGATTTTGTTTGGCTGTTACTACTTTTAGCAAAGCTAAAATGTGTCTGCAAGAACTTTAGTTCTTGCGTGTAGGAAAGTTCTACTTTCCTGCATGACATCAGTCAACTTCATTTTTGTCACCAATAGCATATAGCAAAAGTGTGTTTGTTACCCAATTTCACAAATACAAACTTCACTTTTTCTTCTGCGTGTACCATACTGCAGCTATAATGACTATGATCACAACTAATGCAATCAATGTTGAGTTTTGTGTCACAGGAGCTTCTTCCTTCTTCTCTTCTCCAGTCGGAGCTGTTGGTTCGCCTGGAGCAGTTGGTGTTGCACCAGTAGATTTTGTAGCAACTGCAAACGTTGACAAGCCTGGTGAAGTTGCTTCGTAGCTTATGCTGGTCTCGCCCTCGGCGGTCTTTGTTGTTGTAAGCTCTGTCCATTTGCCGGCGCTAAATCTCCATAATGCTACATCTTCAGCGGTTACCCCATTGTCTGTCAGCCACTGCTTTGTTACCTTGAACTTCAGTTTGACCGATGATAATTGTGAGTCGCTTATTCCTGTTGTGTTAACCTGCACATAATAATTAACCTTGCCTTCAAGAGGCGTTGTTACTTCAGCTGGAGCGGTTGTCATCTTCCCAACTTCAAACTTAACGTTGCTAACCGTTTCAGTTGTCAAAATGTCCATGCTGCTGAATCCTGCAGTATCTCCTGGGCTTACTGTCTTGGTTTCGCCGCTAGTTATTGTTTGGATGCTCGTCTTGAAGACCGCGCCTGCTGTAGCCGAGCCACCGCTTGAAGTGCCGCTAGATGTAGTAGTTGTACCTGCTGTTGAAACTGCTGTTGTCGTCAGATATGTTGCTGATACAGAGTGGGAGCCTGCACTTAAACCAACAATTGATATAGAACCGGTCTCATTCCAGCATGTTGAAGAGCCTGTGCTCGACTCCGTGAGATTTGCTTCGGTTGAGCCGCAGCGCGGAATATTGGTACCGTCAACAGTCACATTAATGCTGCTGTTGCTGACATTTCCTCCCGTTCCTGAACCTGCGCCCCATCCTGGCAAAGATGAATTGCTCATCCTTACTGCACCATTATCATTGGTATTATAGATTGTAACATTGTAACCTGCACGATCGTCATTACTAGATGAATTTCTGGTTTCTTCGGACATCTTTGGCATGGCATAAGACATTGTGAAGTTAACCGAAATGTTTGTGCTGAAGTTCCATGCCAACCTGTCGCTTGTTAGCGCATTGTTTTCACCGCACCCAACCGCACTCAAATTCAAAAGTATGTCCGCCATGTAAATTGTAATGTTGGCATAAACTGACTTGTTGCCGCCGATTCCTGTGCCCATTCCCTTCGGGTCGCCGTTCGATGTGAAATTAATTTTCCTGATTGTGTTGATTATAGCAGTTGCAGGAACAAGCCGCGTTCCTTCGTAACTAGCCTGTGAGACGCTGGCGTTAGATTGCCATAAAATATTGTAGCTCGAGTTGGTTGTCGTAGCACCGCCCGCACCGACGCATGTAGCTGCTAGCGACGCCCCGCTTGATACGTTAAATGAAAAGCCTGTATTGTTGCTTCCTGTATACGGGTCCTTAATGCCGGCTGGCAGCGGAGCAAAACCATAAATATTTTGCGTATAGTTAACCGTGAAGTTCAACGGTACAATAAATCTCGCGAAAAGATTGTTAACAGTATAATTGGTCAATGGGTTGGTCATATTGGCTATTACTTGGAATATTCCAGCAGAGCCGGGGTTGCGCGCACTGTCCATATCAAAACCTGCTACGGACTGACTTAGCAAGTAAACAGGTGATACCAAAAAGTTAGGCGGCTTCTGGCTTTGTGCCCTTATATTTGCACTAACGCTCCTATCGAACAGACCAAACGTTAGCCTCAAGGCTGTCCATGTATCTGCGGTTGTTCGGTTCGTTATGTTGACTGTTAAATTGCCTGTTGCATAGTCAAAACCAAGGTTTAGATTGTCCCAGTCTGCCACATTATAAGAGTCGTTCCAAGCCAATGCACTATTATTCAAAAAGCTCATAACCAACCTTGAATTTGGAGGACCGCACGTATCCCTCAGTACATTAAGTATATTTGACCCTGGAAATGTAAATGGTTGAACTTGCGGGCATGGGAATCTGAATCGCATGCCGCGCGTCGTATTGGACATAAAATCGTACATTGTAAAATTAAATTCGCTATACAGAGTTAATGTTTGGTTGGTAGCATTAGAGCCGCGCTGCGCGCTATTCTCTGGCCATGTTGTATTTGGTGATAGGTAAACATAAAGCGGCCTATTAGCAGCCCCTGTTGACGCCGTTGTCATGTTCGTAAAGTTAACCTCAATATTATACGACAAGAAAAACATTCCGTCCGGAGAGAAGTCAATGAACGGATCCCTCGAAAAGTTCATTGGCATTGCATAGCCAGTTTGTATAGGCTGCGGTCTGTTGCCTGTACTGCTCCATTCCATATACGGCAGCATAAGAATGTAACCTGTATTCTCCTGTGTTATGTTGTTGAAAATAACAGTAAGTGTAGTTGAAAAATTAGGATTTGAGGTAGAGTTGCTCACATTCGGGAAAATATTTACTGCCAACACATTGTAGGAAAGGAAAGTAAACATGAACAGCGTTATCATTGCTATCGTAGCTGCAGAAACCGTTAGCTTAGACATGTGATCCATCAACAACCCCGTTAGAATTTCCTGAAACTTGTTAATAAAGGCTGTAGGTTCACCGAAGCGTGATTATTTTTATGCGATTCCCTTAAAATCTTCAGCTTTTTAACTTCCGCGTGGCATTCTTGGACATGCCGGTAAGAAAGTTTTTACCAATCGTACTGATATTTTCCATCCTTCTTGTTGGTCTTGGCTTGCTGCTAGAAAATATTTCCCGGAACTCCCAAAAAACAATGGAATTTTCAGTGAGAAATTTTTTTGAAGACGAATATGGAAAAGTAAATGTAACCTATTCGCAACCACTGGATCAATACAAGGCTTGCTTAATCGCGGGCAATGCCAGCCAGCTTACGCATTTGACGCGTTTTAGGTGCAGCACCTTTTTGAAAAGCGGCGATGACTGGCAGATTGGCTACATGCCAGACGAGCGGACGATTTATTTGTTCACAATCTATGAAAAGGAAAAGAAGGTTGTAATGACGCCTGGTACAGCACAGTAGTTTTCTGTTATTATATTCCGGAGCCAATTTATATAAAGTAAGTGTGTTTTTTATAAGTATGTTTGTATTCATTGATGAATCTGGTGATTTGGGATTTGACTTTACCAAGAAAGGGAAGCCATCAGATTTTTTTGTTGTGGGCGCGATAAAGATTGGCGATGGAAAATTTCTTAACAGAGTTATAAAGAAGCATAGAAAAGGGCTTAGGAAGAAAAAGGAAGCTGGAAAGGAGGTGAAGTTCAGCAATACTTCTCCTACAAACAGGGGGAGAATTTTAGAAGATATTGCAGAGCTGGATTTGGAAATATTTTTTGTTTACATAAACAAGCGCAAAGCCTACAGCTATATCAAAGATGATCCTGTAAGGATGTATTCATATCTCCTTAAAATATTGGCAGAAAAATGTTTTGCCTCCGCAATAAATGAGGAAACAAAAATAGTTTTTGATATGTGCTTTCCGAGAGCGCAGCAAGAAGCATTAAAATTATATCTGTTTACCCAAAATGCCAATTTATTTTCCTCCAAAAATGTTGAGATAGTTCACATGGTATCCCACGAAAGCAACGGACTTTCGTGCGTGGATTTTGCCTGCGGTGCGATGTCAAAGAAGCTTATGGGTGATGAGAGCTATTACAAAATAATAAAAGATAAAGTTAAAGCCGAGAGAGAAGTTTTTTAGTGTGAACCCCTCCGATTGTCCCACGCTCACCAGGGAGCCATCATTCGCTCAGAAGGACTTACTCACAATAACTATTGCTAATCTGCAGTTTATAAATCTATATCTTTGCCTGCGTGCCTCTGGCTTGCCGCAGATGTAGCAGAATTTTCATTATTTAATAATATTCCGAAGCCTATTTTTTTTATATTCCGGAACCTATTTATTTATATTTTGGAGACAATTATTATATTCCGTAGCCAATTATTTCATATCCCGAAAACATTTGCAGCGGACTGTCCCATCGCGTGGTCATACATTTGCTTTGCGGGCGACTCGCGCTGCAGCGACTTTAATCCAAGCTCGGCGCGCACATCCCTGTCAATTTCGTCTCTGATTTTAACAAATTGTTCGGGGGTAATTGTTGGCGTGCTTACAAATGAATTGTACTCTCCTGGAACGCCTTTGTAGAAAGCCATCTCTTTACTGAAGTCTATTTTATTATAGAAGAAAGTACCTTTATACTTTTCTATATTGTCATAAATTGGTGCGCCTGGATATGGTGTTAAAATTGTTATGTCAAAATTATCTGGCCTGTATTTCAAAATCCATGCTTTGGTCATCATCAAATCCTCATAGGTTTCACTAGCATGGCCTATAATTGTAAATGCCTTGAAGGTCATTCCTACTCTGTGAGCAACTTCGATTGCTTTTCCATTTATTTCTG
>CAYJQM010000044.1:0-5403 GCA_964372405.1 uncultured archaeon | reverse complement strand
ACTTAGCCTTCCCGACTATCTTGAACATCTTGGTGCCGCAAACAGTGCATAGACCGCTCTTGGCTGCCATTCCATTCTTCATTACAACGTCCTTTTCGTCTTTCATTTCCCTGTTTTCTTTGCATTTCATGCAGCGACCTGTTGTCATATAATCACACGGGAAGTGGGCAAAGAAGGTATATAAAGCTTGTTTTGCGCTACGAAATAACGTATAAATAAACAGGCATCAGAGTTGTTTCATGAAGCTTTCAGTTTTACAGGATAATATTACCGAGCAGAACGAGGCAATGGAAATCGAAGCAGAGATCGAAGTTGACTCGCGTCAACACAATTTCAGCTTCGCTGAAATTGATCCGCAATCAATGCTCACAGTCGACCAGCAAAAGCGTTTGCAGGATGCCAATTACAAATTGGTTGGCCCCCACAAGCATGCTGCTGTTAAGCTTTGCCATTGGACTAAGGAATCTGTAAAGAGCGGTGGAGAATCGCACTGCTACAAGCAAACTTTCTACGGAATTAATTCGCATCAATGTGTCCAGATGACTCCTGACTTGCCTGCCTGTAACTTACGCTGTTCATACTGCTGGAGAGATTTCAGGTATTTTAAGAACGAGATGAAAGGAGAAATTGATGGTCCGAAGGATATCGTTGAAGCTTCTGTTAAAGCTCAAGTAAATCTTTTGACAGGGTTGGGCGGAACGCCGCATGATGAAAAATTCTTAGAAGAAGCAAAACACCCAAAGCACGTTGCTATTTCACTGGACGGGGAACCTACACTTTACCCACACTTACCCGACTTGATTAAACATTATCAAGAGCACGGAATGACAACTTTCTTAGTAACAAACGGCACGAATCCACAAGTATTGCAAGAACTGGTTGAAAAAAATGCCCTGCCGACACAACTTTATGTTTCACTTTCAGCAGTAGATGAAAAAATGTTTTTGGCAACACAGCACCCGACAGCTGAAAATATGTGGCCGCGTATCTTGGAAACGCTTTCGCTTTTGTCAAAGCTTAGCACACGCCGTGTTATCCGTTTAACAATGGTTAAGGGGTTAAACATGGAACAAGCAGATAAGTATGCCAAACTAATCGCACAAACAAATGCAGACTTCATAGAAGTCAAGGGCTGGTCAGCAGTTGGCCAATCAAGGCAGAGGATGCCAACAACGCGCATGCCTACACATGAAGAAATCAAAAGCTTCTCGCAAGAGGTTTTGAAAGGATTGCCAGATTATAAACTAGAAGCAGAGCAAGAAGTTTCGCGCGTAATTTTGCTTATGCGCAAAGATACGAAAAGATTCTTGGATTTATAAAATCTTGTAGCAAGGTTTTCTCAAGGGCCCGTAGTCTAGCTTGATAAAATAACTGATTTGCGAAGCAAATCAGCAAAAGCATCCTAGAATGGTAGGATACCAGCTTGGGGTCGACCTAAGCTAATTAGATCGCCGAAATGCTGGCGAACCCTTATTCCAGAAACCTGTGTTCAAAATGAAGTTTGCTGAAGCAAACACACTTTCAAATTGCTTCGCACTTTGAAAGTCACAGCGGGCCCACCAATCTTAGAATAAAATTATTTACTTCCTAAACTTCGCGATTTGAGGCGCCAGGTCAACATGCGTCAAAAATAAAGCACGGCAGCAATATCTTGTTAAGCCGAGTTCGTCAAGAACTTTCTTTGCTTCTTCTCCGCCCTGCACGCGTTTTTGATAAATTTGCCATAGATGAGCCAATGGGCGTCCACAACTTATACAACGGATTGGAATTTGCATATAATCTCACATCAGTTCTATGTTTTAACATTATCTCTTTGAACGTTGTTTATGCCTTCTTGGACCTGCGCTTGAGCGCGAAGGTTTGTGCGGCTCATTGCGCCTAAAATCGGCAACAAGCAAAGTTCTGTCGTACTCTAAAAATTGTGATTTCAACTTTCTATCAAAACCTGTTAGAGCTAGGGCGATCGCTTGCCTTGTAGCATCGGCCTGTCCCATAACACCACCGCCTGAAACAGAAACATCTATATTTACAGTTTTTGCAACGTCTCCAGCTATAGCAAGCGGTTCCATCAAGAGCAGGCGTGCAATTTCAGGTTCAACCAGTTCAATTGGCTTTGAATTAACAAATACTTTTCCAGTTCCATGCATTGCAGTCGCTCGTGCAACGGCATCCTTTCTCTGGCCTGTAGTATGAACTACCTTTGCCTTTTTCTTTTGATCTAACGCAGCCTGCTTTTCTTTTGTTTTGACTTCGACCTTATCTGCTAATTGAGCATCCATAATAATCACTTCCATCTCGGCTTTGCTCCCAAAGCCTCGCACAAATCTCCAACTGTAATATACTTGCAGGTTATCTCTGTAACTTGCTTCGCAAACTTCTCAGGCTTGTCTGCAAGTCCTTCTGGTATTCCCATGTAAATTCTAAGGCGCTTCAAGGCCAATTCGCCTTTTTGCTGTTTGTAAGGAAGCATTCCACGCACAGCGCGCTTCAAAAGTCTGTCAGGATACTTAGGATAAAAAGGACCTTTTATTCTGTCGCCGCGCTGCAATTTCTCCAAGTATCTTTTTTGTACCATGTGTTTTTCCCCAGTGATAACCGCGCGCTCAGCATTAACCACAACTATTCTCTCGCCCATCAATAATCTTTTTGCAAGCTTGGATGCAAGCCTGCCAACAACAGCTCCGTCGGCGTCAACAACTGCTGGACCAAATCTTATTTCTGTTAATTTCTTTTCCATAAACATCAACACAAAATCTTTACGTCTGTTCCTTTAGGATTTTTTTCTATCAATTCTGAAAGCGTTAAAGCCTTCCCGCCAGCCTTTGTAATTTTTTCCAATGCGCTCATGCTGAAATTCGCGGCAGCAATGGTCAAAGGCTTTTTCAATTCGCCGTCGCCTAAAACCTTTCCAGGAACAACAACAGTCTCGCCTTTCTTTGTATTCCTTTCTATGCGTGTCAAATTCACTTCAACCTTGATTCTCTCAGGCTTCGAAAGCTCTTCGGCTAGCTTAATTGCAAAAGGCACGTTGTGCTTGTGCCCAGATGCTTTCAAGTCTTCTATCAGCCCTATAAGAACCGGATTAGTTGGTCCTGTTGGTTTTGGCATAACAATCTTTGAGAATAGAGAGAACCAACGTTTAAAAAGGTTTTATCAGGAGCCACAATTCATTATTTTTTGCCTCAACTCATCTGGATTTATTTGATTGTATACACTGGTTATGTTTGATATGTAGGTTGCAAGTTGCGGTAGATTACTAGGAGTAATTTGTTCTGGTGTAATAGGCGGTTTCATGTGCCTGCATCCAGACTTTACAGCAGCTGATGCTAAGGTCTCGCCCAAATAGTCGGATAGGACATGGACCACTTTTTCCGCATAAACGTTCTTACTAGCCTCTTTAGACATCTAAAGATTAGATAAAAGAAAACTTAAATCTGCATAGCATCAGTATTTTCGTCAGCAGCGAAGCGAGACGAAAACGTGTTAACGATAAGTTAACTTCGCTTCGATCCCAGTCGAATTGTATTGCGCTTCTCCTGAATTTTTCTCTTCTGTTCCATGCGAGCAAATCCAACAATTCCTGCAAAGAACCACTCTAATGCAACCAAGAAAACCATGTATCGGAATATCAAACCAAAATGCTGCGGTATGACAGACAGCCTTTCTTGAACTGCTTCTATTGAAAGCAATTGCGGCGAAAGCACGAATATAGCCAGCAATACAAATGGCATAAGGTTTGCTATATTTTCTGCGAGCCCTTCGTCAATATACGCTGCTATTCTTATGGCACCAACCATGGCAGCAGAAATTGCTATTAGAAAAACCACGTCCTCCACTTCCGCCATAGCCACGATAAAGAATGTCATCATGAAGAACCAAAGAAAGGTGAATAAAGGCAAAGTGAAAAGATACAAGCCGATTTGAACCCACAGTGGCGCATCATATTCTCCGAAAGGTTTTACCTTGGAAACCTGTTTGTAAAATCTCCAGATGATTATTGAATAGGCAGCTATTCCAAATGTAAAAAGCAATATTGATACGAAGTGCGCCTCGTATCCACCAAAGAACCATCCAAGTATCCCATTCAGGAAATCGTTTAGCGCTACCAAAGGGTCTGGCATTAAAAGATTGTATATTACGTCCTTATAAATTCTTATGTAGAATTTCTGTGCACGCGGGAGTAGCCAAATGCTAATTGCAAAGCAATTAGTAGGATAAGTCTGGTCCATTGTGAAGTTGACTAGCGTCAACACAGTTTCAACAGAAGTTGAAACTGCGCTCAGATGTGAGCACAGGCCATAGGCGCAGGACAGTGATTGATGACTGTGCGACACTTAAGATCAGACGCTTAAGTTAAGAAATCCTGTGGGCGTAGGCCCCTCGAGAGTTCGAAGAACCTTTTGCTCGGTGCTATCGCACCTCCAAAAGCTTCACCAAAAGTAAAAGGTTTTGAAAATCTCTTCTCCCGCACCATTTAACTTTTAAACCTATGCGGAATTTACAATGCTGAAACAGCTTTCTCAAATTCCTTTGCTTTGTCCTTAATGACATCAACAGCCTTGTTGACAATTTCTTCTGCCTTTAAACCGGAAATGCTTTCAACGAAGAAAATAAATTTTGTATCGTCGCCCTTAACTTCAACCGCGCCTTTAGGTTCTGCTGCATCAGCAATCTTACAGCTCAAATCACATTCGGGTGAAACTTCAACCTTGCCATCCTTGACTTTCACAGCGCCGTGTGCACAAGTTTTCTCAACTTCGTAGCCATTTGTAACTTTGTTGTGTTGCTCAACGACTGGATAATATCTATACCAGCATCGTGCCGCTTGGTACTTAGCATGCTCTCTTCCAACACCAAGGCAAGCAGTCATTTCAGCTTTCAATTTCTGCCCTTCAAACAATTCAACAATAATGGTGTCATCAAACAAAGGCTTTGCTGTTTCCGTATCTGCGCTCTTGATGTCCTTAGCCGTAACAACACAGGGACCTTTCTTGTCTAGAACCAAAACAATTTGGCAGTTTGAGCATCCTTTACCTTCGCAGTCACAATCGTTGCGAGATTTGAAAACTTTCGTATCAAACTGCAAAGTCATCATTCCAAGCCTGTGCGCCAGCACTTCATCGTAAAGCGCGCTGTCATTAGAATAAAAGTCAACTGTATCAACTGCAAGAACAGAAATTTCACCAATGCAAGCACGTCGCAGCATGTTTGCAAATTGGGGATTGCTGTCGCTTAACACAAATTTCAATTCCCTATCAGTTCTTTCAAGAATTTGAATTTTCATTATTTCACCAATTTATTTAATGAAAATGTGTTTGTTATTGGCAACTCCAAGTTGCCGATACGTTAAAACCTTTGGGGTTTTAACTGCACCCAATTTCAAAAATGCAAACTTCATTTTCA
>CAYJQM010000043.1:0-5632 GCA_964372405.1 uncultured archaeon | reverse complement strand
CGCTTCTCCTCACTTGGTAATTTCCAACTATATCTGGTAGTGCTAACATCGAAGTGGTGTCTGCACTATAAGTTGAATTTGATAACTGCACTGTTCCAAATTTGGATAAAAATTCTATTGCAGGGTATGCATATTTGTCAATTGGTTGACCTCCATTAATATTTGTATAATAAACTTTGTTAAGGTCTGCAAGATCAACTGTACGGTTATAGAATTTCATTAAAACCATTGTATCGGTCCAGTTGGCACCTTCGTAAACAATGCTCAAGTTGCCATCGTAGAAACTTATGTTAGTAGCTAAATGAGCGGCCATTACTACATACAAAGAGCCGTTAGTCATGTTAATGTATTTTAAGTGTGTAACTTTGGTGCTGTTCGTATCGTTCAGTAAGGTCTTTCCATTATCGTCATAAACTTCAATTTGCGTTATCGATTTTATCAAAGGCATTACGTACGCAACCGAATGGCCCCAATAAGTTGAGCTATTGCTGTCCGTTTGAACTCTCCACGCGAACATAGAGGTATTAGTAAGATAGTAGAAGCCAAGTTCTGTAACCGCGCTCCCCACTGGGCCCTCTTCACAGGCATGCCCAACTTTTACAAACTCGCCATAATCAGTTGAGAAATTGTTTCTAAGAGTACCAGAACTGCAGGTTGAATAAAACTGGCCTCTATTTGTGGTTGAATTAAAATGCCTTATTCTTGCAGTTCCGTTAAGCAACTCGCTCGTATTAAATCTAAGGCTAGTAATTGTATTTTGGTTAAGCGTCACATTCATCGTATCTGAGTTCAGTGTGGTAATGGTTGTTGTCAGCAAAGCGTAAGATTGTGAAGAAATTAAAGGAAAGCCAATTACCATAACCAGAAATGCTAAGAAGAATTTTTGGAATAGCATATAGTGAGTTTTTGCTACCTTCTATATAAACATTAAGAAAACTCAAATAAATAATCATAAGCTTTCCACGCTTTGCATAAAGAGCAATCTCTATTAAAGTCTTTACACCTTCTACCCCAAAACTTTCTAACCAACCCTTTCATTGCGGTTTTCATAGCAATCTATATCTTTTCTAGTGAAACGCTCTTTTCTTTATCGTTAAACAGTATCAAAAATGTTTCGAAGAATCCATCACGCCCTAGCAAGTTGATAGGAACAGAAAGTTGGTCGGTAAAGCCTACTTTAACGTCGATTTCTACATCCCCAATTTTTAAAATAACATTGTGAAGATAAGCGCGAATTGACCCACCTATACCTTTAGGGTTATACGATTCTCCACTTTCTATATTTAATCCTAAGGCTTGACCAATAGAAGCATCAAATAAACTTATCACGGCTCCTGAGTCTATGAGAGCAACAATTGGTACCGACGTATTAGATTTACTAACTATTAATGGAATTATAGGAAAATATTTCCCTCTTAACAAAACGTAAGGATATTTATATTTCATTAAATCTTTCCTATGCGATAAGCTGCTCTTCTCCGGGTTTTAGAACATATGTAACAAGAGGAACTTTTTGAGGATATGTTGACTTAACCGAATTCCAAACATCAGCATAGTTGGCTCCGCTTGCAACGACTTTCCCATCAAGAATTGCTACCCACTTGCCTGAAAATAGCTCCACCGCCTTTGAGTGTGTGGCTAGCCATTTATGTTCAGATTGAAGTGTCATAATAAGAATGGTATTTCTAGATATAAAAAGTTATCTTATTACTTATTTATCTCTGCATATCCGCACTTGCCGCAGTGCGCCCTGTCCTTGTGCGTACCTAGAAATGTACCTGCGCCACAACGTGGACACCACTTGCCCTGTGATTTACCATCCTTATACTTAGTCCATATCTGCACAACTTTATGCTTTCCGCTTTCCTTTGCTTTCTTTTCGGCCATGCGCGAACATAAACGTGAACATTTATAAGCTTTCTTAAGAATAGTAATAATATGAAATTAACTTCGTTAATACAATTTTACAACGAAGCTATTGGTGAGTAAAAATGAAATTGAAGTTACTTCGTAACACAATTTCATTTAACAAATTGGTGAAATAAATGAAATTCTCTGTAACAAGCGAAAATGTGAATGACATACTAAGCAGAAAAGAGCTTGTAGTCAGCGTTGACTACGAGGGCAAAGCAACGCCTAAAACCACAGATTTGGTGGCGCAGCTTGCTGACCACTTCAAAGTTCCTGCAGAAAAAGTCCAAGCCAAATTGTTTTCTCATGTTGGCCGAAGCGGCGGATATGCCGTGGTAAAAGTCTGGTCTGGCGATGTGGTAAAGAAGAATAAGAGAGTCAAAGCTGTTGTAGCAAAACCGGAAGAACAGAAATAGAATACATTTATAAGAACAAAATACAGTTTATTAGTGTGAGGTAAATGGAATTTACAGCAATTATTAGAATGGGAGAAAAACAGTTTGTTGCTCTTTGCCCCGAAGTTGATGTAGCCAGTCAAGGCCCCACTGTTGAAGAGGCTATTAAAAATCTTAAAGAAGCTGTAGAACTTTATGTAGAGGAAATGGGCACACCAGAAGAAGCTAGTAAAGGAGTGACTTTTGTTTCGCATTTCGAGGTACCATTACATGCCCAAGCTACCCGTTCTATCAGGCATTGAAATTATCAAAATTCTGAAAAAGATCGGCTTTGAACCCGTTAGACAAAAGGGAAGTCATGTAATTCTAAGACATGTTTCTGATTTGAAAAGGGCAGTTGTGGTACCAAACCATAAAGAAGTTGATAGTGGAACTTTAATTGAAATAATAAGGCAGGCAGGGCTAAAGCGCGAAGAATTCGAAAAACTTTTATGAACAGAAGAAAAGAAATAAATTTTATATAAAACTGCTACATAGATTTCTAGGCAGGAATTTCTGCTGCAACTGCATCGCGCAGTGATACAGCAAAATATTTTATCTCTTAGGCTTTTTATTATTATACATGCCCAGAGCAATAATAATTAAAACAATTCCTATCAAAATAAGTATCGAGTTTCTATCGGCTTCAGGAATTTGTAGGAATTGCAATGCATCTGTTAAACCGGTAAATACTCCACAACTGCTCGACTCTGTAAATGCTTGGCATCTGTAAAGCGTTTCTGCAGAACATTTGTAAGCCGTTCTACTGCGAGAACCGCTGGAACATATTGAGTATGGTTCTGGATCCTGGCATTTAATTGGACAAATTTGAGCGGATCCTTCTATTGGTGGCGTCAATGCACCCGTTGCATTTGAGGTTTTATTTGGAGCTTTAACTTCGCTGGCACCGGCAACTGGTGCTAGTACGGCTTTTGGATACACAAACAGCACAACTGAACTGTTTCCTTTGTTGGTGCCTGTAGAGTCGTTGCAGTAAATCTGCCACTGGACTGCATCTTTTGCTGGAGTATGGTTTATCGAGGTATTTTCATTATTACCTACTGAAGTATTGGAAGCCTTCAAACTTCCATCTACCCATAGGCTGCATGAAGTGTTTCTGCTAGAAGCGCCAGTATAAAATATCGGATTTGTTACGTTGAATACAAATTCTGATATGCCCCCTGGTCCAGTATCATTGTTTGGAGATGGAGACTTCACATCAACACAAAACGTGTTGTTGTCTATAAGCGGTACAAATGTATTATTCGTAACCGCATTGAGGTTTCTGCAAAAATGATTTCTTGTTATGTTGGTGTTAGTAGACGATGATGATACCGATATGCCACCTAGAACATTGCCTGTTATATTATTTCCATCAATTACGTTGTTTGTAGAGCCTGCAAAATTAAGCCTGACTCCGTAAGAGGTGTGGTTTGCAAGCGTATTATTATAGACATAATTGCTCGTGGCTCCGGTTGCTAAACTTACACCGTTTCCTGTACATCCTACTATTGTATTATTTACTATTGTATTATTTGCTGGCGTACCTCCGGTAAGATCTATTGTGCATGTACCAAGCTTAAGCGTGTTGTTGGCTATTGTTATGTTGTTAGTTCCGCCGTTTAATACCATCCCGCCACCACTAATATTATTTCCCTCTACGATGCTGAATGTAGTTGATCTTAGGTACATTCTTGCTGCCAGTATGGTATTGTTTGTTATATTCACATTGGTGGAATTCTGAACCCAAATGCCTTCTACTCCATTGCTAATTTCATTGTTAGATATTATGGAATTATTAATCTTCCAAAAGAGCATGTTGTAGCCATTTGAGCCTTCGCTGCCGGTTTGGTTTTTAATATCAAGCTTATCCACTGTAATATTTGAACATTGTATGCACGCAAAAAAGCCTGCCGTTATTCTGCTGTAAGTAGTGTTGCTCACATTTACGAAGTACCTTAATGGCTTGTTGCCTTTAACGATATTCGATTCGTCTAATGTATGCGTATTGAAATGGCTATCTATGCTGCCAACTACGTTGAAATTTCTAGTATTGTTTGTGAAATTGTTGCCTCTCATTGTAACATTAAAAGAATTTTGTATTAGTATCCCCCTATCGCTATAATCTTTTATCGTGTTGTTTGCTATTGTTATATTGCTGCTGCTAAGAAGTATTATGGCATCATTGGCAAATTCTGTTGAACCCAATGGATTCAAAAATTCATTAAAAGTTATTGTAGTAAAATATGATGGCTGGTTTCTTATGGCGCCGTCTGCTGAACTACCGCCTGAAGATATGAAAAAGCTGTCATTTATGAGCGTTCCATTTGCATTAACAATGCTTACGCCGTCATATTGAATATATTTGATCGTAGTGTTTTTAATTGTTGTGTAATTTGAACTGGCTTCTATTTCTATCCCATTATCCGTTGCAGTTGCGACTACCGGCAGGGTACTAACCGTTACATTCGTTATAGTGATGTTGCTTGCATTGGAAAGGTATATGCCTGATGTTTTTGCGTTATGCACTGTAGTATTGATTATGGTTCCATTAACCACATTTGTAAAATTTATGTCATATGTAAAATTATCAAAGATGCAGTTTCTGATTGTAGCATTGCTTGCATTGATTAGAATACCTGATCCGCTTCCAGACCCGATAATTGCATAACCATTGCAGTTGAGCTCTACACCGACAGTAGTACTTATGTTAAGACAATTTCCAGCTATAGAGATGTTGCCGGTCATACTGTTTGTTGCATCAGAAAGCGCTATGCAGCTTGTAACTGTAGCAAATGCCGTCGGCTTGAATCCGGAAAGGCTTGTAGCGATTATTGCTACCGCAATTAAAGCAGCTATTAGAACTCCGCTAGACAGACCCCTCTGCATGAGAGTTATATAAGAATTTCAAGTATAAAAGCCTGAAAATATTTTTATTAAAATTTCAATTTCTTTTTCAGCTTCTTCAGATCAAGTCTAGGCGCTTTAAACGTTGGCATCTTGAATGATGGCACCTTTATTTTTGGTACAGAAATGCTTGGCGCTTTAAACGTTGGCATCTTGAATGAAGGCAAAGATAATTTCGGTGCCTTGAAGCTAGGCAATTTGAACTTTGGAAGGGATGGAGTCTTAAACTTAGGCAAGGAGAACATCGGTTTCTCTCTCCTTATAGGCTCTTCCGCTTCGATTTCAATTGGTCGCGGTGCTCTTCTTGGAAGTGCTCTCGGCTTTGGCAATGATGGTAATTCAATCTTAGGTAGGTTTAACTTTGGCACTTTAACAGAAGG
>CAYJQM010000042.1:0-5739 GCA_964372405.1 uncultured archaeon | reverse complement strand
CCTCAATAGATTCTTTCCACTTTTGTCTACCCATAAAATCACCAAAGGCAAAAGTGTGTTTGCACATGTTCGCATAAAGCAAACTTCATTTTTGTCACCAATCTAACAATTCAAAAGTGTGTTTGCACATGTTCGCATAAAGCAAACTTCACTTTTGACGTGTCATGAGCCTACATTAACGGCACACTTTAAAAGGTTTAAATGCTTTGTGAATAAACATATTTGCATGACAAAACCAAAATTCAATATTCATCAAGTCTTAAGCTATCAATTTACTGAAGAGCAGAGGCGTGGTGCTACAGAATTTGGACAAAAGATATACGATGGACCGCAACAACTTTATTTCATGACCGTCGATCCGCCGCACCAAACCGATAAAAGAGGCGTTACAGTCGCGAATATAAAATTTAGATTCAGAAAAGGCGTCATGAAAGATTTGAAATCGGCTGGAATTAGTCACGAATCTGCTGACGGGTTTATCGGTTACATATGTCTTTCAGGTAAAGTCGATGTTTTACTTGACAAGTCAAGGCAAGTCGATGAAATTCTAAACAAGTATGCCGATAAGCAAATTTAGCGTTGCTCCAGCACTCTAATCAAATGCCAGCCAAACTGCGTCTTGATTGGACCAATTAAATCACCTTTCTTTCCATTGAAAGCGGCCTGCTCGAATTCACGCACCATCATTCCGCGTCCAAACCAACCCAAGTCTCCGGCTTTCTTTGAAGAAGGACAAATAGATTTTAGCTGTGCAGCTTTTCCAAAATCAATTTTGTCAGCTTTTATTTCGTCCAATATTTGTTTGGCTTCCTGTTCAGTCTTAACCAGAATGTGTGCTGCATGAACTTGAGATACCATAGCCACATCTCCAAATTTTAACTATTTAAACTTTTCTATTGCAACTGCCAACTCTTCAAGAGAATCTATTTCTGCATCAGGATTCGCTCTTTCTACTTTAGCATTTCCAAACTGTGTTCGTATCCCGTACTTTGCCCAAATTGTTTTTATTCCAAGCTTGCGTGCAGGCTCCAGATCTCTTGATGGCCAATCGCCAACCATTACACATTCCTCAGGCTTCAATCCAAGTTTTTTCAAAGCCAGCTTGAAAGGCAGACCAGTTGGCTTCCGTGCCTTGCTTTCTAATGGTGTAATTACAAAATCAAAATAGTTTTCAATTCCTAATTCCATCAAGCGCAGCCACGCTTGAAGTGTTGGGGCGTCAGTAATTACACAAAGCTTGTATCTCTGTTTTAGTAATTCGAGTGTTGGACGAGTCATGTGGTAAGTGTCCATGTTCCTGTCCTTTACTCTTCTGTAAGCAAGAATTCCGGCAGCCATTATTTTGTAATCAATTTTTCCTGAAACCCTTTTTAAGAATTTTTGAAATATCTGTTGGTATTCTATTCCATGTTCAAAATAAATTTCG
Organism: uncultured archaeon; assembly: GCA_964372405.1. GTDB lineage: Archaea > Aenigmatarchaeota > Aenigmatarchaeia > Aenigmatarchaeales > JACQIB01 > CAYJQM01. The sequence continues at coordinate 4,313 of CAYJQM010000042.1, read as the reverse complement.
TAAAGATTTTTAGAAGCCTGCTCTTTAGGAATGTTCAATCCAGCTCGTATCATTGCATCCAAAGCCGCATCAACTGCAGCAGTCTTCATTTTCCCAAAATCTATCAGAGTATTATCCATATCAAATATTACTGCTTTAATCATTCAGGCACCTCTACGAATCATCTTGATTAGGATGCCTAAATACCTATCAGCAAGCTCGTACTTATCCATCGATTCTAATAGAATAATTTTGTCAGTTATTAAACAGAATTTTGTTTCATGTGTTATTGTAGGAATTCCTAATGCCTTATCGTAAGCTGCTAGCGCTGCTTCTTGGTCTTTATCAGAAAAATAATCGCCAAATTCTTGCAATGCTTTTGCATGTTCATTTCCTCCAGTATCTTTAGTATCGCGGAGTCTTTCCACTAACAGTTTAACGTAATCGTCATCCATACTAGAACTAGTAAGCAAAACTTTAAATCATGAACCGCCGATGTCAAAAGAAATGCGTTCTATTGTCGGGATTTCAAATCGCCTCAATGGGACTGAGCAAGTTAGGCATCTATTTACATCTTCTTTACACTCGGGACAGAAATCCATCCTGCAAGATCCACACTCAAATTGAGGGATAACCATCACTGTAAGACATCTAGCGCATGTAGCCATTTTTGTCACCAATAGCATATAGCAAAAATGTGTTTACTTGCAAACTTCATTTTTGTCACCAATAGCATATAGCAAAAATGTGTTTGCACCAGCAAACTTCATGATAATTGATTGGTCTTCGATTCATATAATGGCTCCTTTACTAAGTTAAGCGAGTGAAAAGCTTTCAAGAAAACGGTTTTATAGTTGAAAGTTGCAATATAATTATGCCAGAGCCGAAGGAAATAGAAAAAATACTAGGCAAGTTCAAAGAGCAGACAGGATTTATTGTAAGCGATATTGACCTGCGCACAGAAAATGTTGAAAGCGACGAAGCAGCTTTATTTGCAAAAGTAAAAAATAAAGATTACCATGCTTTCATAACGTTCAATCCGCACCGTGCAGAAATTATTAATTGGGGATGGGTCATTCCAGCGGGTCTGCCAGCAATTAAAGCCAAGGACCAGATAGGATAGTAGCATTTATTTGTGTGCTGTGTTATTTACTGAGAGATTTCTATGAAAAAATTGCGAAGCAATTTTAGCATCCCGCGAAACAAACCAACTTGTGAGGTGTTTCGCTGATGTCCCCATTTGATTTTGACAAAATGATTGAGAACCATCTTGCACGTGAAAGCAAACCAAAAGAAGCAGGGCGTTACTACCCGTCTGAAATAGGCGGATGCATGCGCAAGGTTTGGTATTCTTACAAGCAGCCAAAGCCGGTTGAAATAGGCTTGATAAAAATCTTCGAAGTCGGAAACATCATGCACCATTTCGTTGCAGAAGTAATGCGCTCTGAAAAAAACCAGCATGTTCAATTATTGGAATCTGAGTTGCCATTCAAGATTCAGATGGAAGGATTTTTGGTTTCTGGACGCATCGATGACTTGCTTTTGCTGAAAGAGGATGGAAAAAAACTTTTGGTCGAGGTTAAATCAACGGGAAATTTAAGTTTTTCCGAAGGGCCCGAGCCTACCCACATGATGCAATTGCAATTATACATGCATGTTTTGAAAGAACATAATGGTCTCCTGCTTTACATTGAAAAAAATACTTTGCGCACGAAATCTTATGACGTTCCTTACAATGAGCAGTTGGCTGCAATTGCTCTGCAGCGCTTTGTTACTTTGCACAAGCACATAACAGAAAATAAAACCCCCGAACCGGAGGCGCGTGTATCACGCAAAGACGAGATCGGCTGGCAGTGCAGGCGATGCGAATGGAGAGACGAATGCTGGAAGGAAACGCCTGATTCTGAATTAAAGAAATTCAGCGGACAGTTGAAACTTATCTAAGGGGTATAAAACGCCTCTTTTTGCCGTTTAGGGCTTTACAAAATGCCGTTTTCCTCTACAAGTTTATATAGAACCTCTGACATTATACTAGTCGATGTTTCTTGCAACGGAATTGCTTGCTAACGCAAGTTATTTTATGTAAGAAGCCCAGGGGTGTCTCTATTAAGTGCAATAATTGTGGAAACCACCTTGAATTAAAAAATATCGGATACATTAAAACTGCCAAAGGCACCAAAATGTTTGAATGCAGACGCTGCCACTCCCATAGAACACGACACACAAAACAAAAGAAACTCGGCGGTGCTTGGTTGGCAATCGCTTGAAATGATTGCTCGAAATTCGTTCGAGTTATATCATTCACAAGAAATTTTATTTCCTCTTTCTTTTTTATTAATTGCATAGCGGGAGCTTTGCATAGCTAACCCTAATAATTTAGAAGAAAAATAAAACTTTAACTTACTTTCCTGCTAAATGATGACCTTTTACAAACTTCCACAATTTCTTTGTCATCTCTGCTGGACCCATACCGCTTGTTCCAAAGATTTTAGATATCGGCCAGTCGGCAACTTTCTTGAAGCTCACAGAATATCCACCAAAAGGTTTCTTTGCCAATTAATCACCAAACAATTTAATTGCTGCTTTTGCAGTTGGCTAAGCAGTTATAATTATTTTGCAGAGCCAGTTTATAAATAAAATTTTCAGCGCTTAGATATGCATATTTAAGGATTTGTACTGTCCAGACATTAGTTGGAAATGGCAAAGTTGAAGAGGCAGACTTTCTAAGTGAAAATGATGCAGAAGATGGTACAGAAGAGCAAACAGGCTACCGCCTCAAGCAATAGCGCAAAATCCTTCATCTAAATTATAGTTTCGAGCATACAAATGGCTTTAAAACCCCCGTGCAAATACTGCGAACACACAACATCTTGTGTTTCTCGAGAAAACCAATACAAGTAGTTGTGATTACCTATTAGTGATTTGACGAACTGGTTGCCTATATAATATGCGCGTCGAAAGACGCTGCCGGTGAGATTATGCAGTGTCCGTATTGTTCAAATGATAGTAAGGTTGTTGACAAACGCGCTTCTGGGAATCATACCAGAAGACGCCGCGAGTGCTTGAAGTGTAGTAAGCGATTTACAACTCGAGAATTCTTTGATTTACAGGAACTATCTGTTGTTAAAAGAGATGGGGGTAGACAGCCCTTTGACAGAAGCAAGATTCTAAAAGGTGTTAAGACTGCCTGCGGCAAAAGACCAATAAGTGCCGTGCAAATGGATCAGATCGTTGACGAGATTGAAAACGAAGTTAGACAGACTTACACAACCGAAGTACCTGCCTCAGTGATAGGTGAATTGGTCATGGCAAAATTAAGGGCTCTTGACAACGTTGCTTACATCAGATTCGCATCTGTGTATAGAAATTTCACAGACATTAGTAGTTTTGAGAAAGAATTGGAACAGCTAAAGGTTTCTGCCAAAAGCAAAAGCGTTGCTGCACCAAAACTCATGATTAAGAATAAATTGGCCGGTCAAAACCGGGTATAAAATGGGGGTTGTTTGTATGGAAATAAAAGCAGAATTTGTACAGGGATTGAAGTTTGAAAGATTTTTCACTAAAGAGGGCGTTCATCCTTATGATGAAATTCAATGGGACTTGAGAGATGCATCTATATCTAATGAAAGAGGGGAAAAGGTTTTCGACCAAAAAAACGTTGAAGTTCCAAAGACTTGGTCGCAGACAGCCACCAATATAGTTGTCTCAAAATATTTCCGCGGAAAGATCGGCACGCCCGATCGTGAGCAATCTGTAAAGCAAATTGTGGATCGTGTTGCTAAGACCATAACAAAGTGGGGTGTTACAGGAAAATATTTCGCCTCCGATGAGGATGCAAGAAATTTTGAGCAGGAGCTTACGCACCTTTTGGTAAACCAAATGGCAGTTTTCAATTCTCCGGTTTGGTTCAACGTTGGTGTTCCAAATGTTCCACAGCAATGTTCAGCTTGCTTCATATTAAAAGTAGACGACAACATGAACTCGATTCTAAACTGGTACACAACAGAAGGATTAATTTTCAAAGGGGGTTCCGGTTCTGGAATAAACATATCAACTCTTCGTTCATCAAGAGAATATCTAAGCGGAGGAGGGCTTTCATCAGGACCTTTAGCATTCATGAAGGCCGCTGATGCTGTCGCTGGTTCCATAAAGTCCGGCGGCCGCACAAGAAGGGCTGCAAAAATGGTCATACTGAATATGGATCATCCCGACATTGTTCAGTTCATCAAATGCAAAGCCGATGAAGAAAAGAAGGCTTGGGCATTAATTGATGCTGGTTATGATGGCGCATTCAATGTTGCAGGTGGTGCATATGACACAATAACATTTCAAAA
>CAYJQM010000041.1:0-5807 GCA_964372405.1 uncultured archaeon | reverse complement strand
TATCATTCATGAAAGGTATTTATAGCGGGCTGTTATAAAAGTTCATATGGTTGCCATAGATAACTACGCCCTTTCGGTGATTATGTTCTTCTTAGTTGTGGCTTTTGTTCTTTATGTTGACAGGGGAAAATTGGAGATTAAGAAATTCTTGGGTATGCCGATACTTTTCATGCGCAGGACAAAAAGGTTCATTAGCATAATAGATAGCATTGCACAAGCGAGTCCTTTGTTTTGGAAAGCTTTTGCAACTTTGGGCGTGATAACTGGTATAGTCTTCATGCTCTATGGAATTTATTGTCTCTTCGCCACTTCGATGGCAGTCGCATCCGGATTCATAACTAAGCCTGCCCTACAATTAATTTTGCCATCGCTTTCAGCAACAGGTGCCGAAGGCCCGGGATTTATTTTAATTCCATTCTGGTTCTGGCTGATTACGATTGGAGTAATTTTAATACCGCACGAATTCATGCACGGTGTAATCGCGCGCGCAGAAAAAGTCAAATTAAAATCTGTTGGGCTTTTACTCCTGGCTATTTTACCTGGTGCTTTTGTCGAGCCAGATGAAAGACATTTGAAAAAAGCTGGCTTCTGGACCAAGGTTAGAATTTATGCAGCTGGTTCCTTTGCAAACTTTTTGGTTGCCGCATTGGTTTTCTCTGCAACAACAGGATACATATGGCCATCTTCTGTTGGCGATGGAATAGTTATAGATTCTATTGCAGAAGGAAGCCCGGCTGAAATAGCAGGCCTTACTGTAGGAGGATTGATTACTGCAATAAATGGGAATGCAGCACGAGCAACTTATGATGAGTATACGGGAGGCAAAGGATACTTCTTTGACGAAGTTGGGAAAGTAAAGCCAGGCGACAGTATACAGCTAAAAGTTTCTGATAAAGATTACACGGCAATGCTTGCAGAAAAGGAAGGCGTTGCCTATTTAGGAATAACTTACAAGCCGGTTTACAAAGTTGCAGAAGTCCAGTTCCTTCAAGTAATTCAACTGCTCACAATGATATGGCTTTTCTCTTTGGCAGTTGGAATAGTAAACATCTTGCCTCTAGGACCTTTAGACGGTGGGCTTTTCTTTGGTGCAATTTCAGAAAAAATGTTTGGCAAAAATTCTGCAGGAATATCAAAACTAACTTCTTTTGTCGTGCTAGGATTGATTTTGTTCAGCTTCTTGGGGCCAGTTGTAATAAACTTTCTAAATAGCTTTTAGTATTTTGTTGGTTCCATTGCCAAATTGCTTCGCAATTTGGTTTTATCAAATAACTTTTAATTCCTTTACGTTGCTGTTGCGCTCGACCAGCTCACGGAGAATTTTAATATTTGAACCAGCCTTTCCGATTACTACGCCGCGCATCTTGCCATCGATAGAAACAGTTGCTTTACCATTAGAGAGTTCTATTTTTTCTGCACCCGGTATTAAATTTCTTATGAATGCAACAGAATCTTCAGCCCATTCATAAACTTTTATCTGATTTTTCAATGCCCTTTCAGCTGCCTGAACATTCTGACCGCCCCTGCCAATTGCTGCAGCCGCTTTTCCAGGATTAACTAAGAAAAATATAGCTCCATCTTTTATGCAATCACGTACTTCAGAGCCAGTTAGTTTCTCAAATTCAGCAATCAATTGAATAGTTTCCTGATCGAATGCTCTCATTTTTGCTCACCAATATGGTTGTGCAAAAATGTGTTGACCATACAATTTACTTAAAGTCAACCTCATGACAACCCATTCATTATGTGCATAGGTTGCTTATATTACTTCTTCTTTGCTTTCTTCGCTGCTGTTTCAGCTGCGCTGAAACTGTGTGAACGTAAGTTCACTTCATCGCCGGTTATTGCTAGCGTTGCGACAGGAAAAGGCTTTCCAAGAAATGTTCCCAACTGCTTGCCCGTTCCGCCGAAGTTGTGCAAAGGAGTGTCTGCTGTAGAAGTGTAATGCTGTAAATCTTTCTTAACGCTTTCTGGTGTGTTGCTTGCTACAACTACAGACTTCACACTTCCAGTCTTAAGCGCCTTAACTACAGTGCGCGTTCCTATCACTAGTGCATTCTTTGCCAATGCCGACTTAATGTCATCTTCAATTGTCATTTACTTCACCATTATAGAAGATGTGTTTGCACAAGCAAACTTCATCTTCAATTGTCATTTACTTCACCAATACATTTTGCTGAGTTGCTTCGCAACTCAGTCATATCCAACAAATCACTTTTCTTTCTTAGGTGGCTTAAACATTAAATCCACCATTCCAGTGCCTGCTGGGACCACTTGGTTTATCATAACGTTCTCTACAATGCTTTCAAGCTTGTCGACTTCAGCAGTTGCTGCAGCCTTTGTCAAGTGTTTCATAGTTTCTTCGAAGTTAGCTCTTGCCAATACCGATCCCTTTGCGCCTGCAATTCCATAACGACCAATGGCTTTAATGTCGCCATCGACTGTCATCATGTCCGCAGTAAGCATAACGTGTCTTACATCAACTATCAATCCTTGCGATTCCATGGTGTTGTGGGCTTCGTTAACAATTGAAGAGCGTGCCGCTTCTATTCCCAAAACCTTTGCAACCTCATGAATATTATTAGTCATTGTGCGTGTTGCATCAACTCCGTCGACAAGCAAAACTTTTGCAAGGTTGCTGCCCAAAGTATTGATGACCCACTCTTCCAATCTTTGATCGTAATTAACAACGGCCTGCGAAACGCTTTTAACACCTTTCAAATGAGCATCAAGTATTTTTCCTCTCATCTTTTGCATTTCTTTAACAGTCAATTCTTCTTTTGGTTTAACTGCAACGCTGTCAGTTCTTTGTCTTATTTCAACATCCTTCAAAGTTTCTTTCAAAGCATCAACAACATCAGACATTCTTAAGCCGAAAGACTTCATAACCTTCTCATCAATGTTAAATTCTATTTGCTGGTTTAGTAAATCAATAGAAGTGTTGCTAGAAATGTTCTCAAGCCTAACTTCTCTTATGTCAGAAGCAACTTCGTAAGCCTTTTCCTTGCTTGCACCTTTCTTTAGGTAAACGGCCATGGCTGGTGTTGCAGGTGCATGTCTAGCATCAAAAATTTCTACCAAACGTGGCAAACCTAATGTAACTTTAATTTGTGCAGCTCCAGCTACGTGATACGCTCTCATCGTTAGCTGTGTTGCCGGTTCTGAAATACTTTGTGCAGCCAACATTCCTATTGCTTCGCCAGGTTCAAATGAGGATTTCTTGTAGGCTTCGGCAACTCTTTCAAAAAACTTTTTCTTTTGTGAGTCGCCCATCTTGAACTTACTAGCTGTCGCTTTTGCGTCATCGCGCAACTGTTCCGGTAATAATTTCAATTCATCTTCCATAATTATCACTGTTGTGCTATTCTTACCAAGTCCAACTTACCCCAGTCGATCTTCGACGGATCGAGTCCGTCCTCACCAGGCTTAAACTGAACAATGACTTTTCTGTTATCTCTAACAGTTCCATCGTATTCAACCTTCAGGTCCTGCATAGCGTTCATCAGTCTTCTTTCCAAATAACCAGAATGCCTTGTTCTCAAAGATTTATCCATGAGTCCGCCTCGTCCACTCAATGCGTCAAAGAAAAATTCAAATGGAGTTAGTCCGCGCTTGAATGAGTTTGCAACGAATCCGTGTGCAGCCGGGCTCAAATCGCCAATAGCAAAGTGCGGCAAGGTTCTTCCTCTGTAACCTCTGTGGATTCTTTCGCCTAAAACTAATTCCTGTCCTACACATCCTGTAAGCTGTGAAATGTGTGTTAGGGAACCTCTTGCTCCTGAACGGGCCATGTATATTACATCGCTTTCCTTCAACCCTTCAGATACTGCTTTGCCTACAGCATCGGTTACGTTTGCCAAAAGTCTAAGCATATGAGATTCAAAACTTCCTTTCGAGTCGCGACCAGGCAAAACTTCTATCTCGCCTTTCTGGAACTTTTTAATTAGTTCGTCGGCATCTGCCTGTCCTTTGTCAAGATTCCACTTGATTTTGTCTGCTGTCGCCTTGGAAATGTCAATGTCATCCAATCCAACCGTGAATCCTCTTTGCTCCAAGAATTTTATTCCGAGCAATGAAACTTTGTCAATGAAATTTCTTGCAACCTCGCTTCCATAGTCGCGCTCAATTCTGTCTAGCAACTTTCCGCTCTCTCTTCCAATTCCTTTCTTGTCAATTATTCCGCTCTTCAAAACTCCGTTCTCTATAACAACTTCCCCCTCCTCCTCAGAGTTCGGTCTGAATTGGATATTCAAGTCTTTTGGTAAGATGGATGAGAAAACTTCTTTTCCTGTAACAGTTTTCTTGCTTGGTAAGCGAGGCTCGATGCCAATGTCCGTTAACAGGCGGTAAGCTCGCTCGCGAGTCATTTCTGTATTCTTCTTTGTTAAAGCATAACATCCAGAAACGTGGTCGTGTTCACATCCAATTATCGGTCCACCAAACCTTGGAGATCTTATATGTTTTTCAGCGCTCATCAGCATTGCTGCTTCTGCACGAGCTTCTTCTGTTTGCAAAACGTGCAAATTCATTTCGTCTCCGTCGAAGTCTGCGTTGTAAGGCGGAGTAACTGCCAAGTTCATTGTAAACGTTCTCCACGGTGTAACCCTAACTCTGTGAGCCATTATTGACATTCTATGCAAAGATGGCTGTCGGTTGAACAGAACAATATCTCCATTTTGCATGTGCCTTTCAATTATGTAGCCTGGTGCGAGTTCCTTTGTAACTTCTTCCTTATTTTCTTCAGTGATTTTCTTTTTTCTACCATCCGGTCTGATTAAGTAATTTGCACTTGGCCAGTGCGGTGCATGTGCTAACAAAGCCCTCAGCTCTTCAAGGTTGTGTTCCTGAACAATGACTGGGATTGTCAATTCTTTTGCAATTACAAGCGGGACTCCAACTTCGTTTATAGAAATGTAAGGATCAGGAGAGATAACTGTTCGTGCGCTGTAGTTGACTCTTTTACCAGCAAGGTTTTGCCTGAATCGTCCTTCCTTTGATTTCAAACGGTCTGCCAAAGTTTTCAATGCTCTTCCAGATCTATGTCTTGCTGCTGGAATACCTGCTAATTCATTGTCAAAGAAAGTTGCAACGTGGTACTGCAAAAGTTCCCACAAGTCTTCAATGATGAAATCAGGAGCGCCGATGTCAATGTTCTCTCTTAATCTTTGGTTGATTCTTATGATGTCAACAAGCTTGTGAGTCAAGTCGTCTTCGCTGCGCTCTCCGGTTTCCAAAGTAATCGAAGGTCTGATTATAACTGGTGGAACAGGAAGAATAGTCAGTATAAGCCACTCAGGTCTTCCACCTCTGATGCCTAATAATTCTAAGTCTTCATCAGAAATTTTCTCAAGGCGTGCTCTCATTTCCAAAGCATTTAGCGATCTTTCTTCTTCAAAAAAATTGTAAGGCTTTTCAAACTTTATTTGCTTTTGTGGAGTAGCGCAATGTGGGCATTTCTTTGGAACAGTGACTGCAGAAGCGTTCATAACTTTGTTGCAAGATTGGCAGGTAACTTTCAAAAGTTTGTAGATTAGTTTTGAATAAAGAACATGAATTATCGGTCTTACCAATTCTATGTGACCAAAGTGACCGAAGCAACCACCAACAGTTAGTCCGCAAGTTCTACAGCGTAATCCAGGTTCGATTACACCAAGCTTAGGATCCATCACTCCGCCTTCAACTGTGAATCCGTCATTGTCGTAAAGCTCCGCCTTTACTACTTCGATTACAGAGAGCTTCTTCACTTGCTGTGGGCTTAGTAATGAAAAACCAATTTCTTCTATCAATGCCATTTTTGCTCACCAATC
>CAYJQM010000040.1:0-5821 GCA_964372405.1 uncultured archaeon | reverse complement strand
ATTGGTAATATTGGAATACAAGACAGTGCTGTTGGTGATATTAGAACTCCACACATAAGAATTATTGATAATTGAATTGATACTTATAGAATTCCAGACAGTTGAATTCCTGACGTAGGAATCTGTTATAGTTGAAAAGTTGACCAGCGAGTCTATTACAGTTGAGCGCAAAACATTGCTCCACCAGACGGATGAGTTTGTAATGTTGCTTGCATTTATCAAGCTGTAAACTATTTCGGAGTCTGTAACATTAGATTTAGCAGTAACATTTGAGTGCCTAATGGATGATTGTGTTACATTAGAATTTTGTTTTATGCTTGAATTCGTGGAAACTATTCCGTAATGGGGGTCAACATCTGAATCTTCTATTGTCATATCGCTAAGTATCTTGTTCACAACTTTGGACGTTATAATTTGGGAATTATTTATCGTAGAGGTTATTATCGTCGAGTTTGTAACGTTAGTTCCTTTCAAGGCTGAACAGATAATTGTAGTCGTACCAGTCAATATATTCTGCCTTGAAGATGCATAGTAAATTCCGTCAATAGTTGTATCAGTCAAGTTGCTCAAGCAGGGTATAGTGAAGAATACAGGACTTGTAGTGTTAGTTATTCCACTGATAGATTTGCCTTGGAATTTCGCGTTATGAACACCCTCAGATAAAGTTGAAAGATGGTTCCAATTGCCGCTGATATTTGCCAATAACTGGTAAGCGCCGCTGTCAATGCTTACATTGATCCAAGATGCGTTACTGTCACCAGTCGCATTCATCCATATCTGCGAAGTTTGGTAAGTTGTATTTTGTGGAGACTGAACTGTAATTATGAAGGCCGGTGGAGGACTTACTGTATAACTCTGCACTGTCGAAGCTGAACTAAAGTTCTGACTTGCTGTAATGTTGCAAACATAATTGTAAGTTCCTGATGCAAGAGCAACTCCAGTATTGTTCTCACTGGTTACATCACTATTATCTCTATACATCTTTGTTGAGCCTTCATTGTTAGAAGCGCTGCAAACTGCTGTAACAAATGATCCAAAGCTAGCTGGAGATGCAGGAGTAATAGTTAAGTTTACAGACGAAGAAGCTTTGTCAACAGTCAAAAAGTATGTTATCGAACTTCCAGTATAGTTAGCGTTTCCAGAATTCAAAGCAGTATAATTGTAAACACCTGCACCCAAAATAGAAACTTCAGGATTATTCACAACGGTACCATCACGATAAAGTGCAACATTTCCTGAACTTGTAGTGGCTGTCACGTTACTTTGTGTTCCATATAGTATTAGAGTATCATTCTGGTTTCCATTCAAAAATAGTTGAGTAGTTGTTGAAGCCTTATTTACTATTAAGAAAAATATCTTTGAGCTTCCAGTTGTGTTGGCGTCGCCCGCTATGACGGCTGTATAATTATAAGTTCCTGATCCTAATGTCCCAACTTCTGGATTCGAAACAACAACACCATCCCTGTACAAAACTGCAGTGCCGTTTGTTCCTATCGCTGTGGCATTACTTTGTGCACCGTAAGTTATGGTTAGGTCAGATTGATTTCCATTCAAATACAAGTCAACCGAACTTGGCTGTTTGTTTATTGTGTAGCTTGCTGCAACAGAAGTCCCTGTATAATTCACACCGTCTGCAACAGTGCAATTATATTGGTAAGTTCCTGCGCCCAAAGTAACTAGTACTGCATTTTCAGCTGAAGTTACGTTCTGTCCATCTCTGTATAATGTAGAAGCTCCACCGGTATTTCCTGTACAAGTTGCCCTATGTTGTATTCCATAAGTTATTGGTGAAACGGGACTAAACGTCAACGTAGCAGTTCCAGCACCTTTGTTAATTGTCAAAATTCTTGAAACGCTTGCAGCACTATAATTTGCATCGCCAGCAAAAGATGCGCTGTAATTGTAGTTGTTAACTCCTAATTCGATTTGATCAGGATTATTAACAGCAACTGCATTTCTAGTGAAAACTAAAGACGACTGCAAACTTGCAACATCTATGGTTCCATTTACATTTGTTGTAGTTGGATAAGTCCTGCTGGCATCAGCAGTCCATTCAACATCGTCAATATAAAGTTTGACTGTTGGTGCAACTTTGTTGACTGTTAATGTAAAAGATTGAGATGCTGATGTGTAGTTAGCTGTACCTGTTACATTTGCAACATAAACATAAGTTCCAGCACCGAGATTTGCAATTTCTGGATTGCTTACAGAAATGCCATTCCTATAAATATTTACAGTTCCAATATTGGAAACTGCAGTAGCATTGCTTTGTGCACCATAATTTATTGTTGTATCAGCATTGTTGCCATTCAAGTATAAAGTTACAATTGCTGCAACAGGATTGACCACCAAATAAAATTCTTGCGATGCGCTTGTATAGTTTGAAGTCCCGCTTACGTTAGCCGTATACTTGTAAGTTCCACCACCTAATGTTCTTATATCAGGATTACTAACAGCAATACCATTTTGGTAAAGCTGAGCTGTTCCGTAAAGAGAAGTTGCAGTTGCATTGCTGTTCGTTCCATAAGCTTGCGTAACATTTCCATTCAGTAGTCCATTTATGTAAAGATTAACAGAGTTTGCCGCATTTGTAACTGTCAAAACATAAGAAACACTGCCTGCTGTATAATTCTGTGATGCAACATAGTTCCATAGATAAACATAAGATCCCCCCGCCAGAGTAGACTGATCTGGATTGCTAACAGCTGTTCCGTCTCTTGAAAGAGTTGCTATACCATCACCAGCAATCACAATACCAGTGGCATTCGAAAGCGTTCCATAAACAATGCTATTATTTCCTTCCACATCATTCAAAAACAATTTCAAAGTTGGCGCTATCTTGTTTACAGTTAACGTGTAAGAAACCCAATCATCCGTATAATTCTCTGATGTACTATAGGTGAAATTGTAAACATAACTTCCAGCAGCAAGTTCTGTTGTGTCTGGATTACTAATTAGAACGCCATCTATGTAAAGATTTGTTACTGCACCCACGTCACCAGAAGTTACCCAGCCCGTTGCATTCAAAATATCTTTGTAGTTAATTGCACTGCTATTCTCTTGACCATTCAATGCCAAATGTAAAACCGGTGAAGCTTTGTTAAGCGTTACAGAATCTGTAACTATGTTCTCAGTATAGTTTTGTGAAGCAACATATTTGCATTCATAATTGTAAGTCTTTGCCCCTAAAATTATCAACTCTGAAACCTGCCCAGAAGTTGTTGTATTGACTAGGTTCCCATCTCTGCGTAGTTCAAGTGTTCCACCCGTATCACCATAAACTTGAGTACATGTTGCACCAGCATTTGTTGGATAAGTGCCGCTTCCTGAATTGATTGCCAAATTAACAAGCGAATTGGCCTTGTCAACAGTCAATGTTCTAGTAACAGTTGCACCAGTATAATTCTGTCCGCCGGTTGTATTGTAAACATATGTGTAAGTTCCTACACTTAAAGTTAGCAAATCACTTGTTGGATTGCCATTCTTAATAAAAATGTCATTTCTGTTCAAATTAAAAATTAAATCCTCGAAAATAGTTGACCATCCAGTTGCATTTGTTTGGTTCCCATAAATTATATTCTTGTCTTGCTCTGCTCCGTCCAAAGCCAAATGAATAGTAGATAATGATGCTTTCGTAATATCATATGTATAGTAATTTGTAAAGTTCCAGTGATTGTTATTGTCAACAGCGTACCACTTGTATTGGTAACTGCCTACGCCAAGATCAGTAAAGTTGTACTGGTATACATTGCTTCCCATTGAAGCTGCTGTATAGTTGACGCCATTGAATTCTAAATAAACTGTACTTACAGCAACATTATCAATCCATGTTGAATTGAACTGATAGAAAGTACCAGGAACATAAACAATTGGTGAAGCAGGATTTGTTTGCAAGTTGCTCCACTGTGGAGCAGGATCAATCATGTTGATTGATTTTGAATCTGTACTTACATAGGCAGCTCTTAGATCTTCAACATCCGTACCTGCAGGCGTGACAGTTACTGTACAGCTTCCTTCGGTCTTTGCTTGAACATTAAAAGTAACCTGCGTGCTGCTTCCGCCCGCAATGTTTGCTACATTCTTTGTTGTTGCATCTTCAATGCCACAAGCATTTGGCAAAAAGCTTATTGTAGCCGTAACATTACCAGCATCGGAAGTTGCAGCATCACCATTTGATATGGTAGCCGTAACGGTAAAGTTTTCTTCCGTTATGACATCAGACTTGTCAAAAGTAACAACGGTTGAAAGGCTCGCATGCTTCTTGCTGATCAATGTGATTATATTTTGTTTTGTAAAGTCAATTACAGATGTTGCACTTTTAACATTATGAACTGGCAGATTCGATGGATCTGTGTAAGTGAAAGTAACCGGAGTAACCGTCTCGCCAAAATACGTTACCCCATTAGCATCCAGAGTTTGATTAACATTCGCAACATTGTCAGCAACATTTCCTGCTACAACATTATTGGTTGAATATTCCTTTACAAAAACTTTTACATTCTTTTGCAGACCGCAATTTTGCGTAAAGCTTGCAGTTGCACCCAAATTATATTTGCTCATATCAAGTAAAAGCTGTCCACAAAATGCAGAACTATCTGCACTATTATTTACATAACCTGTTTTCTTTGCTGTAACATTTATGTAACATTTTGCTGTATTAGAAGAATCCATAGCTAATTGGTTTGTTTTGTAGTATCCATTTGCATTTGTGTAAAAAGGAGAAGTTGGTTTTGTTTGATCGCTTGTGTTTGCAAGCGTACATCCTCCACTTATACTCTTGATAGTAACATCAGAGCCTGAAATCATACTTGCTGCATCAGAATCGGCTACAATTCCTGTAATATTCAAACCAACTCTAAAAGGTGCAACAGAAGTAGCAGGAGTTACCAAAACAAAAAGAAAAGCGCTGACGCTAAGTAAAAGTATAGGTAAACCTATCCATGTCTTTTGTCTTTTTCCCATTGCATCACATCAAAACGAATGAAATTAAGAAATATTATTCGTCTTTGGAATCGTCTTGCTTAACCGCATCTTCTACTTGTCTATCGGTTTCTGCTAACCACCTTTCAGCTATGAATCCCTGATCATAAATTCCTAATACGGTTTCATATCGGTTTTTCGGATTATACTTTTCTAATACAGATTTTATACCCGGTATAAGAACGTCTTTCCTAGCCACCTTCGACTCTTTAAGATTAAGTCGAGGAAACAGCGGACCAGTACCCGTCTCAAAGGTCAGCAACATGTCTGCAATCCCATTTGGATCTGCAACTTTAACATCCCCTGAGGATTTTTCTAATGATTCTAAATATTGTCTAATTTCAACCAAATGTGGATCGTTTGATAGTGCTATGCGCAATGTAACGTTTTGCCTATTCTCTATTTCTCTCACATCGTGTTTAATTAACAATACTTCAGCTTGTATGCCCTTAAAGTAGTCGCTAAGAGTTAAAGGTTTTATAACTTCTTTTCCTCCTTCTACAGTTTTTAGCTCACCTATTGCAATGGTTTTAAAATCGATTTGAGGTGCCTGAACCAGCTTCTCAGATTCGTTCGCCCTTTTAGCAGCTTCTTCTTTTGCCTTGGCTTCCATCTGCGTTTCGTAAGCGCCAGGAATAGCTTTCTTTCCGTCCATTATTCTAGACAGGTCGCCGTGAGTAAATTTGAAGTAATTACCAAGGGTTATTTTTTCAACACTGCCGTCTTCATTTTGCTTCTCGTCAACTTTCTTGTGAAGAACAGTTCTTATTGCACCTTCGCGCTTTTCTCTTTTAGCTTTAGTTTTTTCTCCTTCAGTTTCTGCATAGTGTATTGCCTTGTT
>CAYJQM010000039.1:0-5949 GCA_964372405.1 uncultured archaeon | reverse complement strand
CCTTCGCTTGCTGTTAGATAACTTGGCGAAGCATATTCCTGATGTGTATCAGGCTTGACATATACTATTGTTGATTCGGTAGTGGACAGACCGTCAACGCTTACATACACCGAATAAGTTGCATCTGTTGACGCTGTTATTGTAAAAGAGTTGGCTGTTGTTGGCGTGCTGGTAAGGCTTACGCCTGT
The DNA here is from genome assembly GCA_964372405.1 of uncultured archaeon. Taxonomy (GTDB): domain Archaea; phylum Aenigmatarchaeota; class Aenigmatarchaeia; order Aenigmatarchaeales; family JACQIB01; genus CAYJQM01. The sequence goes on along the minus strand of CAYJQM010000039.1, from coordinate 5,761 downwards.
ATACGAACCAGCCGCAGGATCGCTGATGCTAACTCCGGTTGGACTTGAAACAAGGGATATGCTATCCGCAGAGCATGATGTGCTTGCACTTATGCTTGTTCCAACAGAGACGCTTGTCCCTGTTGTAACCGTACTAACAGAAGGCGTTGCAGTTGCAGAAACGCCGTTGGTTGAAGTGCATGTTGCTAAAACAATTGTTGGAGCTAAAGCAAATGTCAAAACCAATGCAAAAACAATAAATTTTTTCATCAACAAAATCATCTCACGTCCACAGCGTTGTCCAGACGCCTCCTGCCCAACTGCTCTCCCTGTCTGCGTTAGTAGCGTCTATAATGTAAGTTCTCAAACTGTACCACTTGTTTGATGGCCAGCCGCCCGGCATGGTGGCCTTGAATGCCGCGCATCCGCTCGGACCAGTCTTGACGCCTTCATAATTATGCGGCTCTGTAACGTTGCCGACAGTAACGCGCGTTTCATTAACGGGGTCGAATGTGGTAAGCCATGTGGTATTGAAGCTCAAATAATTCCACGATTCTGCCGCCAGATGCACAGTTAGGTTTGCCAGTGGTAATTTTGGATAGGTAAAGTTGTAGGCGCATGCGTAAACCGATATATTAGCATTCGGGTTTGTGGACGCGTTAAAGTTAAACGTGTTCCAGTTCTTGGGCTCCTGCCTGAAAAATGTTACTGCAATATTGTCGCATGAATTTGCAGTGCAGCCGGCTGGCGTAATGTTTGCCCAATTTGCTATGGCAATCTTGGTATTCGAATATGATGAAGCATTTGAAAATGTCAGGCTCGTGTTTAAATAAGATGTTTTGGGCGGACCATTATATGGCGAGTTACCGAACGGCGTGCTGAGGTCTGCATTATTGTCGTCATCAAGGAAATATGCCATGCTGGCCGCTGCAGATGCATTTGAAATTATTGCATAAAATGTAGATGCACTCGTATCTATTACAAAGGTTGAAACGTTGGACTCAACAAACGAGCCGTTATAAGTGTTGGCATCTTTCGGTGCTATGCCGAAAACTGTGGTAGCGTTTGTCTTATTCAATACCACCCTCTGGCTGTTAGTCCAGTCCAGCGGCCCGCCTTCCGCGCTGAATGCATGCGTCCTGAAATATAATCCATCGTTTCCGTAGTCTGCTACATCAGTTTCAGTTGAGCTGTTGACTTTCCATAATGCGCTGAACATTCCTGTCTCAACCATGTTCAGGCTCACTATCGCGACGCCAGAAGCATCGGTTACATTTGAAAAGGTCGTATAGTTGCTTGATGCAACTTTCTTCTCAAAGCCGTATCCCATGTAGCCCCCGCCATCGGGCATCTTTGACACCGCATTAAGTCTCACAGTAACGCCGTTTTGTAATGTGCCGCCCTTGCTAACAACAAATGGCAGGTAGAATGTCTGGCTGTTCTGGAATTCCCCAAGCCACCTGTTCCAGTTATTGCTTGTTGCCGTGCTGGTGTTAAACATCGTAGCCATGCCACAACCTAATACATTCCACAAGTAATTGGTCCCAGCAATAGCTCCCGTAGTGCTTAAATTGCGTGTGCCTAAACCGAGAACAGCAGCTCTTATTGTCCATGAAGTGCTGGTGCTGTCATTTATTACAATAGTATTGTATACGCCTGATTGGTTGGCGTCCACAATCATTACTTTTGAAGTTGCCCCATTCGCATAAGTCTTTGGCTCGCTCCATCCCCACGAATATTTGCTGGTATTAAATTGTTCTTTCAGGCAAACTGTACCGCTGACTGAGTTGACACCCGTTCTATTCTGAACATTTGTAATATTCCATCCATAAGTAGCATACAGAGGATCGCTTGCACTTGAACTATTTACAACATCCCTGTAATCCATTATTAATTGCTCTTCAAATGGTATGCTGACTGAAAACTTTGCTATCTGGAACCACAGATAAGCAAGCTCTTCGTCGCCGTCAGAATTGTTGACCGTTATTCTTGCTTCAACGCCGCCTTTCTTTAGCGAAGCGGGGATTGTGAAAGTAACGTTCCATTTTTCGTAACCCGAATCGGAAGCTTTGTTCCAATTGTCGTTTAACAGAGTTGCGTTAATATAACTTGGCGTTGCAAGCTCCCCTTCCCACGACCTCCCAACTTTGATTGTAAAATTGTTTGTGTTATTGGCAACAGAAACATTGGTTCTCGCACCAATTACAAGCGACATGTTTGTTCCCGCAGTATACTGCTGTCCCCAATTGAAACTTTCTATCCACGTATCAAATGCCCTTATCTGGAACCCTCCCCAGTTTGTATCACAACCATCAACCCACTCGCCCGTTGTGTCGGATGGGGTTGCCGACAAAACCGCAGCGCAAACCTTTGGTTGCAAATCAATATAGCCAAGCGGCCACTTTGTCATCTGCACGCAGTTATAGGTAAAGTTGCTCGGCTGTAAAAGGAATGAAACGTTGTTGCTGCTTGGTGGGCTGCCCGTTGCGAAGCCCAGGAAAATTTTCCTGTTGCCGGCGCTGCTGGCATTATAAACTAAAGACTTTGAGCCGCCGCTGGCCCAGTTCCAAACTGTAACAGTTGGAAATGATATTGACGCGTTGCCAATATAGTTTCCATTTGTCCTCTGCACATTCCTGAAAGTAACGTTAGCGGAGCCTGTCGGTGAAATGTACCAGCTGTACTCGCTTGTTCCGTTCGGTCTTACTTCGGGCCAGAACCACAGGCGTTTGCAGGAAAATCCGCCGTCAATCGTGTCCTGCTTGCCTTCGTAACTCACATTAAATCTTAAGTAATAATAACCTGAATATGTGCATGAGTTTGAGAATTCGACCTGTGCTGAAAGCTGTCCCTGCGTCGCGGTGCCTCCGCCAGTGGTATTGGTACCAGTTGCATTTGAAGAGCTTAGCGACAGGCAATTCTTAATGCTCTTGCCCAAATAGGATTCCCTCGCATCCTGGATGGAATTAATTGTAACGCTGCTTGCAGCTTGCCCACTCTTTGCATCGTAGGCATAACCTGAAAATGTCCTTGTCCCGCTGCACTGCTCAAAGCCCCCGCCGTAGGAGCCGCCCCCGGCAGAATTGGAGCTGCTTGTAGAACTTGTCCACACATATCCATAAACATATTTAGCCCAATAGAATGCCGTCCCTGTAACAATTTCCCCGCCAATCGTTGCCTCAAACTCCACTAACATATTTCCAGCAACATTTGGCAGCAGCATGTTTACAGTCGGGTTGTCTGTTGACGTGCCTGGTGTAATCGTATAATTCGAATTATTTAGAAATGTCGTCACGTTCGCAACATCAATCGAGCCCGATAAATAATTCATCTGCGTGACCTTTGTCACTTTAATATTGCTTAGCTGGTCTCCTGTAGCGGCTGCATCATTTGCAAGATCGTATGCAGAAAGCTGGAAAGTTAAGTTGCTGCCTGGATAGCCGAACATGAAGTAGCTATACCCTCCTCCTGTGGAAGAGACTGCTGCTGTCTTGAGCAGATAATTTGAAACTGTAATGTACCCGTCGGTCGTTGCCCACGTATTTCCAACAGTCACATTTACCCGCACGCCGTATCTCCCTGTGGTCGCTGGCGTTGTGAAGTTAAGCATGCAAATTGAATTGCTCATGAAAATTGACTGGACAGTATTGTTAGTAATGGTTACGGCGGTCCCGTTCGCAACATTCCAAACATTAGTAATATTTACATTGGTACAGCTTACCTGCCCGCTGGTTCCGGTTGTTGAGTTGACAATCACGTTGTCATCCGTAAGGTTTATTATTACGACGTTCAAGCCGGCGCGCGCATTTGTCCTGAAAGAGCTTTTGCCACCGAACTCCCAATAACCAAACTGCTGCTCCGGCTCGAGCCTTACGTTAAAAGTTTTAACGTTGAGAACGGTTGCCGATTCCGAAATGGTGTTGTTGACACCGGCCTCAACAGTAATTTCGTATTGTCCTGTCAGGTTTGTCGGCAGCGTATATGTAGTATTGTAATATCCTGGATAAGCTGTCTGGTCGCGCGCGGTCAGCGTAAAGTTCACGGCAGTGCCGTTTGGAAATGCTATGTGCGCCGTTATGTTGCTGACATCGGTTATCGGGTCGCCGTCCAAGTTCCTTACCTTGGCTACAACATTAATCGTGGAGTTGGGCGCGAAGTTCGCAGTACCGCTGTCGCTGCCAACTGTCGCCGTTGCTACAGAAATTATTGCACCGGATTTTATGCTGAAGGTTGCATAAATGACATAGTCTGCCACAATAACATATTCCCCGTTGGCTGCGCTCGGCGTTGTTATGTTGTAAAGGTCAAAATTTCTTGTTGCCGGCGTGACGTTTGTTATCGTCCAGCCGCTTAGCGTGCCGTTCTCGGCGCCATTCTTCGCATAAACTTTAATGCGCGGCGCATAAAATACAAGCGGGCTGTATGTTGAATTCCCGTAAGTTACATTTATTGTGAACGGCTCGCCAGCAGCAAACGGCGGCTGCTTGTTCACAAATTTTATTGAGCCCCATGTTACGTTGCTGATGTTGCTTACGTAGAAAGTATAAGTTCTGTTTCGCAAACTCGTGGTGTTTGTTACCATGGACATGTTGTATTCACCGGGCGTTGTCGGTGCAGTGAGGTTGGCGAAAAATCCGCCGGTTGAATTTGTAAGCGTTGTGTTGAACACGCCGCTGGACGTCATGTTAAAAGTAATATTGACATTTTGAATTACGTCTGACGTAGTCGTATTTACAATATCTCCGGTTACGTTAACATTTTGCCCCGGATAAATCACAGTAACGCTTGACATCTCCAAAGAATTTGACGCGAACACAATACCAACTGTAAGTAAAGCTGAGAAAATTATTGAAACTGCCAGAAAATTCTTGCCTAGCACGCAGATTACCCGATTTTAATTGCCGAGCCGGTTTATAAAGATTTTTATTGATTGCTCTTGGTGCCATCTCTTTCCAGCAAATAGTAATTCTCAGTGGAACAAAGCTTTGGAAAACTATTTGCCAAGAACTTTCGTGCTTTGAAAGGCAGTAAGCGCAAAACATTGTAGGTGTAGCCTTTTGTCAAATGATATTCTCCAACAATTTTCCAACCCCGCATATAAGGTTCTATAAATTTCTTTCTCGTTACGTCCGGGTCAAAGCAATACCTGTGCCCTATTTCTCGCATGTTTTTGCCAAAAAGAATCAGGATTCTTTTGCTCCACTCCATTTCGTTTGGCATTCCTATCAGTATGAATTTTTTAGAAATTCTTTTCATTTCGTTTGCTATCTTTTCTAAATCGGGCAGGTGTTCAATTACTTGGGAAGCCACAACCAGATCAAAACTCCTGTTCTTGAAGGGCAGTTTCTTTACCTTATTCAAATCCAAAGTAATGGTGGGGTTTACTTTCACGCCGCCTGTAGTATTTTTCTTTTGCCTTTCATCCATATAGGGGGCGTTAACATTGACATACTTTGGCGCATTTATGGCATCACCAAAGTCTCCAGAGCCTCCGCCTATATCCAAAACGCTTTTAATCTCTATATTCTTCAGAAGGTTGTCTCTTATTTCTATGAAATCCTTCAAGCGCAAGCCTTTTCCAGAGCACTCGTCCGTCATGCCTTTCAAGTGCACCCATAACTATAAATAACTGTCAGTTTCAAAAGTGTCATGGCTGATAAAAAAGAGCTTGCACGCGGAGCAGAAGCTTTGCTAACAGTTGAAAATGACACAGTTGTGAAAAACAGGATAAAAAAATCATATCGTGTTCCTGAGCTTGACAAAAGATTAAGATCCGAACGAA
>CAYJQM010000038.1:2529-6321 GCA_964372405.1 uncultured archaeon | reverse complement strand
CTGTAGTGATGAGGAGATCTGATATATTGTACAAATCTATAAGCTCGTGAAACTTTGTCTTACCGACTAGATCTATACATCTATCGCTTTTCACAACATTTTTTATGGCGTTTGCATTCTCTGCAGCTTGGGAAACTCCTGTGAGCACAACAAAAACGTTCTGGTCTTCAAGAAGTAATTTAGTGAGATGTACATAATTTTCAAGAGGCCAAGCCCTTACTGGAATAAAGGGGCTTGGATCTGGAGCAATTATAACTACTTTATTCTTATTACTTATCTTTGAATTTATGGCCTTTAGCTGTTCCCACATCTTTTCTTTCTCTTCTGCAGTTGAAGTTATGCAATGTGGTAAAATATCATCCTTAGTAAACGCCTTTTTCAGCATTGGAACTTCATCTTCCGGCGCATTGAGTGCATGAACCAACGACAAGAAACCATAGCTCATATGAAGGTTGTAGTTGTAGCTAACCCTATGAGTAAGCATGTTGCCTCTATACATTCCTTCAGAATAGAATCTGAAGAATCCTGAACGGAATTTTGCTCCGCTTAGAAAACTCAAAACAGCGCTTAATCTCGAGAATAATTCAAAATCTATTGTCGTGTCTATCTTCAAAGCCCTCGCATTTCTTATGAATCTTATCATATCCAAAATCATTAACTGCAATGACTTGCTTCTTATGGTCATTATGTTTTCCTGTGGAACAACTTTAAGGGCCATTATGCTATTTTTCATTTCATCAAATGTTAGAAAGAAAATTTCTGCATGTGGAAAAAGTTTCTTTGCCGCTTTTATGGCAGGAACGCCCAACACCATACTGCCCATTTCTGAAAGTTGTATGAAGAGTAATTTTTTAGGCTCTGTTTTGTATCCTTTCTTGGAAATGGCAAAAGACTTTTGTATTTTGTACAAAAAGGTAAGGAATAGACATATCGGTATGCCTATGTACCTATCAACATTTCTTGCAAATTTTATACTCATTGTCAGCATTTTTGTCACCAATTGCAAAATTCAAAAATGTGTTGATTGAAAATCGACTTCATTTTTTGTCACCAATTTCCTATTGCGAAAATGTGTTGATCGGAAATCAACTTCATTTTTGTCACCAAGCATAACACTACGTAGATAACCTTTTTAATCGTTTGTTATCACTGTTCCTGTTTGCTGATATTGTACACAAAAATCGAGTAGCCAATCTTTTCAACGGGTTCGTATTTCTTTATCCAATCAAAACAATTTGGTTCCATTCTGCCCATGCCAAAAAGATTTGTTGCGCTTATTGCTACTACACCTTTTGTTGGTTCGCATGTTAAATTTTCCGTTAGATTAAACTGAGTTGTATCTATCATTCTTTCAAAAGAAATGTTATAGTACTTGGGATCTGCTGTACCAAAATAGCTAAGCTTTATTTTGTTTATGTTGTTTTCGACCATATAGCTCTTAAGCCCTTTCAAATCCTGTCCCCAGTCTAAATTGCTGTCTATTAGGAACTTGTAGCCGTTGTCCGGACCTCCAGCCAGTTCATTGAAATAAGCAATGTAGTAAGGGTAAACAGAAATTGCTGAAAATGCATACCATATAAGCAACAGAGACAAAATTATTAATTTTTTATTAGAACGCATTAAAAACTCTATGCCTTTTCCGCAAAAGACCAGTAAAAACGGGAATATTGGTATTATGTGTCTGACACCTACATTAAACTTTGTAACAAAGCTAAAAAGGAACAAAATAAAAATTGCAGGGATGAGCAAATAGTACTCGTCAATTTTACAGTGGAAACCTTTAGGGTTTTCACGTATCGGCAACTTTGGGTCGCTAATATCATGTTTCTTTATCAACAAAACCAAGCCTAAAAATGTTAATAATAGAACTGGCATAGGAGTTTTAAGCAAAACTGCAGTTGGGAAATATAGGATATTGCGACCGTAGAATATTTGCCCATTCAGATAAGAACGGTAATCTTTTTGCGAAAACAGTATATCAAATATCATTCCTTTTACATAAGATTCCGGAAGGGGCATCGGAATACTGGTTAGGAAACTTAAGGCAGCCATGTTATTGTCATTGCTAATTACGGATATCTTTTGCATTAACTGCGGGCCATAATACTTGTAACTTGATATCGGACTAAGCGTCCCTTGAAACAAATATCCGGCATTTAAAACAAAGGTTCCTAAAATAATTATTAGAAACAGGGGTACAATAAACTGTTTTACTTTCTCTTTTACTTCGGTGTCTTTCAAAGAAAGCTTCTGCCAGAATAAAACCAATGCAAATATTGGAATAAGGTAAAGCGCTGTATGTTTTGATAGTAGCGCCAAGCCAAAAGTTACACCGACTTTAACAAAAGATGACTTGGAAGGAGCTTTTACATATTTCCAAAAATAGTAGCCTGATATGAACATGAAAACCATAGCAGTCATGTCCGTTGTTGCCAAGCCTGCATTCGCTATAAGTGTTGGGTTGAATGAATACAGAAAAGTTGTTACCAATGCTACCTTGTCCCCAAAAAGTTCTTTGCTCCACCTAAAAACGTAAATGCCACCCACCAGAAAAACCAGCATTATTGGAATTCTGGCCCAAAACAATATCTCATCTGCATTGTTTCCCATTTCAAACATAAACTTTTGTGCAACTTTCATTGATTCAGCAAACTCTAAAGGCCTAGAAGCAGATGTATATATTTCTTCCGGAACATTCAGGTTCAGAAAATTAAGAGGGAACCCTATCAAATATTTTGAAAGTGGGGGGTGCTCGGCATTATAAATTATTTGCCCAGTTTTGTAATGCTGAAGGGCTATCGTAGTATAAATATTTTCGTCAAATGTCCCTGTCTTATCTAAGCTGCTTGTTAAATTAAGGAAAAACGATGCGACTAAAATCACTGCTGCTATAGTAACATATTTCATGTCAATACCAATTTATGTAATTATTAAAGTGCACAGAGCGCTCAAGGTGGATACAAGAAACTTGCAAAGTTGACCTCAGAAACCTTCTCCATACCGCAACCCTGTAAACGTAGATAAAGTAGCTTACTGGTGCATCCTTCCGGACCTCCCAGGGTTCACTGCGATAACCACTCTACAGGACGGTACTTCGCAGTTGGCTTAAGAGACTTTACAAACTTCCAATACCGCCCAAAAGCATTCAGCGCGCCATGAACCGGATTTGCGCTATAGGGAACCGGTAGCTCCCCGCCTAGCCCTGTGCAATTAAATTGCATCCACAAGACTTTTTAAATGCATAAGTTGTCGAGGTGTAAAATGCTTCAGCAAATTTTAATACCTTCTCATCCTTTTTTCCAAAACCAACACGTTTTTCAATTCACGCAGCAGGAAAAATGCGAGCACCAAAACTATTGCGATTACAACGTAACCCAGCCAGTTCTGAACGTAATTGTCTATAACCCTGCCTGGCAACTCTGTCACCCTGAACGTATCTGTTGCCCTAGAAGTTTTTCCATTGTAGCTTATTTCCAGTCTTAGTTCGTATGTTCCTACCGGAGCGTCTTTTGGTATAGACAGGGATTCCGAGATTGATAATCCTGTCCTTATTGCATATGTTGACGTTTTTACAGCTACAGTTTTTCCCGTCTCTTTGTTTACGGCAGAAACCTGCACTGATGCATCAAGTGTTTCGCCTTTTACCAAGTTTTCAAACTTGACATTGTAACGCACTTGCTCTCCGGCCAGAACGACTTTGTATTCAGGAACTACTTCTAATTTTGCACCCAAAGTTGAGCCCAATTTTGTACCTACTGCAAACGTTGACAAGCCTGGTGAAGTTGCTTCGTA
>CAYJQM010000038.1:0-2519 GCA_964372405.1 uncultured archaeon | reverse complement strand
CTTCCGATCTGCTTACTTTGGTATCGTCTTCAGCTGTTCTTTCTGTATTGAGAGATACCCATGCGCCTTCTTTGTATCTCAGCAGGACGATGTCGTCTGCACTTAATCCATTGTCAGTTAGCCACTTCTTTGATACTTTGAATTTCAAAACAACGGAAGTTAGTTGCGAGTCTGGCAACCCTGTTGCGTTAACCTGTATGTAAGAATATACTTTGCCTTCCGGCGTCTCCACTTCACCAGGAGGCTCCGCTATCTTTGAAACTTCTATCTTCACATTAGCAAAAGTTTCTTTTGATAAGATGAACATGGAAGTGAATCCTGCTGATTCTCCGGGGTAGATTTCTTTGACTTCGTTTTTGTTGATCATTGGTATTGTTATTCTGAATGTGGATGAAGCTAATGAAGAACCTCCAGATGCGCCTCCGCTCGAACTGCTTGTTCCTGATGATGATGCAGCACCGAGTACTGTCTTGTAATTAACGCTTAACGCATGCGCCCCAACGCTCAATCCTTGGATAATTATGGATCCTGTTTCAATCCAGCATGCATTTCCTCCTCCGGTTGCTTGGGTATTGTTGCCTTCGATTGAGCCGCATGGCGGGATATTCTTTCCGTCAACGGTTACGTTGATGGTTCCGTTCGTAACATTGCCGCCTGCTCCGGTTCCGCCGCCCCATCCAGGCAGAGATGCATTAGAAAACTTTACTGCCTGATTTTCTGTTGTGATGTAAACTGTTCTGTTTGAATAAGCATGATCGTTGTTGAACGTTGAGTTCCTTATGTCTTCTGCAAACTTTGGTACAGTCATAAAGGCTGTGAACTTTATTGAAACGTTAGTTGAATAATTCCAGTAGGAGCGCTGCAGAGAAATACCATTTGGACCTTGGCAGCCAACGCCAGACAGATTAAGGAAAATATCTGCTACAGTCATGTTGACTATGACATTTTGCGCACTGCCGCCGAACCCGCCTCTCTCATTTGCGCCGTTGACGCCGTGCTGACCTGAGTCAACAAAATTTATAGATTTATTTGTGTAGTTTACTGGGAACGCGTACATGATGCCCTTTGGATTTGAAGTAAAGCCGCCTGGAGATGTGATGTTGGCTTCAATGCCTCTCGATGTTCTAGTCAAATTAAATATAGAAATATACGAAGTGTTGACGCCGGCGGCTCCGCCCACACAAGCTACTGATAATGATACATTGTCTGTTGTGTTGACGTAGAATGATGTAACGTTCTGCGAAGGATTGTAAGGATTCTGGACAGACTGGTCATAGGTTAAAGAAACATTAGTGACAACAGGAAACCTTACAAACACGTTGTCAAGGGAATAGTTTGTTAGGTTGTTTGTTAGGTTGGCTATTATGGTTACGCTGGTTGAGTTGCCGGGTTCGACTGCGCTGTCTGCATCAAAACCGGTTGTGCTTTGAGATAGTATAGTAAAAGGCGAAGTCATGAAGTTTGGCTGGTCTCTTGCGCCTGGCCTTACAGCAGCTAAAATTCTTGTGTCAACTAAGCCATAGGTTATGTTTATGGCTGTCCAATTAGTAGTAACGCTCCAATTGGCCAAGCTGACTGTCAGGTTCCAGTTTCCGTCTCCATTTCCTGTCCCGTTTAAGTAAGTTATGTTAATTTTTGGATCGGAGGCTATATTGTTAGTAATGTTCCAATCATCACCAGGAAAGTTACAATTGCACACACGTGTCACATTTTTAAAGTATACAGTTAAATTAGAACCTGGAAGTCCACAGCTATCATTAACAATAGAAAGGCATGGAAATCTGAATAGTTGTGTAACTGTAACATTGGTTTCTAAATTATAATAAGTAAGCCGCGACTCTGAAAACAAAACTAGCGTCTGTGTTATATTTTCGGGATGCGGCCAAGTCATGTTAGGCCTTATGTAAACATTTGTAACGTTGTTGGTTGGTTGCGACATATTTGTTACATTGAAAGCAAATGTGTAAGCGGATAAATAAAATACATCTGGAGCAAAATCTCCAAATGGATCTTGGCTGAAATGCATGATTGGCGCATAACCGCTTTGCATCAAAGCGGTTTTACTTAGGGTCTCATTCCAAACCATTACAGGTAAAAATAAAGTATAATTGGCTCTTTCTTGCAACACAACGCTAACAGGATAACGTTGATTTGTAGGAAAATATGGATAGGACAGACCAGCCAAAACAGTTAAATTAGAATATTGATTTGGAGTGGAATTGGTAGCATTTGGGAATGGACCATCAGCTAATACGCTAGATGAAAAGAATGAAAGTGTAAAAATGGTTGAAATGATTAAACCAAAAATAAAAACTGGACGCATTTTTCACGCCCGCCAGAAAATTTTTCTATGTGATTGGCGAGAGCCGATTATATAGCCTAGCAGACCTACAGTTGCCAATGTCATTAGAATCGCAACCGATTCGACACCAACATACTTCCACAAGAACAATCCGGTCGGCCCCGCAACTCCACCTACTTCTTTCAAAGCCTCTGCAACATAGCTTGCAGGAACAGAT
>CAYJQM010000037.1:0-6700 GCA_964372405.1 uncultured archaeon | reverse complement strand
GTGTCCGTTGTTTATTCAACAAGGGCTCTTAGCGCAACGGAACACCTTTTGCTCGCTGCTAACGCAGCTCCAAAAGCTGTACCAAAATCAAGAGGTGGGTTAAAGCGCGCTTGCATGGCATATTTTCAATTGCTGCACTAAGCAGCTATATGAAAAGCCGCAGCAAGAGGTTGGGGGTTCAAAATTAAAATGAAAATCCCCCAGAGTCCACCAAACCTTTTAGGAAAAGGGTTATCAAAAATGTTCTCAAGCACTCGTAGTCTAGAGCCTTTGACTGACGTCAAAGAATTGTCAGCTCAGGCGGACAATGGCAGGATGCGAGCTTCCCAAGAACCCTTTGCTCTAGCAAAGCGTTCACGGAAACTGGAAAAAGCTTGCGACGCGAGTTCAAATCTCGCCGAGTGCACCAATATAAATTCTCGCATTTATTGATATTTCCTGAGGGCCGGTGGTCCAGCGGTTAAGACGCTACCCTTACAAGGTAGATATCACAGGTTCAAATGCGGCGAAGTGCCTTCGCGCACCTTCGCTAACGCGAAAGTCCTGTCCGGCCCACCATGTTTTAAAAGGTTTAGCAAGAGAGAATTTGCATGACAGAATATATTTGTTTGGTAAAAAAGGAAAATGCGCGCAAGGCAGAGGAAGCTATAAGAAAAGATTTTGATGTCGCTGCAAGACAAAGCGTTGCAATGAAGGATTTGGCAGCTTTGGGCTTGAAAGGCGAAGGAATAGTTTTCTATATTACAGGAACAGACGAAGGCGTTGCAAAATGCAAGGACTTGATCAAGGAATTTGTTATAGAATCTGATGCAAAAGTCCTTGAGCAGGCAAAGCAAAAAATCAAGGAAGAATCAGACAAGGCGGCAGAAGGCATGGGCGGGATTTTTAATTATTAATAAGCTTCTTTACAAATATATTTTCGTGCCTCGGTGGCTCAATGGTAGAGTGACAGTTTCGTAAACTGTAGGTTGGGAGTTCGATTGAAGTGCTTCGCACACATTTTCACAAGCGTTCGCTTCTGAAAATCTCCCCCGGGGCTCCACTTTTAGCGAAGCTAAAAGTGTGTTGACTACCCAATTTCACAAAAGCAAACTTCATTTTTGCTCACCAATTTGAAATGCAAAAGTGTGTTTGCTAACCAATTTTACAAATGCAAACTTCAATTCATTCGATATTTAAAGATTACTTTCTTTTGTAACTCATGTCAAACATAGTTGATGTCTTTGTATCGCCTAGAATTTCAGAAAGACGATTGAAAGTTGAACATATAGACGAAATGGTTTTACTAGATAAAGAACCTTACACAGGCGAACTTCCTGTTAAAGATTACGGAGTTACTTCTGAAGTTTTCAGTATTTTGAAGGATCCCAAGGATCAACCAATAGTTCCAAGAAGCAACACCTATGTTCTTAACATTAGGAAAATAGGAACTGAGGGTGGTGTGGTAAAACTTGAAAGCAACTACACGAATATGAGAAGTCAGTTTGCTGAAAGAAAAATTGTTCCTTTGCTTCCGCAAGATTCTAAAGAGCGCAAACTAATTTTAAAATATGTTCTCCCGATAGGCGCTGCTATGGTTATTGAATCTGCAGAGGGCGAAGTTCTTATTGAAGCAAGATCGAAGAATGTTCAACTTCCAGAACAATATTGCCCGGCGCCAGCCGGTGGCGTGGAAACAAGAAATTGGAGAGTTCGCCCAGATCCATTCCGCAGCATAAAGGGAGAATCTTGGGAAGAGGTGGCGCACCTGCCAGGTCAAGATTACAGCGACGTTGATTTACTAGGTTTGGCAAGAGATCAAATTGACGGATTAAATCCAACATTAGTATTCAACACAGAATCTGCCAGAACAATTCCAGAGATAAGAGAATTGGCGGACTCAATAGCACCAGAAGCAGGCGAACATCAAAGATTGCTTGGAATGCCTGTAGATGAAAAAGCTACATTGGACTATCTTCTCGATCAGCACAAGAAATTTGTTGGAAATGGTTTGGGAGCTGTTTTAGTTTTCGGCGACCACAAATTTGGAAGACCGTGGTACAACGATACAGTTGCTCGCCTTAAAGAAAAAGACTGGGAAATTAGAAGGCATGAAAAAACATTCCCTAGCGAAACGTTTTCTTAAAAATTCAGATTCCTTTTTAAGCTTTATAGCTTATCAATAGAAATTTAATAGTATGATAGAAAAACAGCAAGCAGATGAGAAGGTGCGCAGCGGATGGCTGCGCGTATGGGCTGGTTTTGAGGCTATGGCAGTTAAAGAGGAAACAGCAACTTCTGGTTTGGCTGATCTGTTGGACAAACTTGACAGCGATGAGCGTGTTAAAGTTTACAAGAAAGAATTTTTAGATGTGCAGAAAGTTGAAAGCCCAGTTAAAGGCTTTGATGAAGCATTTTCGCAGGGCGCGAAAGTTGAGTTCGTGGTTAAAAACCTTGACAACTTGATTGATATTGTTATAGAGTACGGACCATCAGGTCTTGAAATTTTAGAACCTAGGGAACTAAAGCTTAACACAGCCGAAGCCCAGGCTGTTGTTAACAGCGTGGCTGCAATGATGCACAGGTATGCAGCATCCGGTTTGGGTGGCGCCATTTTGGTAAGGGCAAAGGGTGAAAGCGAGTGAAAGCGTTAGTAGCAGCAATTTTAGTTTTGGCCATTCTTGCCCAGCCAGCACTTGCAACAACCATCAATGTAGAAACCAAGATTTTAAGTGATACTTCTACAAGAACAGCGCTTTCTTTTAGGCTGGAAGGACCAGCAGCTAAAGAAATTGCGATTCCAATATTTTACAATATTGAAAAGGTTTCTACGGATGCCAACTTTCCAATGGTTTGCAAGACAGAAAAACGCCCCTACGGCTCTGATGTTGTTTGCGACGTTTCAGCCTTAGGCAGCAGAAGCGGTTCCTTTAAGGTTGAATACGAAACCAGGGACTTGGTAATCAGGGCCGGCGAAAGCAGGCTATTCAAGCAACAGATTGTTGTCCCTATAGACGCCTCCAAAGTCCAGTTCAAGGTAGTTTTGCCTGACGGCACAGGTTTGGTGGGCGACAAGGCTTACCTACCAGAGGATGGCTTTAATGCCACAGACGGCAGGCGAATCTATGTATCTTGGACCCAAGAAAGTGTCAAAAAGGGCGACATTCTATCTTCTCAGATCACCTACCAGTACTTTTTTCCCGACATTGGTCTTTTGGGTATAGCATTGCCCGTTGTAGCCATTCTAGCTATCATAGCCTATATGGTTACAAGACGGCAACCCGTGTCCCAGAAGGTTGAACCAATAAAGTACATACTTCCGATACTGAAAGAAGACGAAAAGCTCGTAATGGAGAAAATTTTGGCTGCCGGAAGCCCTGTTCACCAAAAACATGTAGTAAAGGAGACCGGTTATTCTAAAGGAAAGGTCTCAAAAGTGTTGGCGAGCCTTGAGGATAGGGGCATGGTGCGTTTGGAGAGAATTGGTCGTTCAAACAAGATTTACTTGCAGGATAAAATGGAAAAAACGCCACAAAAAGCCTCTGTGAACAATCAAACAGCTGAAAATAGTCTAAACAACCTTGAAAGTACTACAAGAAACAATCCTGAAAAACTCTAGAAACAGTCTCTCTAAACCTTTAATACCTACTTCTGATCCATATCTTATACCAAAAGAAAACAACATTGGCGTCTAGCTAGATTCATCGCGGCTAAAAAACTTGTACATTCCAGTGCAAATTTTAGTAAACGTGGTTAATCCTTTTGTGCAATTGCACAAGACGTCGAAAACAAAAGGAAAATCGCACAAACGTGCGTTTGCAGTGGAGGCAAAACCAATTTCACTGCAATAAAAGGCAATGGAGGAATAAAATATGCAATTTAGAAAAATAGCTGCAGTAACTGGATCAGCAATAATGGCAGGAATGACATTCGCTGGTGCAGCACTCGCAGCCGTAACAAATGTCGCTGACTTCGGGCAGTTGGCAAGTGCGTCGGATGGTAAGGCGCAATTACCACTATTCGTAGTTGGTGCACAAGCTAAGACAAGCGACGTGGCAGCTGCAATTAATCTTGCGGCACGCTTGGCAGGAAACGCTGTAACTACATCTAAGATATCAACAACTTCAGCGGGAGCTGCTGCCGATGGAATAACGTTCAGAATGGAGATCGGAAATACGACAGCCCTAACAAGGGACTTTGACCCAACTTCGCTAGTGTCCTTACAATCAAAGAAGAGGGGCGGTTACCCAGCTTCGTTTTTGAACGAAGGAACCATAACACTCAGCGGAACTGACTACAAATACTATGAGCTAATTGGAATGGCAAGCGCCCATTTGCAAGGAGCTCTAGGCTCTGCATACAGGGTTGAGAGAGGAACAACTGGTGCAGGTAACTTTGAAGACGCACTACAGGATCTTGGTATCTCAATGCCATCAGACAACCTTTACTACAACGTGACATGGGACACCCCGATCTTTACCGGATCAAACAACTTGACAGCAAACACAATCAAGTTCTTAGGATCTGAGTACACAGTAGTCTCATCTACAGGAACAAAGGTTGAGTTGTCATCCTCTGCAGGCGCAGTCTCAATAAAAGAGGGCGAATCTGCCGAAATAGCCGGTTACACAGTAAAGGTGGATTCAGTTGCCGCATCAGGAACAGCAAGAGCAACAGTAATCGTCTGTAAGGGCGATGCATGCAGCGTTGCAACATCCTTCAATGAAGGAGACAGTAAAACGCTCAAAGTTGGAAGCGACGACGTACCAGTAACAGTGCAAACTGTAACATTGGGACGATCGGCAACAGTATTGGCTGGTTTGACTGCCATAAAAATGGAGAACGGAAACTCTATAACACAGTTCCCAGACTGGAAGGCAACAATAATACAAGGTGGAAACACAAACACAATCAAGCACCTATCCGTTGTATACAAACAGCCAAGAACATCCTTCACAGGACAATACCCAGTCTTGCTTGAAGGAAAGGAAATAGTACTTCCAACAGGCTTTGCGAAGTTGAAGTTCGTAGGCATGGAGGAGAGATCTTACTACAGATTTACCTTTGAGCCGACAACAGGCGACTTCGATGGAAACGGAGCATCTGGAGATCAAGGAGTGGTAATATCCATAACAGACCCGGACACAGGTGCTGCAGTCAAGGCATTCGATGTCGGAGGAACATTCTCTGACAAGATAGCCTACGACCTATCAAACGGAAAAAATTGGAAGTACTGGAACACCACACCAGGCTGGGACCAATCGTTGACCACATTGCCAACAGTACAACTATCCGAGAAGACATTGAACTGGAAGAACGTAACAAGCATCAACACAGTCGGCGGCGAAAGAGCATTGACAGGCGCCCAAGACGCAGTCTTTGTCTTTGAAGAACCATCGCTGTCAGAAAGCGCTAAGCAGTACAACTGGACAATAGAGGCTGACTATGCCTATGTCACCGGTGCAACAAGGTTTGACAACATAACAAATGACAGAGGCGACAGTAGCACAAACCCAGTCTACCTAACGTATGGTGGCTACAACTCCAGCTACAAGTTAGGCAATTCAAATACACTAGATGCCATAGCATACGGAGGCAGCACACCAAAACAGAGAGCGAAATATACGTCTGACTACGGAACCAAGCTGGTTTCCGTAAGCAGAGACAGAATCGTTCTCGACGTGCCAAAGTTGCAAGTCTATGCAGACTTGTTGCTTGGTAAGGAGGCTGGCGCAGGAACAGGCGGCACTGTAGAAACACAGAAGGTCGCACCCGTAACCTTTGACGTAGCAAAGTTGGACACAGAGGTTGACACAGCTACATTGGCATCTGATGTCGTTGTAGTAGGTGGACCTTGTGTGAACGAACTTGCAGCAAAGTTGTTAGACACGGCATACCCAGCATGCGAAGAAGCAAGCGGAATAACAAAGGACACAGCTCTCGTACAAGTCTTCCAGAATGCATTCGGATCAGGAAAAGTAGCATTCTTGGTAGCAGGATGGGAAGCTGCTGACACAGAAAACGCAGCATCAGCATTGCAGGCAGGAACAATAACTAACAAAGTAGCAGCAGTCGAAGTTGCAGGAACAACTGTAACAGAGAAGTAAGTAAATCCCTTAACAAAGTAGGCGCGCACCCGGCGAAAATAGGCGACCTTGGTCGCCTATTTGTCCGGCCATGCGCCTACTTTTTTCCTTTTTTTTGCACTTTACTTATGCCAGGTGCAAAAATGTGTTTAACGAAGTTAAATTTCATTTTGCACTTTACTTATGCCAGGTGCAAAAATGTGTTTAACGAAGTTAAATTTCATTTTGCACTTTACTTATGCCAGGTGCAAAAATGTGTTTGTGCGAGCAAACTTCATTTTTGCTCACCAATTTTAAGTGCAAAAGTGTGTTTGTGCGAGCAAACTTCATTTTTTCCTTTTTCGCACCACACGCATGCGTATATAAAACTTTACAGATTGTTGTATTGATATGAAAAAAATATTTGCATCCCTTTTGATTGTAATGCTGATTGCCGGCTGCGTAGGCCAAACAAAAACAAATCCTTACGAACTAAATTATGCTGAAAAGAGAATGGTATTCAGGGCAGATCTAAATGAAGCCGAGAAAATATTTGTTGAGCCGTCAGCAGAAGACCTGCAGAATATACTTATGGACCCCTATGTTAAAGGCATAAAAGTAGCTTTTGTACCGTCTGAAAACGATAAATTCTATGC
>CAYJQM010000036.1:1624-6709 GCA_964372405.1 uncultured archaeon | reverse complement strand
TTGGAGATTCGCAATAAATTTATTTGCTTTTAGAATTGCATTGTCGCCAAGCCAGGGCTTTGATCCATGTGCAGCCTTGCCTGAAAAAATAGCTTTCATTTGAACTATACCCTTGTGCACTGCGCGAATGTTAAGCAAAGTTGGCTCGCCGACTACACCATATTTTATTCCATTGAAAATCTCTGGTCTCTTCTCAACTAAGAATTTCGCGCCTTCCAAACCACTTTCCTCATCCCCTGTAAAGGTAAGCAAAAGTTTGCGCTTGAAGTTTTCTTTGGAAAGTTTTGCGGCAGCATCCATGATTGCTGCAACGCCAGCTTTCATGTCAGAAGTTCCGCGGCCATACATCTTGTCCCCGACTATCGTAGCGCTTAGAGGATCGTGCTTCCAGTTTTCAACATTACCAAAAGGAACGATGTCTATATGCCCGCTCAGCAAGAGCCCATCTGCACCGCTTCCTATCTGAGCAACAACATCGTAGCGTTTTGGTGCCCATTCAATTAATTCGGCTTCGATGCCTTTATCAGAAAGCCAGCTGTAAATATACTTGGCAACCGCTTGTTCGTTTCCGGGCGGGTTTCTGGAATCTATTCGCACAAGTTCTTGTAAGAGCTCTATTGGCATATGAGAAACTATGTGCTAACCTGATATAAAAATGAAGTTTGACTTCTTTAAACACACTTTTGCATTTCAAATTGGTGACAAAAATGAAGTTTGCTTTGGTTAAATTGGTGGGTAAACACACTTTTGTATTTCAAGCGGGTAAGCAAAAGTAGCTACAAATCCAAAACGTAGTAAATTCTTTTAGGGTGTTTCGGGTCTGCTACACCAGTATTTTTGTATCCCAATTTAGCATAAAGCGGATCCATGGCTTCAAAGTTTTTGGTGCGCCCTACAACTTGCTTGTAGCCTTTCTTCTTTGCCCTCTCCATTGTCTCCTGCATCATTGCTTTTGCAATTCCCCGCCTTCTAAAATCTGGATGCACGCCAAGCTTCATACCGTATAATGCTGGTCTCTTAACAACATCGCCCAAGAATTCGAAGTCTTCGTCTGGTAAAGTATGTGCAACCCTAAAACCAACAATCTTTCCATCGGTTTCTGCAATAAGTCCAACATAGCCTGGATACGCTGCGATCTCAGTCAATTCCGTACCCGCTTGATCGTAATCAAATCTATCATTCCATGGCGGTTTTGTAAATATGCTGACATAAAGTTGTGCCACTTTACGAATGTCATTAAAATGCAGTTCCGTATCTTCATCAGTCGCATCTTCAATGTGCATCAAAAAATCACGTATCTTAATCTCGCCCATAGAAAATTCACCACTTGAAAAGCATTTAAGCTCCCGACAAAACAGCAGCCCAAATTCTGCTGCCGTCTGCGTCTGGAATTCCTGGCAAAGGCAGCAACGAGAAAATTATCAAAACTAGGAAAACTTCAGCAATTATTTTTAGCGTTCCAGACTCGTCGTGCTTTGTGCCAAAAAGTATTGCAGCCAAAAATAACATTGGCAGAGCGGTGGCGCCAATCAAAATAAGAAAACTTTGAAGTGCTGTTGCACCTGCGTAATGAACGCCCATCGACAAGTTAAGCAAACTATTGGTAGCAGAGCTGTAAACGAACGAAGCATCTATTCCAAAAAAATTCGCTGTCAAGTAATGCCCGATTTCGTGCAGTGATGCATAAGCCACAGCGCTTAAGCCCAACCAGTAAAGTTTCTCCACTATTTGCATATAGTTATTTACTTTGAAGTAGTATATAAACGTTTAGTTTGTACTGGTGCTGTCTGCGGATTTGCAGCAGCCTTTCTGTGGGACATGACGTAGTAGATGCCAAGCACGGCTATTATTCCAGCAACAATTGCCATGTAAAGATAGGCAGTGTTGTCTGCAGGTTGCTCCTCTTCCTGCGTTGAAGGAAGTATGCCTATCGTCTCTTGTAGCTTCTCTTCTTCAGTTGGGAGCGGCTGCAAAGGCTTTGGTGCAGCGGCTGTTGAAGCGTTTGAAGTTGCTGTTACTTCCCCGACATCAAACGATGATGTGCCCTGAGTGGCTTCATTATTTTTCCCGTCCCTTGCCCTTACGCGCCAACTGACTCTGGTGCCATCAGAAATATCTGGATTTTTCCAGATGAAAGTTGCAGCCGCCTTTTCGCCAGAAACAGTTTTAGGCGAGCCGTAGAAGGCAACAGCCGGCTTGAAAACTCTATTATTCTCGTCGGTTTCAAGTGTTATCAAAGTAACATTAGATAAGTCTGTGCAAACAACAGTTAGGTTAATTGGTTGCCCAGCTTCAATTTTGCTTGCGCTCTGGAATAAGTCGCAAGTCGGCCCGCCACTGTCTGTAACACCGCTTGCATCTTCGTCGGTTAAAGTAACGAATGCCACCGAGCCAAAATTAATATTGTAGGATGGGCTGCTTGCTATCCCCACCAAAGCGTCGCCTATTGATGCTATTAGACTGTAACTATTACTGCTTAACGAGGATGCTGCCGAGCCTATAACTAAATTAAGCGCATAATTTGGACCTGAAGCCGCTACAGAAAACCCGGTTGGCGTACTTGGAAGCGGCAGTAGGTAAATTGCCAAACCCGAGATGGAAACGGCTAATGCAGCTGATGCCACGAAAAGATAAATTGCAGAGCGCTCCCTGTGAAAATGTGAACGTTTATTATTCGCACGGCGGCGCATAAAATCAACATTATAAATTGCCAAAGCACCTATTTAAAAACACAATCCAATTAAACCTGAAGTGTTTTCAATGGATAAAGAAAAATTAGTGATGCTGCTGAATTTTGCAGTTGGGATTGCTGTTGGCTATTTGAGCTTCCTGCTTAACAGCAATACATATGCCATAGCGTCAATGCTGATCGTTGGAATAATTATGAATTTTGTAAGCGGCAAAATTGCCGGCGGCGGCAAAGACTTCAAGTGGTGGTTGACAAACGGCGGAATGGTTTACATTTTCATCTGGTTTGTCGCGTGGGTTTTATTCTTAAACTTGTGATTGCATGCCTGCAAAAAAACCTGTTAAAGTTGAATGGCCACAAGCTCAAAAGGAAACATCTTCTGATGATTTGGGCGAGTGGGAACGCACACATTACTCATATGAAATTTCTGCACGCGACAATGGCAAGACTGTAATTGTAATGGGCTGGGTGCGTGCTTTGCGTGGCATGGGGAAATTAAAGTTTATTCAACTTGCAGACAGAGAAGGCTCTGTACAAATTATAGCCAAGGAGGGGGAAGTTAAACCAACATTAATGCAGAAAATTGAAAAACTTGGACGCGAATGGGTTGTCGCTGTAAAGGGAACGGTCCGAGAAAACAAGACTGCACCCAACGGTTTTGAAATAATTCCTTTGGAAGTTAAAATCCTTAATGAAGCGGAAGCACTGCCGTTAGAAGTTGTAACAAAGAAAACACCGGCAGAGTTCGTAACTCGCTTAGAGAATCGCTCCATTGATTTGAGAAAGCCGGAAGTTGCAGCAATTTTCAAAGTAAAAGACATGGTTACAACTGCGATTAGAAATCATCTTGAAGGAAACAAGTTCATTGAAATTCATTCGCCGAAAATAATTGCAGAAGCCAGCGAAGGCGGCTCGGAAGTTTTTGCTGTAAAATATTTTGACCGCGAGGCTTACTTGGCACAGAGCCCGCAGTTCTACAAGCAAATGATGATGGCTACAGGATTTGACAGGGTTTATGAAATTGCACCTGCATTCCGCGCTGAGAAATCAAGAACTATTAGGCATGTGGCTGAAATTTTGATGTTGGATATTGAAATGGCATTTATTCATTCTGTTGAAGATGTAATGAAAGTTTTGGAAAACATGATGAGAAGTGTTTGTGAGCATGTCAACAAGAATGGTAAAGAGGAGCTAGGCATTCTTAATACGAAAATCGATGTTTCCAAAACTCCATTCCCGCGTGTAACTATGGGGGAAGCTAAAACCTGGTTAAAGAAAGAAAGGGGCTTGAATTACGGAGCAGAGGATGAGTTGGATTCTGCGGGAGAAAAGGCATTGGGCGAATTGGTGAAAGCTAAATACGGAAACGATTTTGTTTTCTTAACAGAATTCCCTTGGTCGCAGGCAAAGTTTTACCACATGAAAAACGAAAAGAACCCGAAAGTTGCAAACAGATGCGACTTGTTGTTTAGAGGATTAGAGATAGCAACTGCTGCACAGCGCGAGCATAGGTATAATGTTTTGATCAAGCAAGCAGATGCAATGAAAGTAACAAAAGGAAAAATGAAGTTCTATCTGGATGCATTTAGATACGGCATGCCTCCACATGGCGGAGCTGGCATTGGAATAGACAGAATAACACAGCAGCTTCTGAACTTGCCAAATGTCCAGGAAGCAATTTTATTCCCACGCACGCAAGACAGGCTTACGCCTTGAGAGAACATTTATATAGCAACTTCTCCAAAACAGTAGCATGAAAAATTATTATATAGCAATTATTCTGCTTTTAGCAATTTTGGTTATAATAGGAATCGCCAATAGCGTAACAAGCAACATAACAGCAAACTTTGGCGAGGAAACGACTGCAGATTTGGGCACCGTGGTAACCATCGGACAATATACAGTTGACATTTTGAACAGGGCCCTTGACCCTGCAGATTACATAACATTTTCTATTTGCAAAGGCTCGGATTGCAAAAGCACAAGCTTGAGACCTGTTCAATCGGCTGAAATTAGTGTAGGCGGCAAAAACCTGAAGCTTGAACTGAAGAGCGTAATGCCGCGCAAGAGCGCAACTTTTATTTTAACGGATTTAAGCGCGCCGAAAGTTAGTGCAACCGTTGAGCCCAAGGAGGAGCCAAAAGAAGAATCTGCCGCACCAACTGAAGAGAAGGCAGAAAAGCCAAATATAATCCAGTCCTTTATCAACTGGCTAAAGTCGTTGTTCGGATACTAATTTAGTGTGACTTGTAAAGCCTTACGATAATAATTCCTTCTATCAAGAATAGGACGAGCCAGAAAATTAATTCTACAAGAATGAGGTAAAGCGGCTCCCCCAGCAGGATGAAGTTTGTGTAAAGCGCGGACCACAATCCTGCAAAAACCCAAATAACAAT
>CAYJQM010000036.1:0-1614 GCA_964372405.1 uncultured archaeon | reverse complement strand
CTTCCGATCTTTCCTTTTCCAAAGCTATCACCAGGCAATTCTTTCATCGCCCATGAATAAGCGGCAGTGAACAGGACGCCGAGTATTATGTTCCCCAATAACAGAGCAAACAAACTGCTCATCTCCAACGGCAGCGGTTGTGCTGTTGTGAAAACGTCGATTAGTTTTTGCGACTGTCCGTAGCCGAGCAAAATTCCCGGTCCGCCAAACTGACCGTATCCAATAAATCCGAAAAGGAAAACGTAAAGTACAGTTAAAACCGCTCCGGCAACTACGCCGGCAAATGCTGCACCTTTCCAATCAAGTGGCATGCTGAAATTTCCATTAGCCACTATATAAAAGTTTTATAAGCCTGTTTATCTCATAGAGTACCAGTGAAAAGGAAATGGAAGATGGCACAACAGTACGAGTTCTAACGTATACAAAATCTGTACAAGCACTTTTGAAACATGGAAAACGCGTTCATACCCAAGACGATAAAATGTTTCCTGACTGTGATTACTTTTGGACTTTCGAAGAACCAATTTTGCAATACCTCAGCGATCTTAAAATTAGAGGAAACGGGATTTACAGCGGTCGTGAAATGGTTGCAAAATTAGAAGAACATAACCCTAAGCACTCTTAGATAATATCCAAGCTTCTGCCTGCGCTTTTTTAGCGGAACAATGCATCGCCTTTGCAATCTCTGTTACGTCTTCTCCTATTTTGTAAGGGCGCATCAATGGCGGGCGGTAGGAAGTAAATTTGGGCGCCAAGCCTTTGTGCACTTTTGTAAATGTGGTTAGCATTTTTGTTGCATCCTGCCTTCTACGCAGGTAATCAATTTTGCTTAGCAATTCAAATGCTGCAGCACGCTCGCGTGCATCTGAAAATTCTGCAGAAATATTTTCCTCTACCCACCGCATTAGAGTGTTCAAATCTTCGCCGCATGATTCAAGTGCTTTCTCCGCTTCAGATATGTTTCCTTTGAAAAGCGCTCGAAGCACTTCAAAAACGGTCGGCTCCCGGTCGCGCGAATCCAATCCGCTGTCCAAGTCTATCAATGCAGCGCGCATGTCGCCTGCAGCTTTTATTGCGGAAGAATCTATTGCTTCCAACTGAGCGATCTCCTTTAACTTTTTTTCCATGGTGAATGGAGAAATTCTTTTGAACTCTATAACGTCGCAAAATACCTTTAGTGTTCTAGATTTATTGCTGTAGATATTGTCGACTGTTAGTATAACAGGGAATATGCTGTTCTCAACTATTTTCTTTGCCAGTTTTATATCTGCAAAGTCCGCATTCTCAAACAAAATTACTTTTTGCTTACGCAATAAGGAGTGCTGTTTAGCCGCAGTTATTATGGTCTCTGCATTATCCTCCCCGACTTCAATGAGCTCATGATTTTTTTCCCTTGCGAGTGCTTGCACCAGAGCGCTTTTGCCTACGCCTGGCGGGCCGTGAAAAATCATTGCCCGTCCTTTCTTCCAAATAGCTAGCCAGTTCAGCAGCTTAGTAACGGCTTCCTGCTGTCCAATAACTTCAGAAATTCTTAATGGCTTGTACTTTTCTGCAAGGCGCATTTTTGTCACCAATTTTAAGTGCAAAAGTGTGTTGATGATTCAATTTCATAAA
>CAYJQM010000035.1:0-6868 GCA_964372405.1 uncultured archaeon | reverse complement strand
AATTGAAAACCTTTTAATAATGCGCTGTTCTACTTCGCAGTTATAGCGGGGTAGGGCAGCCTGGAGTGCCCGCGGGGCTCATAAGAACCTTTTAATTAAAAGGTTCATCAAAAACTGAGACACCCTGAGGTCGACAGTTCAAATCTGTCCCCCGCTACCAAATATTTATCTTTGTAATGCAATCACTATACCATGATATCCGACACTTCTGGACAATATTTAGTAAGAGCTGCACGCGCTGTGATGCAGGAATTCTTAAGGCACAACAAAGTTTCAAATCCTGAAAGTTATCCTCCAGGCTTGAATGAATTGGGCGGCGTGGTGGTTGAAGTTTACAAGAAACTACCCGGTTCGGCAAAAGAAATTCGCGCAAGCGGTGCAGACCTCAACTTCAATAAATCTATAGCCAAAGCTTGTGCTGAAGCTGCAAGGGCGGCCTGTGGGGACAAAAGATTTGGACCGATAGAATTACAAGAATTGCCGGTGACCAGCTTCCATGTCCATGTTTTCGACGGACAACCTAAGCAGGTTATGGGGAAAACGATAACTGATTACGGTAGAATTATTACCGCAGGGCAGGATGGCTTGATAATGCGCAAGGGCGGAAGCACCGGGATTTTAATGCCGCACCAAATTTTGCAGAATAAATGGAGCGTTAAGGAAGCTTTGGAGAACCTCAGCATTAAGACAGGTTTAGACAAAGATGGTTGGGCGAATCCATCTGCGAGAATTTTCACATTTAAAACACAGATTTTTAAAGAGTAAATGCGAAAGATTATTATGGCAATTAGCGAGAAAAGAAAAGCTATCATTTCTGGCTTTTACCACGACTTTCATAAGCAGGGACTCGCCAAAGATGAGATTCTAGGAATAGTTTTGTCAAGTCTTGATCCGGAAGAGCAGGAATATTTCAAAAATTATGCTTCAGGATCTGCTTAACAAATCAACTTTAATACCTTATTTTAATTTTAACTTTGTTGTAATAAAATAGTTTCCTTCTTAAAGTTAATAGACTTTCGACGATAGCCGAAACGACGGGGTTAGCCTTATATACCGGTTTCTGCAAAGGAAGTGCAGGTGAAATGAAAATGGCAAGAGGAGCATCGCAATGGGTGCAAATCAGTGGTTACCTATTCTTGCTTGGAGTACTAATCTCCATTGTAGCAGGAGTAGCACCAGGTGTAATACCAGCAACAGGAACAATATTGGTATTATTAGGAGCCCTTATAGGATTGCTAGGTGCACTCGGCATTGGTTCAGTAGGAAAGGATGAAGCAGAATTGTTTCTACTAGCCACAATCGGTCTAATCGCTGCCGGCGGAGCCGGAACAGCATTGGCTGGAATACCGAGCATAGGCACATACTTGAGAGACATAGTTAACAACATCGCAGCATTAGTAACGCCTGCAGTTGTTTTAATCGCTCTTGAGGCAGTCTGGCGAGCTGGATCATCAAAGGTTATGGCTTAAATGGCCACAATCTTTTAACAAACCAGCTCTGGGTTAAACGCACAGCATGGTGGCCGTGGCACACAACTGAGAAACAAACACCCACCTTTATCAATGTGCACGAACGGGCTCGATTTGAAAAATTTTGTTTTTTACTCTTTCTCTTTTTTTCTCGCATCGGCGCTTGCTGCGGTAAACGATAGCTATTTGAAGTTCTAAATACAGTTATTATTATGAAATTCTTGGCATTCGCACTGGTAGGCATTTTGTTAATAGCAGGATGTGTGGGACAGACAACACAAACTCCGACGGGGGCAGCCGTTGCAGATAAGCCTGTCGTAACAGAAACAAAGCAGATAACTCAAGAACCTGTCAACCTTCCTCCAGGCGAAGTTGCAACCTGCAAGGAAGTTTATGACGCCGCAACAGGCGAAACGATATTAGATTGCGGGTAAATCCTCCCCAAACTTAAGCAAAAAGGCTTTTATTCCTTGCCAACACAGTTTTCTTGGGGATATGTACGAGTTTTTACGCGCGTCTGCAAGATGAATTGAAAAACAAGCTGCCTAAAACTGCTCTTGCTGCACTTCCGCACAGCTACTTTATCGTCGGAGACATATTGACTTTGAAATTAAATGAAAAATTGCACAAACATAAAACAAAAATCGGCTCTGCGATTTTGAAAATCGCTCCATCAGCGCGCAGCGTTGCCTTAATTGGCGAGATAAAAGGCAAAAAACGCGAACCTTCTATTGAAATCATTGCTGGTTCTAAAAAAACTGAGACCATTCACAAGGAACACGGCTGTTCTTTTGCATTGGATGTTAAAAAGATAATGTGGTCTAAAGGGAACAAAGGCGAAAAGCTGCGTTTGCTCAATTTGGCAACGCCTAGAGAAGTAATTGTTGATATGTTTTCTGGAATTGGATACTTTTCTATTCCTCTGGCAAAACACAAAAAAGCAGAAGTGCATGCAATTGACATCAATCCTAATGCATTGAAGTTCCTAAAGAAAAATATTTTCCTTAACGGCATAGCTGATCGCGTTAAAATTTACAAAGGCGATTCTAAAGAGATTGTTTCTAAACTTAACATAACACCAGATCGCATACTGATGGGATATTTTCCTGCTTACGATTTCTTTGAAAGCGCCATGAACATTTCGAAGAAAGGCACAATAATTCATTTTCATGATAAGGCGACTGAAAATGATGTACCTGAGCACTTGGAAAAGTTAAAAGCAATTGCCGCTAAAAATAATAAATTCTTAGATGTTTTAGACATCCAACAAGTGAAGAGCTACGCTCCGCATGTTTGGCACTATGTTTACGACCTGGAAGTCTGCTAGTGCAGGCACACCTTTGTCAGCAGCAAAGGTGTCGGTTGTTTAGACGATAGTTTTAAATGGTTCGCAAAGCTTAGAGAATTTATGTGCGGACAAACTGACCCTGCTCACAGAATTTGTGCTTACGATACCGGTTTCAGACCTAAAAAGGAAGATACCGAGCCTAAAAAAGACGCTTCTGAAAAGACTTACAAATACGACTAAAGATAGTTTTATATACTACTTCTGAGTGAATATTTATATGATACTTACAGTAAAATCGAATGGGGCTTCTAGACATTTGCAGAATCCGATAATACCAGAGTGGCCTAAGAAGGGAGATGTTCATCCAGAAGAACTTGATGAACAAGGTATTGCGTACAGCTGGGTTCATATGCAAAAGGCTATGACAGGCAAATATCCATGGGAAAACGGTCAGACAAGTCTGGATGAATATTCTAAAGAGTGATTTCTATGAGTGTGCCTTTTGATACAAATTTAACAATGGATCGTGCTGCTGAAAAGATTGAAAAGGCAAAAGAAGAATTAAAAAACAGACGACCAACAGAAGCTTTAACGGCTTTGTGGGGTGCTGAACTATTTTATCAATTAGGTGGGGTTAAACTGGAATCTGGCAATGCCTATCACGATCATTTGCAATTTCTTCAAGAAGATGTTAAGAAACAGATGAAACCTAATTATACTTTAGATCAATTCTAATTTTCCACTTATGTGGTGCAAAAGGGAGAACTTTTTCACGTGAGATTATTTTCAAACCTCTTGGTATTTTTTCGTCAATGTCTTCCAAATTTTTAGCATCGCTGCCAATCGCGTACAGATGAATTACAGCGCCTTTCTTTGCTAGCTTCTTTACGTCAGGTAAAAATTTCCATGCGGTTTCTGGCAATGGCATTATGATTCTGTCAAATTTTGTTTTAGCTCTGCTAAAACTGTGTTGACTTAAGTCGACTTCATCTTTGGACATGAATTTTGTTGCATCGGCGCAAATGTTTTGCACATTCCATGCACGATTCAATTTACGGTTTTCATCAGCGCATTTTATTGCTGCACGATTTGCATCTACAGCTATTACTTGCGCAGAAGGCTGCCTATTTGCGATCGCGATTGCGAAAGGTCCTGCGCCCGAGAACAAAACAAGAACGCGCTCGTTTGGCTTTACTAAATTTGCTACGCTCTGTCTTTCCTGTGACTCGCGGGGAGAAAAATAAACTTTCTGCGGATCCAATTTAAAAACCATTCCGTGCTCTTTGTGCAAAACTTCAGTATTTTTGTCGCCAGCGATGAGTTTAAGTTTATAGGTGCGGAATTTGCCTTGGCGTCCTGACGTTTTGGCGAGAACTGATTTTACATTTTTGTGTCGGCGCATAATGTCTGCAGCGATTTCTTTTGGACTTTCATCTTTCTTAGGCTCAATGATTGCAACCGCCTTGTCTCCACTACCGATTACATCGAATGCAACACGCATGAAATAGCTAATAGGGAAAGGTTATTAAAAGTTGACAAATGAAGTGAAGGGATGGAGAATCAGAAAGTTGGTCTTATTAGAAGAGTTTACAGAAAAATGCTCTACTCAGACTTGGATAAGGTTTACAAAGCGCATTTTGACTTGCCTCAGAAGCCCAAGAACGACAAGGTTTTTCTTGATGTTGGAACTGGCTTTGGTTTTGAGTACATTAGAGCTACTAGAGAAGGGTTTGCGTGCTTTAGCCTAGAATACGATAAGGAGCGCGTAAAGAAAACTGCTCAGAAGTTGAAAGAGAACGAATTCCCATTAACTTTGGTTGTGGGCGATGCACAGAATCTGCCCTTTAAGAAAAATGTTTTTGATGTCGTTGGATGCAGACATGTAATCGAACATGTGTCCCAAGATAAAAAAACTTTACAAGACATTTTTCTCTCTTTGAAGAGAGGCGGACAATTGAAATTGGTTGTTCCTAATAGGCACAATTTGCGTACAAAGTGGAGAACCAAACTAAAATTGAAAAATCCTTACACGGACAGCACGCATTTGCGCGAATATTCAAAAGATGAGGTGCTTTCATTGCTCAAAGAAACTGGCTTTGATGTTAAAGATTTTAAAATGCAAGGATTTATTCCACCTATTGGATTGAAAGCGCAAATGGTTGTTGGTCATTATTTGCCTACTGGTCAAGCACTTGATGCTGTAGGAAAAGTTATGCCTAAATATGCTGCTGAGATAGTGATTAACGCGGAGAAGGTGTGAAAATGAAGTTGACTTTTATGAAACTACTTAGTCAGCACATTTTTACATTTTAAAATTGGTGAGTAAAAATGCTTTACTTGATTGGACTTGGACTGGGGGACGATATTTCGCAGCGCGCAATTGAAATTGCACGCAAGTGTGATTGCTACTGCGAGCTTTATACCAACAAATGGCTTGGAAGCCTTGATGGTTTGCAGAAAGCCATAGGTAAGGAAATTAAAATTCTAAAGCGCTCGGACTTGGAGGAAAATCTGGATAGATTTTTACTTTCTGTTAAGAACAGAGATGTAGTGCTTTTTGTTCCTGGTGATCCTTTGGCTGCAACAACACATATTGATATTGTTATAGAAGCCAAGAAAAAAGAAATACCTATACGCATTTTTCACAACGCCTCTATATTTTCTGCAATTGGTGAAACCGGCCTGCAGCTTTACAAGTTTGGCCGAACTGCAACGATTCCTTTCAACAAGCAGCTGCAAGCTGTTAAAGACGCTTTGAAAACCAACAAGAAATCTGGATTGCACACTTTGCTTTTGCTTGATTTGGATGCAGAATTCGGGCTTTACATGGGCACTGTTGATGCGCTGAAGATTTTGCTAGAAGCAAAAATTATTAAGGAGAAAGATATGCTTGTAGCAGCAGGCGCATTAGGAACGGATGCTTCCAAGATAGTTTACGCAAAAGCAAAAGACCTTTTAAATATTGAGATGCCTACGCCTTCTGCACTTATAATTCCAGGAAAATTGCATTTCAAAGAGAAAGAATTTTTGGAGATGTTGGTATGAATTCTAAAGAAATTATAAATATTGTAAATGAAGAGGACGTAACAAAATGGCTTGTGCGCTTAGAGCCTTTGCTAGAATTGACAGAACCTGTAGATGATAAAGCCGCCGAGCTTCTAGAAAATGCCCGAGCTTACGTTAAAGACTGCCACCACTGGCTCGATAAGGGAAATCTTGTTTTAGCGTTTGAAAGCATGGTGCATGCTTTTGCCATTTTTGAGACCTGCAAAGAGCTGGGCATTTTTGAGGTCAGGAAAGAAGACAATTGACGATTGAAAGATAGCTTTAAATATTAGTTCTACTTACTATATAGTAGTGATAGTATGAGTATTGTAGTTGATGCGTTTGGTTTGCCTTTTGATACCGACGAAACTGTAGGCATGCAAAAAGTAGCTGGTTATATCGTTACAAAATTAGGAAGGGTTACTGCGAAAATGCCTCTGCATAAGGTAACTTCGTATAAAGTTTATTCGCCTGAGGAACAACCAGCAGAACCCGTAAATCGTAAAAGGATTAAAGGCTTTAGTTCACAATATGTTGATGCAACTGTTATGCCATACAAAGTAGCTAATGGTGAAGTTATGGTAGACCAGTATGCTGATGAACCTGAACCTATAGCCGATATGTACATCGAACCACCTGGCGTAACTGTAATAAATTTGGATAATTAATGGTGATATTATGGCAGAAGAACAGAAACTTCAAGTTATTCCTGTTGCATCCCCTGTTAGTGACGAATCTGGTAAACAATACGGTATGATGTTAGGCACTCTCGACCAAATAGGTTCTTTATGGGATGCTGTTTATGGTAGCGGTAGCGCCGCAAGCAAAGCGAAAGATGACCCTAATAGAATAGCCGATGACCTCATTAACATGAAGGAAGTCCTTTATTCTTCTAACAGGCTAGAAACGGGTACAGAAACCGGTGCGTTTGGATGGATGTATGCGCCTCGTGGTGGATTTTTCTCTCTTGTTCCTTATGTTGGCGCTGTCTTGCAACCGTTAGAAGTTTGGTATAATGAACATCAGCAGTTGAACAGAATCGGAAAAGACGTTTACCATGAAGATT
>CAYJQM010000034.1:5517-7111 GCA_964372405.1 uncultured archaeon | reverse complement strand
TGCATACTGAACATTACTTAGAATCAAAACCGCAAGAACCACATATTCCAAAACTTGCGTATACTTCAGAATTTCATTCCAATTTGCCTGAAGCTTTATTCCGGCCCAAATTAGGAAGGCATTCCACATGCCCGCTCCAAGGGCAGTAAGTAGTATGAATTTCCTCTTTTGCATCTTTCCAATTCCGGCAGGAATTGATATCAAGTGCCTTACAACAGGAATGAAGCGGGCGATGAAAATTGTCTTGCCGCCATGCTTTGCAAAAAACTTTTCTGTATGCTCCAGATGTTTCTCATTAAGAAAAAAATACTTGCCAACTTTAAGGACAGCCGGCTTACCGCCAAAGTAGCCTATATAGTATGAAAACAGTGAACCGACAATACTTCCAAATGTTGCGACAAGCACAACAATTAAAAAATCCATTTTGCCCTGCGCAACCAAAAACCCCGCAAAGGGCAATACTGCCTCAGAAGGAACCGGTGCAGCCGTGCTTTCCAAAGCCATCAAAACAAAAATGCCAGGCAGGCCTAACGAATTGATAACACTTATCGCAAAGTTAACTAAAAGTTCTATAGCCATACCTATTGACTAAAGAGCACTAAATAAAAAGGTTTATGCGCTAGGCAAAGTCTTCCACATGCTTTCAAACATTGGAGCCATAACAGCAGCTGCAGCATGTTCGCTTTGGGTCCACAATGCCAAGTCTTGTGATGGGTGTGTGTTCTTATCATCAGTTAAAGCAAGCACAACATGGTTGTCATCAATAAGGGCAAATCGCCCGCTGTTGTCCTTGTCCAATCTCTTGACTTCAGCAAAAGTTTTCAATTCAGAAACTGCTTGCGCATGTTCCTTGCCAACTGGCGCAGCAATTCTAATCCTTACGCCGCGGCTTGCAGCCTTCTTCAAGTGTTCAGCATGTTTGTGGTTCAATTCGTGCAGGCCTTCCACAGAAGTTACTATTGAAACTTTCTTTTTTGCGCCCCTTATCAAAGTCTCAAGTTGCTGAGAAACCATGTGTCTGCCTCTTAGTGAGCCTGTTATTTCGTTAGGTTCAACTAGTTCAATTCCATTCTTGTAAAGCCTTTCCAATTCCTTTACAGTTCCGCCGGATTGAAAATCGCTAATTCTTTCAACAGTAACTTTAGCGTCCTCATTTATCTTTTTCTTAGCTCTGTCGAGAGCTTCTATTGGTGTGATTGCGGCATATTTCAATGGCTTTGTGTTTTGCAACAGAACAAAACCCTTTTCAGCTAAAGATTCTAAAACATCATAAGTTCTTGAGTGAGGAACCTTGGCAAGCGAAGAAAGTTCTCCCGCACTTGAGCTACCTCTACTGAGCAAAGCAACCCAGAGCTTTCGCTCGTAAAGGTTCAAACCTATTTGCTTCAAGGAATCCAAAAGTTGTTGTGTCGCTACCATTTTCTCACCATTTTCAATTATAATTTAACCGAAAGTTTTTGTTTCCGGTTTAATTTACTTTCAAAAGCCTGTATTTATGCTTTTTACTTGACTGTAGTTAGGCTTTTTGAGTGTCTTTATTATGTAGGGATAGGTATATAAAGCTTTCACTACTGCCCGGTTAACACGATTTTGG
>CAYJQM010000034.1:0-5507 GCA_964372405.1 uncultured archaeon | reverse complement strand
CCCTCAAGTCTGCCAATTCTTGCTTTGTTAAGGCTGTAAAGGGATTTAGAACAAGCATGCCCTTCTTTTTTACAATATTTTGTAGCACTTTTGGTAAATTACTTGAGACAACGATAGCATTCGCCTTGCTACCAGAAAACTTTTTCGCATCTAAAACTTCAATTTTCCTCCCAGGCATCCATTTTTCTAAAATTTTCGCAAGCTTTTTGTCGCCTGCAATAGTCAAAGAAATGCCTCTTTTCATTATCAACCACGCTGCTATAACATCATTCTCATTTTCTAGGACAGCAATCGCTTTCCCGCCACTTCCAACAGGCAGACCGCCCGCACATTGAATGCGTTCGGTGAAAATGTAAGTTTTGCGCGAACGGCACTCTATTTCAATTTCGTAATCGGGTTTGCCTAAATTCACCTTGGCATTAGTAACTCGCTTAACAGCTGCTCCGGCTTCCTCTGCAATCGTCTGCGAACTGAATTTGTGATGCCCGCTCCTATGCGCACGGATCGCGAAACTTTTGCTTTCATCAAGTTTTAGAACTTCCACAGCAATGTCAGTAGCCAAAAGTTTTATTTCATCCAGTCCAGAAAAGCATGTCCAAACCGGCGAAACGCTTGTTATGCCAAAAATATGCTTTAGGGCTTCAGTGGCTTTGTCCAATTCTGCCGTGTAAATAAAAATTCTATTTGGATTTGTTTCAATGTCATAAGCTGTGCCAGCACTTTTCAATGCTAACTTTATGTTGTCAATCAGAATGCCTTGCCATCTTCTTTGCACTTGTTCGCTTTTCAGAGCCTGTTCGCCTACTCTAACTAGAATGCAATCTGGGGGGCGCATGAAATTCACTGCTAACAAATTATTGTGGCAGCTATTAAGCCTTCTTTACTCTCGCCCCTTGCGGAGTATCTTCAACTAACCAGCCCAACTGGCGTATTTTATTTCTTATGGAATCTGCAGCGGCAAAATCTTTTCTGGCGCGGGCTGCTTCCCTTTCTTTGACAAGTTCTTTTACAGTTGCCGGAACGGTTTCCTGCTTCTTGCTCAAATTCAACCCGAGAATTTCATCAAACTTCAGCATCAGCTTCTTCACAGCAACAGCATCAGATTTCATAAGTTTATTCTCATCTATCAGCTTGTTAACATCATGAACAAAAGCATGAATAACTGCAAGTGCTTCTGGCATGTTCAAATCGTCATCTACCTTTTCAGAAAATTCTCTGTCAGCTTTAGACAACAAAGTTTTCACAGAAATCTTTCCAGATTTCTTAACTTCTGAAACCCTGTCAATAAAATCGTAAAGTCTGTACAAAGTTTCTTCTGCTCCTTTCAAAGCGTCCATTGTGAAGTTCAGAGAAGAACGGTAATGGGCTGTCAACAGTAGATAACGGTATGCCAATGGATCGATTCCGTTTTCAGTTAAACTCGAAACTGTTATAATATTTCCCAAAGACTTGGCCATCTTTTCCTTCTCGCCAACAACCAAGAAAGCCCCATGCATCCAATATTTTACAAAAGTTTTTCCTGTTGCAGCCTCAGACTGAGCAATTTCGTTTGTATGGTGGACAGCAATGTGGTCAACACCGCCGCAGTGTATGTCAAAACTCTTCCCCAAGTACTTCATTGCCATTGCAGAACATTCAATATGCCATCCAGGGAACCCAACGCCCCAAGGCGATTTCCATTCCATTTGCCTTTTCTTATTCTTAGGGGAAAATTTCCACAGAGCGAAATCTGTAATATTTTTCTTGCCCTCAACCATTTCGACGCGTGCACCAGCCTTCAAGTTCTCGCTTAGTTCTGCAAAGCTCATACCAGTCAATTTCCCATACTGTTTGAACTTAGAAGTGTCAAAATAAACTCCGTCCCCAGTTTTGTAGGTGAATCCTTTCTTTCCCAGTGTTTTGATTAAATCTATCTGCTCCTTGATGTTGTCTGTAGCTTTGCAAATTACATCTGCCTTTAAAATGTTCAAAGCAGCTGCATCGCGCATAAAGGCTTTTGTATAAAATTCAGCAATTTCCCAAGCAGTCTTGTGCTCTTTTGCAGCTTCCATCTCAACTTTATCCTCGCCAGTATCGGCATTCGATGTCAAGTGCCCAACGTCTGTAATGTTCATTACATGCCTGACCTTGAAGCCATCGAATTTCAGAACTCTTCTCAAAATATCCTCAAAAATATAAGCCCTTAGGTTTCCAATGTGCGCAAACCAGTAAACAGTTGGGCCACATGCGTAAAGCCCGACACTGTTTCCTTTCAACGGCTTGAAAACTTCTTTCTTTCTTGTCAGCGTATTGTATATCTGTAACATACCAATCACTTCAGACCCCACATGAAAATTTTTCCTTTGAGAGCATATTCTATTTCCTTATTGTGGTCAAACATCATTTTAGGGAGCTTCTTTGGATTAAAGAATTTGACGTCGCTTGCTTGCCAAGAGCCCTTAAGCTTTCCACCCACAACACTAGC
Organism: uncultured archaeon; assembly: GCA_964372405.1. Lineage (GTDB taxonomy): Archaea > Aenigmatarchaeota > Aenigmatarchaeia > Aenigmatarchaeales > JACQIB01 > CAYJQM01. The sequence goes on along the minus strand of CAYJQM010000034.1, from coordinate 3,043 downwards.
AAGAAATACGCACGTAAAATCATGGCACATTGGATTTCTCTTCGGATCGTCCCATACGCCCACAAGCCTCCTTACTTTTATTTTCAATCCTGTCTCGTCTTTGATTTTTCTAACTGCAGTTTGTATAGCCCTCTCACCTTTGGCGACACCACCACCAGGAATATGCCACTTGCCTTTTCCAGGAGGGATATCGCGTTTGGTCAGAAGTACTTCACCTTTTTTGTTTAACACTATAACATCAACACTTGCTCTAGGAATATGTTTAAAGAAACCCCAATAAACTCTCGGCCCGAAAAGTTTTATTTTCATATAAACCAACCGATTCAAAGTCTTTCTTGATCCCCCTAATAAATTCATCAAATCAAATGGAGCCGGGGGAGAGAATTTCGCATAAGTGCAAAAGCACCTATTGAATTGAACTCTCCTACGCAGTTTTGCAGACTGCTGCATAGCCGATCTGCCACCCCGGCATTTTGATATTAGCGCTGTTCGCGCCACGCCTATTATTTCCAATGAAGGTTTTTATATAAGCCTGAGAAAACGTTAGCATGTCTTTCTTATTCAAAAAATCCCTAGCTCTTTACAAGGAAGCAATGAAGTACATTCCTGCAGGCGTTGGCTCTAATGCACGGTTGTGGCACTCTGCAATATGCCAACCGGGATTGCCTTGCTCTTTATTCGTAAAGAAGGCAAAAGGCGCCTACGTCTGGGACGTTGATAGCAACAAGTATATTGACTACCGATTGGGTTATGGCCCGGTTATTCTTGGACATGACAATGAAAAAATACACAAGGCTGTTGAAAAGGCAGAAGAGCTGGGAACGGTTTATGCTGCCGGGCATGAGTTGGAAATTACAGTTGCAAAGAAAATAATTTCAATGGTTCCTTGCGCAGAAATGGTCAGGTTTTCTACAACTGGAACAGAAGCAACTATGACGGCTGTGAGGCTAGCCAGAGCCTTTACAAAACGCGACAAAATAATAAAATTTGAAGGACATTTCCACGGAACCCACGATTATGTCTTATGGTCCACTGCTCCGCCTTTTACTTGGCCAAGCAAAGACCACAACCAGCCCCCACATCAGCAGTCTTTGGGCATCCCGAAAGCAATTAGGTCGACCATTATCATAGAAAAGTGGAATGACTTCGATGCGATAGAAAAAACTGTGAAAGAAAATTACAAAAATGTTGCAGCAATAATAACCGAGCCTATAATGGGCAATGCAGCAGCAATCATGCCAAAGAAAGGGTATTTGAAACACTTGAGAGAACTTTGCGACAAATATGGAATTGTTCTGATATTTGATGAAGTAAAAACTGGTTTTAGAGTTGCACGCGGCGGGGCGCAAGAATTGTTTGGCGTCAAGCCTGACATAGCGACTCTTGCAAAAGCTATGGGCAATGGCTACCCAGTTTCTGCTGTTGTCGGCAAAAAAGAAATAATGCACTTAATTTATCCTGGCGGTGTATCGCATGGCGGCACTTACTCGTCTAATCCTATGTCGCTTGCAGCCGCGAATGCAGTCCTCGATGAATTAAAATCGGGAAAAGTAAACCGTTACATTAACGTTTTAGGAAAATCCTTGATGAAAGGAATTTCCGATACCCTCAATGACAACAGAATAACACACCACGTAACCGGCGTGCCTGCAATGTTCCAGATATTGTTCAATGACATGTGCTACGAGTATAGAGAACTGAAAAAATGCGAGCTTCAAATGTATCCGGTAATGCATCGCGAACTTTTAGAAAGGGGTGTAATGATCGATGCAGACATAGAAGAACCCATTTACCTTTCTTCCTCACATAAGAAGGCCGACATACAAAAAACAATTCAAGTTTATGGAAAAGCTTGCATGAAAGCCTGTAGAACGTTAGGTATTAAATAGAACCTTTGACATGTGGTGGTATGGCAAAGCCTAAAATAAAAATGTACAGCACAACATGGTGTGGATTTTGCGCGGCGGCGAGAAATTTCTTTGAAACGCACAAAATTCCCTACGAAGATATTAACATAGAGAAAAATCCTAAAGCCGCACAGGAAATGATGGAGAAGAGCGGGCAGATGGGCGTGCCTGTAATAGACATCAATGGCCAAATAATTATCGGCTTTGACCAGCCTGCAATAAAGAAAGCTTTGAAGATAAAATAGGTTTTATCATGAGCTTTGTAAAAACAATAAAGATTTCTGAATTGGAAGAAGATAAGATGAAGAGAGTTAACGCCAATGGTAAAATTCTAATGCTCGTGAAAATTGGCGGTAAAATTTACTGCAACGATGATGCTTGCACACATGTCGGCGGGCCGCTTTCGCAGGGGAAGCTTGATGGAAAAGAAGTGATTTGCCCTTGGCACGCATCGCGCTTTGATGTAACAACAGGAAAATGCAAAGGTGGACCTGCTGTTAAAAATTTGAATTCTTACAAAGTTAGAGAAAAAGCAGAGTTCATTGAAGTTGATGTATAAATGAAAATTATTTTACTAACAGCCTTCGTCCTAATTTTATCGGGCTGTATAGGACAAACAAACCAAAGTCAAAGTGTAGATAAAAGCGCAAATGTGGCAGCCCCACAAGACCTAACGCTTATTACAACGGACAACGTAAAAATTTCTGCCACTTACTATTCTGCAGAAGGAGATAAGAGCATAATTCTAATACACATGCTGGGACAGTCAAAATCCGACTGGGCTAACTTTGCACCAGAACTACAAAAGGCGGGCTATTCGGCACTCGCAATTGACCTGAGAGGTCATGGGGACAGCGAATTGAATTGGAGAACATTTCAGGAATCAGATTTTAATAAAATGATGTTTGACTTAATAGCCGCAGGAAACTATCTAAAAGGAGAAAGTAAAGGCAATATTTCATTGATTGGTGCAAGCATCGGAGCGAATCTAGCAGTGCTTTATGCGAACAGCGAAGACACAAAAACCGCAATTCTGCTTTCACCCGGGCTAAACTATAGAGGTGTTAACATAGAATCTTCGATAACGAAAATACCCATCCCGACCTTGATACTTGTTGGCGAAAAGGATTCCTACT
>CAYJQM010000033.1:4426-7410 GCA_964372405.1 uncultured archaeon | reverse complement strand
TCAGGCATCTTAATTCCAACTAACTTGCTTTCTCCGTCTTCCATGCTGATACCGTAAACACAGTCTGCGGCTTGTATTGTTGTATCATTGTGCGAAATTACAATGAACTGCGCCTTCTTGCTGTTCAGTTGAATAAATTCATTCATCTTTTTTGTATTTGGTTTGTCCAAAGCGGCATCAATTTCATCAAGAATATAGAATGGTGCAGGACGGAAAGTCTGTATAGCAAATAGAAAAGCCAAAGCAGTCATCGTCTTTTCCCCGCCAGACATCGCATCTATATTCAAGACTTTTCGGCCAGGTGGGCTGGCTTCAATCACCAATCCAGCCTCCTCCAAAATTTCACCTTCCAATCTTAAATCGCCTTCACCTTTCAATAGGTCTTTGAAAATAATTTTGAACTGCGCAGAAACTTCGTTTAACGTTTTCATGAATGCATTCCTGCGCCTGCTCTCTATATCCGTAATAATTTCTACAACCTTGTTGCGCTCCATTGTCAAAGTGTCAACTTTTTGCTTCAATTCCTTGTATTCAGCTTCAAGCAATTTGTACTCCTCAACAGCTTTCTGGTTAATAGGGCCAAGCGAAGCTATCTTGCCGATTGCCTCGCGAATTTTATTTTGCATAGCTGTCTGCGACAAATCGATAGGTTCTACGTCTTTCTTTGTCTGCTCAAATTCTGCCTTAAGGTTTTCAAGCTCAGCCTCCATGCGCGCCCTGTTTATTTTTAGTTTGTTTACCTCGTCACCAGCCAAAATTTTATTTTCATAAAATTCTTTTCTCTTGAGTCTTGTCTCATCAATTGCAGCCTCAATTTCGTTTCGCTCTTTTTGAAATTTAATTACTTCTTCACTGCCCTTCTGCTCCTCGCTCATTAACTTGTCGAGTTTAGCAGCCATTTCGCGTACTTCTTTGCGCAGCTCATCAACCTCCCCCTGCAGCTTTTTCTTCTGGTCCTCATATTTAGAAACATCTTCAAATTCTGGAAGCGTGCGTCGTTCCTGTTTGTAGAAGCCTCCTATGATTGCACCAGAACGCTCAATTAGGTCGCCTTCTAAAGTTACGTATCGGGCTTCGCCTATGCCCAAGTTTCTAGCAGTCTCAACTTTATCCACAACAAGCGTATCGCCAAAGATATGCGAGAAAGCGTGCCAATATTTCTGCTGGAAAGAAATAAGGTCCAGCGCAACTCCAACTACACCTGGTTTTCCAGCAAATTTTTTCAGATGCCCAGGATCGCGTTCTCGGATTTTATCCAAAGGCAAGAATGTAGCGCGCCCAATTCTGTTGCTTTTCAGGTAGTTCACACAGTCAACAGCAGTTTGTGTAGAGTCAACAACAATGTCAAAAAGATGATTACCAGCAGCCACTTCTATGGCAGATTGGTACTGAGAAGGAATTTTCGCAAGGCTTCCTATGGTTCCGTAAACCCCTGTACGGCCGAGTTTCATTACGGTCTGTACAACAGCATTGCCTTCCATTTGCTGTGCCTTAAGCTGCTCAATTCTTTTAATTAATTCATCGATTCTTGCAATTTCAAATTCATTAGAATCGGCTTTGGCTTTCTTGGAAAAGATTTCTGTTCTCATTCCTTCCAATTCTTTAACAAGTGCAATGTCTTTGCCGCGGTCCATTAGTTTTTGTGTGGATCTTTTCAGCCTTTGCTCCAAACCCTCAAGCTCTTTGTCAATTTTAGTAAGCTCTGCCTCAGCCAATGCAGAATCGGATTCTTTATTATTTATCTTGCCCTCAAGTGTTCCCATAGATTCCTCTGCTTCTGCAAAGCGCCTTTTTGCCAGAGAGAATCTTAATCTATCAAGCTCATTGGCAAGTTTGTTATACTGCTCAGCAGATTCTTTCTCTTCAGCCAGCTTTTTCAAGAGCTTTTCCCTTTCGCCCAGAATTATCCCAGATTCCTTAAGTCTCTCTTCAACAACGCCAAGTTCTTTGAAAGCCTTTTCGCGCTTTTCGTCGAATTCTGCTATGCCGGAAACTTCGTCTATGATCTTTCTACGTTCAATGGGATTCATTTCGATAATTTCTGTAATGTCGCCCTGTAAGATTATATTATGCCCATCCGGATGGATGTTGGCTGCACGCAAAACTTCCAAGACCTTTTCACGGGTAACAGTCTGCGCATTTAATTTGTAAATGGAAACTCCTCTTCTGTTCACTTGTCTGCTTATTACAACTTCCGTATCTTCAATAGGAAATTTCTTGTCTGCATTATCAAAAGTAATAGATACTTTTGCAAACTCGGCAGGACCGCTCTTGCGCGCGCCGTTGAAAATAAGTTCTGTTGACCTCTCGGCACGCATGCTTTTCGCGCTTTTCCTGCCAAGAACAAAAACTATAGCATCTAGGATGTTCGATTTTCCAGAACCGTTTGGTCCGCAAATTATAGAAAAATCACTGGGAAAAGTTACTTGGGTTTTCTTGGCAAACGACTTGAAACCCTGCAAATCCAGCTTAACTATACGGCTCATATTATCGTGTAAATATTGCACGGCTTAATTTAAAGCTCCTTCACAGCGCTTCGTGCACCGCACGCGTCGCATCGCATTTGGTCTATTCGGCTCTCCTTGATGATTCTAGTGTCCGGACGACCGCAAACCTTGCAAATAACAAATTCTTTGACGTAGCTTTCCAATTTGGTTTGTATCTGCTTCTGTCCTAATTTAGCATTAAATGTTGCTCTTGTGCCATCAGTAGTTGCTTGAGAAGCTAATTCTTTTGATAGGAATTTCAGCATGTGTTTGGCATCCCTGCGCAGTTTTTGAGTTATTTCAGAAAAATTCTTTACGATAGTTTGAGTGCCAGAAGTTTCCACTTGTACAACAGGCATCTCGAATCGCTCGCCTGTTCCTTTCTCTTTAGGCAATTTTTCCATAGCTGATTTCAACAGCTCTTCGTAGGATGGCATAGTGCTATACAATATTGAAGGTTTAAAAATATCGTTTTCTTTTTTATTTCATGTATATAGA
>CAYJQM010000033.1:0-4416 GCA_964372405.1 uncultured archaeon | reverse complement strand
AACTAAACCTAACCACAAAACTTCAGTTTCGTTCTAAGGTGAAACTGTGTCTGCGTGAACTAAAGTTCTTGCGTGACAGGAAAGCGAACTTTCCTGCATAACCTCAGTCAACTTCATTGCCCCGTCCAAAAATCCCCATAGAGCATCCCTAGATGCTTGGACTGCCTGTTCTATTTGCTTGCCATCTCCACCGTGTTTTTCTATAATATTTTTTTCAACTTGGCTGTGCCAGACATCTGCTTCTTGGTGTACAGTGAAAAAAGACAGTGAGCGCGTATCGCTTACACCGTAGAATTTTTTCAATCCTTCTATCTTGGTCTTAGATACTTCTGGCAATTGAGACTCATAGGCATACATAGCAGCCACACCGTTAACAAAATTTGGACCACTGCAAATTTGCTTCAGGTCATCGATAGTTTTCTGAGTCTCTGCGGTTGGCTGTGCATCAAGAACTTCCTGCCTTGTCAAACCAAGCCCTTCACAAAAACGCAACCAAAGTTCAGCATGGTTTTCACTTCCAGCCTCTTCATCGATCATATTCTGCAAGATCATTTGACGGACTTCTCTGTCGTTGCAATTGCTGTGTATAGCGCTCAAGAAAGTTGGAAACGCAGCTTCCAGCTTAAAGTATTGAACTGCATATTTCTTTAGAATTTCTATGTTCAATTTTCCCATACTCCATGCTTGGTAAAACGGGTGATTAAGCATTGCTTTTTCCTGAATGACATTATCTATATTCATAAAAACACCTCACAATTTTTTAATCATGCCTGCTTTGGGTTCAAAGCAGATGCCGTCTTCCAAAAGCTGTGTTATTGTTGAATCAACAATATTTTCAGCCATTCCGGATGAACGCAAAATATTATCATAACTTACTCCTATTCCTCCGTCTAAAGTCTGAACCAAGCTCAGAATTTTCTCGCGCGAATCTACATTTTCTACTTTCTGTTCATGCGCAGTGTTAAGCATGTCTTCAGCTTCTATAATTCCCTCCACGTCTTCGATATTCAAGTTAAGTTTCTTAGCAAGCGTCTTTAGTTCAGTTGCGTCGGCCGTTTGCTTCTTTAATTCCATAAATTTGGAAATCAGGGTTCTTTGGTCGCTCCATATTTTTTTCAATTCTGCAATGCGCAGGGACTCCCAATTGGCTGGTGCCTTACGGGCAATTTCAGGCATGACATAAACCTCCCCATTATACTCGCGCAATTTTCCTATTACATCAACCAAATCGCCTGCATTCAAGCCATCGAATAACCCTACGTTAACAAAGACTTTGCAGCGCAAAGTATCCGAGCCGTCATCAATGGTCATTGTAGCTCTGCTTCCGTCTTCAGCAGTCCACTTGTCAACAATCAATCCAAGAATACGCACGCGCGAAAGCCTCCTGCCCATATTTGTTAAAACGTAACTGCTTTCAAATCCTGTTTTCTTTACATATCGTCCGCTTGATATTTCCTTTGCACTTACTTTTTTTGCTGTTATCCTTTTACGCTCCATAAAATCCCCAGAAATTAACAATCATAAATAGCATTACATCAATAAATAGCTTTCTGTATTTGTCAGACCTTTGTTTCGAATAGTGTTCCATCTCGTTTTAACTGATTTATTATTTCATCTAGATCATGCCTTACAATTCCTTCGTTCTCTGCTTCAGCTTGAATTTCATCATACGGAACTGGCTTTCCAATTGTTTTTTCCAGTTTTTCAATTACAGTCAAAATGGTCCTTATCATATTCCTTTTTGAGGACGGGACACCTTCTGTCCTGTCAATATCAAACTTTCCAGTTTTGATGTCAAAGGCAATTTGCTTAAGAGAGTACGTCATAATGTTTAATGCACGTTCAGCATCCTGAATTTCAACTTTATCGCTTAGCCTAATTCTAGCTGATGCTTCTGATAATCTCATTAGTGCTTCATATTGACGCAAAGTAATTGGAATCTCCGCGCCCTGTCCGGCATACGTGCTTCTCATGTCGATGTAAAAATTCTTTAGGCGTTCAGCAGCTTCCGAAGTTATATCGGGAAAACAGTTTCGTCTTGCATAGAAAATATACTTGCGCAAAATTTCCGATGGAATAACAGCCCTAATTTCTTGCGGAGACATCCTTACTTGCATGACATGTGTAGCAAGTTTTTCATCAAGTTCCTTAACAGGTTCGTCGCGCATTATAAATTTCAAGTCAAAACGCGACAACAAAGTATCCGGAATGTCTATTTGCTCTCCAACTGCACGATAAGGATCAAATCTGCTGTATTTTGGGTTTGCACCAGCTAGAACAGAAGTTTGTGCAGGCAAAGTTGCAAGGATGTTTGCTTTGGCAATGCTGATCGTTTGAGTGCTCATGGCTTCGTGCATTGCAATCATATCGTCTTTATTCATTTTATCGAACTCGTCGATGGCTATCAAAGATTTGTGGCAGAGAACCATTGCTCCTGCTTCCAAAACCCAACCACCCATGAATTCTTCATCTTTAGTAACAGAAGCAGTTAATCCAACGCCAGTTACCCCTTTTCCAGAAACATATCTGCCGCGAGGCATTAGTTTTGAAACAAGTTTCAATATTTGTGTTTTTCCTAACGAAGGATCTCCAATCAGTAGCATATGAATATCGCCGCGCATGCGAGTGCTGTCAGCAGCAATTCTTTGGACACCACTGAAAAGCTGGTAAGCAATTGCTTCCTTTATTTCCTCTAAACCAAAAATTGAGGGCGCAAGCGAAGCAACAATTTTTTGGTAAATTAGTGGATCTTTAGAAAGTTCCTTTATTAATTGTTCTTCTTCCGGCGTTACAAAAACGTCTTGCCACTCGATTTCTGTCGGACTCACATGATTGGCATCAAGAAAAATATCAAGTTGATTATCAGCGGCACCTTTTGCAATCCTTCTCAGTTCTTTTAAAGTTCCCACAACAGTCAAACGGCTTCCAGGATCGCATTTCTTTTGCAGGTCCGGAGAAGTCAAATCATCTTTTAAATAAATTCGAATGTCGCCAGATTTTTCTCCTGCCGCAATTTCGTAAGGCTCTTCAACAACAAGCCAGCGGGCATCAAAAAGTTTTCTATCTATTGGCGGATTAAACTTTCCTCGCCTGCCGCAATTATCACATGACATAGGAGTTTTCATAGTTCTATCTGTTTGCAATATTGGAATTTTTGACCCGCAGTCAGGGCATTCAAAAATAGCTTCCATTATTTCCGGGCGTACTTCACTTGCCTTGCGTACCACACCGTCAAGTATGATAAACTTGCCGATATGTTCTGAACGCAAGTTCCTTATTCTAATCTTTTGGCTATCTGGCAAATTTGTAAAGCGTGGAGCAAGAGAAAAATTTTGTCCGCTAACAATTGAAATGGCATCTCGTGCTGCATCAAGCATAGCTTTCGGCTCGTTAAGTAGGCGGTCGGCAAATTCAGGATCGAATTTGTCCAGCAAAGAGAAATCAATTTCAAGCGATTTTTTATCTTGTAGAATAGCATCAGCTATCTGTGCATGATAAAACTGTTGGAAAAAGTCTTCGAAATGTTGTTGTTCACGCGCAAAATCTTGAGAAGGCAAGCAAACACCTTGTCAATATCGTGTATTCAAGAGATTTAAAGTTAAAAGAAACGAAGGCGCAGAGAAAAATTTCTCGTAGAACTTACTTTTAGATGTGCTAAAGAATTTACTTTATCTGCTTAACGCGCTTGTCGAGCTTTGCAATTGCGCGCTCAACATCCTTGATGCTGCGGCCGCCGGTACAAATTATTTTGCCGGAGCCGAAGAGAAGGAAAGTAACTTTCGGGTCATCAATCCTGTAAACAAGACCGGGAAATTGCTCGGGTTCGTATTCCGTATTTTCAAGCTCGAAGGCAATTGTATCAAGATTAAGCTCCCTGTCAAGCGATGCGCTTGCCACCATGTTTTCTACGCGTACAGTGTAAGTTGAAGGAATTTTTATCCCAAGTTTGCGCAATTGTGTGACAATTCTTCCTACTATCATCTTCGCGTCGCCAGGACTTTTTGTTCCTGTGCATACAAGCTTGCCGGAAGAAAATATCAAGGCGGCAGCCTTAGGATTCTGCATCCTGTAAACAACGCCAGGAAACTGTTCAGGCTCATATTCTATGCCCTGAAGATTAGCAACAACCTTTTCCAATTTTATTGGAGCCATCAGGTTGGCAGAAGCTACAACATTTTCAATTTTAATGTGGAACGGCATGAAGACACCAAATAGAACGTTTTATATAGGAAATTTGGGTATTTAAAGGAGATTTCAGCTGCGTTTTTACTTCTTATCGATTATAAAATGGTGGGCCCTGAGGGATTTTCGCAAAGTGAAAACTGCAAGAATTTTCATTCTTGCGTCTAGAAAATTGCAAAGCAATTTTCTCGATGTGTTGAACACAAATTCAACTTCATTTGAACCCCCAGATCG
>CAYJQM010000032.1:0-8000 GCA_964372405.1 uncultured archaeon | reverse complement strand
TTCATTTTTGCTCACCAATTTCTAAATGCAAAAGTGTGTTTACTAACCAATTTTATAAAAGTAAACTTCATGATTGCACACCCGGAACAGTTATTCCTGTAGGCAACTGAGAGGCTACAATTAAAGCCAAAGCCGCAACCGCGACTATTGCCAACAGCATCCACAAAAGGTTTGACCAAATATCTTCCATACTATCAACTCAAGCCGCTCGGCACCAGCAAGGACTGTATTGAATTGCCAAATATTCCAAATGTTACGAACCAGCTTATTGCATACACAATCAGTGCCACAACAAGCGTTTTCCATATGATTGAACGCAGTCCGATCGCATCTTCTCCAAACTCTATTCTGTTCAAAAACATTGAAAGTAAAATTGCAATCTCAACCATGTAAATTCCAACTACAATTTGGAATACTGCAGGAGTTACCGCAACACCGCCGGCGGTTACCCATGGTATTACAAACAAGTTTGTTGACGTTGGTAGTTGCGAGCCTTGAGCTGCCAAAGCCGACAACTGCGTTCCAAGTTGTGTCAATATTTGAATGATTACAACCGCCATTGTTACCGTAACGCCCGCAACAAGCGGCGTCAGGAATTGTGCAAGGAAGAGCATGCTTGCGGTCGTTTCTCCCAAAACATCAGAAACAGATTCTTTTACATCAGAAAGGCTTTGCAAATATTTTGAAATAGTTATCATCGAAACAGCAGCAATACTCATGCCTTTCTTTGAAGATTCCACAACCGTAAGCATTATGGACCTTATCAAATGAGAAGGATAGTACCAAACTGCACCAATTTTAGGATCAAAAAATGCTTGCTCAAAAGAATATCCGAATCTCCTCATGTTGTCGCTGGCTATCCTGAACATTTCTGCAATTTTCAGGCCTTTCAAGCTTTCCATCGAACGGTCAATTGCAACTTCAATTGGATATCCTGAATTCAATTGGTTTCCCAACTGGAAAAGTGCAACAGAAAATTCCTGTTCTATTTTTTCTATGTCTTCGCGGATTTTTATTTTCTGGAAAGAATCCAACAAAGTGTAGGCTATAACCGCAGAAGCCAATCCGACAACAAATAAAATAGAATAGTTTACAGAGCCGAATTGGTCGGCTGCAGCTAAGCCGTTATAGCCGATGAAAGTAATTGGCAGTGCAATCAGCAGTGCGAATATCCAAACTGGCAAATACATTTCTCCAATTTTTAACTTTCCAAGTGGTGGCACGCCTTTGGCTAATGAAATGTCCGGCTGAGAAAATGTGGGCGGCCTTGCTTTCAAAGTATAGTCTATAATGAACCATAATGCTAAAGGCAGTATTAAGTCATAAGTTAAAAACAAGAAAGCCGGCTTTACTGCCTGCGACATGAAAATGACAACAATCGGGAACAAAACTAATCCCATGATAGGCAACAAAATTCCCATTGCATGAATCAATGTTATCGGCAGTCTTAGATTAGAAACATATCTTCTGGACCGTATAGCGGTTCCAGTCAAAATTATATTGACAACCTGATCATACAGATCTTCGCGCCTCTTGGTTCCGATGGTGGCATTTCTTAAAAGGTTTAATGATTCAGCAAATTCAGTATTTTTTGATTTCCATTTTGTAATGTAAGCTACTAACGCCGCATCTCCGCTTTGATAAGTTCCAAGTTGTATTTCCCACAAAAGTTTTTTCAAATCCCAGCTAAGCGGACCGCTTAGTGTTTCTGAAGCAAAACGAATTGCGCCTTCCAAGTTTGGCGAAGAGCGCATGTAAACAACCATGTACAAAACCCCTAAAACTGAATCGGCGCTCATTTTGGATACTACAACTTGTGCGTTTGACTTTGGATGGTTGTAAACAAGGTAAGTTGCCACAAGTCCTAATGTCAAGAATATGAAACTGAAAACGCTGGAATTGGCATAATTTTGTATCAAGACTGTAGAAACTAAAACCAACAGGAATGCCAAAATAGTTAATCCAATAACTCCCTTTGTAGTTATGTTCAAGTATCCGGCCTTGGCAGAATCACCAATACCGCCGAAGTTAGGGTCGATTTTAAATGGCACTAAATTTTCAGCAAGTGATGCAGCACGTTCGTAAAGACTTAGCGGCTTTCTTTTAATCTCGCGCAAAAAGTCCCGATATTCAGTAGGGTACACCTTCATTTTTTTTGTGGTCGGTAAGCTGATGTCCGGCGAGCCGGCTATTATTTTTCGCAATTCCTCTTTGCGCTTTTCGGTTGCGCGTCGCGCCGCTTCGCGCAATTTTTCTTTTTTGTTATCTTTTCCAAAAATAGCCATCTAAGCACCTTTAGCATGATTCTTGAACCATGTTTCCCACTCACTATAAACTCTTGTGCTGTCCACTTCCCCAACTTCTAATCTGACCTTTTCTGAAAGAGCATGGAACATTTCATTCGACTTAACAACCGTTTCAGCTTCCATCAATTGTTTCTTTCCGGTTTGATTTGCAATGTTTACGATTGCCTCCAATATTTTTGCCCGTAGGTTTATGTTGTCCCAAACTGCATCCCAACGACCAACCCATTGTGGAACACGGCGGGCGATTTCATTTAGCATAACGGATTCGCCATTAAGCAGGGTATCTGTTGGCTTCAGCGTATCTTCTTTGCTCGAATATTCCATAAGATTGACAAACCCACGCTCTTCTGCAGGGTCGTTTTGCCAATGCTTGCGTACTTCTGTAACTTCTGTAACACGCCTGTAGCTGCGCAAGCCGTCTGCAGTCCTGATTTTGTTTGCGACCATTATCAAGTCGGTTGCTTTGAAAGAAGTTTTTGGAACGCCCAAGTCATTGACAACCCTGTCAAAAACACCATATGCGCTGTCGCCGTGGATAGTTCCTGCAACAATGTTTGCTAATGCTCCGATGCGCATTGCTTCGTAAAGAGCTTTTGCTTCAACGCTTCTCACTTCACCTATGAACAAGCAGGAATCGCCAAGACGCAAAGCGGTTCTCAGCACTTCCTCAGCAGGAAGTTCTAATTCAACACGAGTAATAACGCTGCGCGATTTTAATCGCTCAATGTTATAGCCCAAGCCGCGCAAGGCTTCCACCGGCAATTCAAAAGTGTCTTCAACTGTGATCATTCTATAATATGGAATTATTTGCTGCATTAGGCTTGCAAGCAAAGAAGTTTTTCCAGAACCGCGTGTTCCCGCAACCAAGACTGTGCGTCCGTAAGTTGCCATAAACCATAGTAATCCTCCGAAAAGTGGGTTGAACATTTTTTCATTTATGAACAACGGAAATGTCCATGGCTTGAATCTGTGCCTTCGCAAAGCAAATGCTAAACCTTCAGGCGAAAGTCGCGGACCAATTGCTGCAACTCTTGCTACACCGTCTGGTAAAACAATTTCTGTATCCAAGACTGGATTAGCCTCATCAAGCGGCCTTCCGCTTAATAATTTGAAACGCGTAGCCAGTCTTTCCCCGTCACCTCTGGTAGGTATCAGGTTTGTTTCGCATTCCTCATAGTCCCTGTGCTTAATATAGACAGGCAAACCGCCAAGCGGGCTGTTCATGTTTATGTCTTCTATTCTGCTGTCGGAAAGCAAAAGTTCAACAATACCGAAGCCAGCCGTATATCTTGTAAGAATAGTAGCAAGTTTGTTGATCTGCTCCTGTGTGAAATTATATTTTCTGATTTCAGCCAAGTCTCTTATTAATTCAACGCCAATGTTGTAAAACAATTCGCGGACTTTTGTTTGATCGCGCAATTCCAATTCTACTGGTCTGCGTTGTTCAAGCGTGCGTCGCGCATCATCTAAAAGCGTGTACTCTTCTTCACTAAGCTTAAACTCTGGCGGCATTACAAAGTAAGTTGGTCTGACTTTTCCTGGCAGGCGGAAAATTTCAACCGACATATCGCCAATCATGTAGCGGTCAATTATTTCACCCGAAGGTGGTTTGGTCATGAATTTCGTAAGCATGAAGTTTGGTCGAGTAAGCGGATGGAAAATCTTTCTGTAAATTGAACGGTCACCAGGATGGTAGCCCGTTAAAGCATCAGAAACTTTTTGTATAAGCTCTGTCTTTTCAAGAATTTCCTTGAGCGGGAAGAGTGTGCCTTCCAGATAATATTGCATGCAGTCCCTTTCCTTTTCTACCGCAGTCTTCTGCAAAATTTGGACATGTCTTATTTCGCGGTCAATGTTGACGTAAGCCCCGATAGGATCGCCGCGTATTTGAGTTGCTACAATGTTGGAAAGCCATGCAAACCATTTATCCTGAAGTTTTCCGCAATGCTCGCGCGGACCTAGGTTTTTAATGGAAACAATTTTCTTTTCACGGACAATTTCTACTATCGCGTCTGCAACTCCCAGCAGAATCTTGGTCTGCTGTTCATCATATTCGTGCTCGCGTGTTTCAGCAAGAACAACGGATGTAACCGAGCGGTTGGCAACAAGGCTGTCTATGACCCTGCTCATAACGTAATCAGAATCTTCTATGCTTGCTCCGTAAACTCCTCCTAGCGCACTAATGCGCAGAACACCCTCGCTTACTTCAGTTTCATAGACCATAATCAATATCAACCCGACTTTTATATAGAGGTTTTGGTTATTATAATTTGCAGTCGGTAAATAAAGGTGTTTATAATGGCAGAATCTGAGACACAGGCAATTCTTGCAGAGTCATTTAGGCGGCTTAATGAAAACGCCAGACGCCTTCGCGAGATAGAGGAGCGCTACAATCTGATTGAAAATCGCTTTAACACTTTGCAAGATAGCGTTGTTGAGAACACGGAACGCGACAAGCAACATATGGAAAAGCTTAGCGCCCAGCTGAAAGCAATTGAGGATAAACTTTCTATGCTTGAAAACGAAGTCGCAAGAATATCCAAGCTTACAGAAAAGGCTGCGAAGAAAACTGACGTGGAATCTTTGCGCGAATTGGTAAGCCTGTATAATCCGTTTGTTGAAGGCAAGAAAAAGAAGGATTGATGATCATGGAAAAGAAAGAATTCATTCCAACAGATTTGATTGAAAAGCTAGCGGCACAAGGCAAGAGCGAGCCTGAGATAATTCAACAGTTGCGCGCACAAGGCTTTACACCTTCTCAGATTGACAAAGCTTTGAAGACTGCACTAAAACAAGCTGTGGAGAAACCACAGTCTTTATTGAGGCCAGAAATCAGCACAGAACATACAGCAATACCAGAAAAGTTCAAACCGACACGCAGACCTCTGATGGAAATAAAAGAAGCCGGGCAAGAAATTAGATCAATGCCAACTCATCCAGAAAAATCACTAATACCGCCAGAATTGCATTTGGCAGAGATTCCAGCGCCAAAGGAAACGGCCAAAGAACCAGTAAAAGAAATGGTGCCTAAGGAAACTTTAGTAGAGCACAAGACAAGGCATGTAGAGATTCCTAGAACTTATACGCCTGCAGCAGTACCAACTGCTTATGTCAAGCCACCAGAAGTGCGGCATGAAATCACTCTAGAAGAATTGGTTGAGCAAATTGTAGGGGAGCATGAAAAGAAAGTTGAAACGCGCATGAATGAATTTGAGCGCGTTGACAAGGAAACGCAGCAAAGACTTTCAAGAATGGAAGAAAGCGTCAGCAAATTCCAATCAACTTTAGACTCTCACATAAGGGAGTCAAGGTCCCGCGTAGACAAGATGGAAGAAATGTTGGAGAGCTTTGCCGCACGCTTTGAAGCTTTGGAAACCGCCTTCAAGCAGTTTTCTGAATTTATGAAAAAGAAGTAAAGCTTACTTAGGATCAGAAATCATCCATACAACTGCAATCAATATCAAAATAAAGAATGCAATTGACAGCGTTCCTTGTTCAGTCATTTGGATGCCTTGCAAACCCAGCATTCCAAGTCCACCAGAATTTACAAATATTAAGGCTGCAATTATCAAAAAGACTACAGCAAATGCTTTTCCGTGCTCTTGGAAAATAGTTATTTCCTCTATTTCAGTTATCGGCTTGCCCTTTTCATCCTTTCCGGTAACTTTAACTACCCTAGACTTTGCACCTGCCGCCTCCAGGAAAACAACTAGTAGCAAAATTCCTACCAAAACTAAAACTATACTGGAAGATATCTGCGCAATCGTGTCTATAATCGAAGCCGGTGTAGATATGATTACTAAAAATGCCAAAACAATAGAGATTATTCCGCGTGCAAATGGGGAAGCCGGTGTTTTCGCTTGTGTTAATACCCCATTGACAACCGCAAAGCTAAGCAACCATAGCAAAATCTGCGGCAAGCCCAAACCTTGAAGGAAAGTTATTGTATCCACCATGTCTATCACTTATTATCATGTTCCGGATTAGCTATCAGCCATCCAACAGCAAGTACGATTACAGCAAAAAACAATAATGTCATCGTTGATGTCTGAGGTAATATTGTACTTATTCCAAGTATGTTTAGACCTCCCGCACCGACGAACAAAAGACCAACTACAATTATAAGTACGATTGCAAAATATTTCGAATATTTCTGAAATATTGTAGCCTCTTCGCCAATCTTCTCCTTAACCCCACCGGGATGTCTCTTTATAGGTGTAACCTTAACCCCAGCTGCTTCTAGGAAAACAATGAAAGTAATCAAGGCAAGTATAACCAAAATTACATTTGTTGAAAGTGTGGAAAGAGTTGTTATCAGACTTGTTGGTGTAGAAAACAATACCAAGAATGCAACAACTATAGCAATTATGCCCTGTGTTCCTCTTTGCTTTTTAGGAATATCAGCCTGGCTCAAAACACCAAAAACCACAGCAAAAGATAGTAACCACAGCAAAACCTGTGGGAATCCCAAGTTTGTTAGCATTGTTAAATCAAGAGCCATAAAAACACCTATTTCTTTTCCCCGACTTCCTTAAGCATTATCCAAACCGCTGCAACTATAACAAGCGTGAATATTACAAATGCAATTACAGTTGGGTCCAAGTTTAATGCAGGCAAAGGTATCACTCCCAGTCCGCCCGCACCAACGAATATTGCAACCAGCAAAAGCAAAAGTATGAAGCCCAAATGAACGCCATGCTTGCTTACTGCATCACGCGCACCGATTAATTCCAAAAACACTATTCCAACGAGTAATCCAAAGGCTATCAGTATGCTTGAAACAATAAGGGTTTGCAAAAATGCAACTGCAGGCGATGCGGCCGCCGCCAAAAGCATCAAGAAGGCTGATGTCAACGCAATTATTCCTCTTACAGCGCCCGATTTTGGAATATTTGCATGTGAAAGCAAACCCCATACTATTGCAAGAGTTAGCACCCAAAGTAAAACTAGCGTTATTCCTGCCTCGCGCAATGTCAACACAAATGCTTCAACAGGTGTTACCATTCAAATCAACTGTACTCATTTTACGTTATTCCTATTTATACCGTATATTACTATTATAGAGTAGTGGATATTTAAAGCTATCTACCCGCTCTGACCGCCCTTTTGCTGGTCCTTGCCAACGCCCATCTTCATAGCGCCGTAGAAAAGGGCCAGCACAAAAATAAACCCAAGGAAAAACAGCAAGTTCTGCCCTCCGCCTATTACAGGTATGTTGATGGGAAACTGCTGCAAAAGTGTAAAGCCAACCCCGAACAAGACGAGCAATATTGCTCCATTGGTAACCATGCTTTCAAAGCCTTCGCCTTGAGCCTTGCCCTGAAGGCCAGTTATCTTCAGTGCAAATGCTAAAAGAAAGATTACGATAAAGAACCAAGTTACATTTGGCAAAAACTGCCACAAGGCACTTGCAAATGGTCCGTAAGTGGAAGCAAACGCTGCAAGCGCTAATGCAAAAATCAAGCGAGCCGGCTTACTTTGAATAGGCTTTGCAAACTCAAGCACTCCAAAAACAACCGCCAGCGTAAACAAAAATGTTATTACAATTTGATCCGATACGCCTGCTATTAAAACCATTTTTGTCACCAATTTAAAGTGCGAAAATGTGTTGACGATTCAATTTCATAAAGGACAACTTCATTTTTGTCACCAATCTAACAATTCAAAAATGTATTGATTAACCAAAATAACAAA
>CAYJQM010000031.1:3285-8053 GCA_964372405.1 uncultured archaeon | reverse complement strand
CTTACTGAAGAATTATCACAGCGCGCCCAAAAAGTTGTAGCCATTGAAAAAGACAGGGAGCTTGCTGAAAGTCTTAAGGATAAATGGCCCAATGTTATTGTCATCGCCAGCGATGCGCTTGAGGTGGAATGGCCGGCATTTGACAAGATTGTTGCGAACATTCCTTACGAAATTTCTAGCCCTTTGCTGGAAAGAATATTTGAATTAAGAAAGCCAGCAGTGCTGATGCTTCAAAAGGAATTTGCCGCACGTCTTATTGCCAAGCCTGGAACCAAGGAATATTCAAGGCTTTCTGTTACGGCTCAATACTTTTGCGATATCAAAAAATTATTGGCGGTAAAACGCGGTGCGTTCAGGCCGATGCCCAAGGTTGACAGCACTATTGTTAAGCTGACGCCAAAAGAACCTGAGTTTGCAACGGACGATTACTTTTGGGAAACTGTTGGAAAACTTTTCCAGCACAAGAAGCGCACGATAAGGGCTGCAATAAAGTCCGCCCATCTATATGACCACTATCATGGCAATGCTGTGCCTTTGCATTTGCCCGAGAGATTTGAAAAGAAAAGAATTGTTCAATGCACTTTACAAGATCTAAAGGAAATTATTAATCTATTAAGAGAGCATATGCACTAATTTTATTATGCCATACTGCCCTAATTGCCGAAAGCCGACGATGATTTATGTCCCATGGCTGGGACAAATGTGGAGCTGCCAGAGCTGCGGCTACCAAGGGCCAATTGTAATAGAAATCAAGCGCAGGGCAATGCAGGATTTACTTAAACAAATTCCAAAAGGCAAAGTTACAACTTACAAAATTCTTGCCGAGCAATTAGGATTGCACCAGCGAGCAGTTTCAGGAATGCTTAGAACAAATAATGCAACAAAAGCCCCATGCTACAAAGTCATTTCAAGTGATGGAAAGTTGGGTGGTTACTCCGCAACCGGCGGCGTTAAACAGAAAATAGCTTTGCTACGCAAAGATGGAATTAAAATAGAGAAAGGAAAAGTTGATTTAGAAAAATATTTGCACAGATTTTAGCCACCCACCTTGCCATCATCGTCACGTTTTGTAAAAAGCAGTGTAGAAATTTTTTCAATCAGGGCTTCTTCATAGGTTATTAGGTCTGTTGTTGTAACCATGCCCACAACAACATCCTCATGAACAATTGGCAAATGTTTTATTTTATATTTTATCATTACATTTGCGGCTTCCTCGAGGCTGGCCTCAGGTGAAGCGACTATAACATCTTTTGTCATTATGTCGGAAACTAACACCTTTTTAGAGCTTTCCCCACCGGCAACTACATTTTTAATGATGTCGCTGTTGGTTAAAATTCCGACCAGTTTACCAGAACCATTTATCACAACCAAAGAATTTACCGTGTGGTTCGCCATCTCCTTTCCAGCTTCCTGCACGGTAGCTTCAGGTCTAATAGTGATAACTTTCTTTTGCATTATTTCTGCAAGCTGCATGAATCTTATTTATAAGACAACAATATAAGTCTATGGGATTTGAGGAGAAAGTGCTTGCAAACATCCTTAAGAAAGTTAAGCCTAGCAAGCAACAAGAAAAGCAGATGCAGGATTTTGCAGAGAAAGCTATGGCTGCCGCTAAAAAGATAGGAATGGAGCCATTGTCTTGTGGTTCTGTTGAGAAAGGAACTTGGCTTATCGGAAAAAACGAACTGGATCTTTTCTTGATGTTCGATGAAAAGGTTCCAAGGGAAGAGTTTGAAAAGAAGGGTCTTGATGCTGCAAAGAAAATTATTTCTGCTCTAAAAGGCGAGTACGAAATTGCTTATGCAGAGCACCCATATCTTAGGGGCAAAGTAAAAATCGGTAAGGTTGCTTTTGATATAGATATTGTTCCCGCCTACAAAGTTTCTGACCCGTCAAAAATTAAATCCGCCGTTGATCGAACACCACATCATGTCCGTTACGTCAAATCAAAGCTTAACCAAAAATTAGCAGACGACTGCCGCCTCCTTAAGGTTTTTGCTAAAGCCGCCGGTTGTTATGGTGCAGACGTCAAGACGCAAGGCTTCTCCGGATACCTATGCGAACTGATTGTTATTAATTACGGAAGTTTCATGCAAGCAGTGAATTTCATAGGAAAATGGACTTCGGGGATTGTTTTGGACATGGAAAAGAAGTGGATGGGTGAGAAGGCCTTTGAAAAATTCCATGCTCCGCTGATTCTAGTTGACCCGGTTGATATGAACAGGAATGTTGCAGCAGCAGTTTCTCCAGAAAGTTTTTTCAAGCTTGTGCATGCAGCAGCAGAATTTTCTGCAAAGCCATCAGCTACGTTTTTCACAATTAAAAATCCAAAGCCTTACAGCGCGAAAGAAATAGCAAAAGCTGTGAGGAGCAGAGGCACGCGATTCTATAACATCCAATTCAAGAGACCAGAAACCGTTGACGACACTTTGTATCCACAGCTAAGGAGATTCGCCGGAACATTAGAGAACGTTCTAGCAGAAGATGGCTTCAGGGTCATGCGCAAAGATATTTGGGCAAATGAAAAAGAATGTACCGTTTTACTGGAGTTAGATGTTTGGCAATTGCCAAAAATAATGAAACATTTTGGCCCAACAATTTACTCTTGGAAACAGTCGGCTGCTTTCTTGGAACACTATAAAGGCAGGAAAGCTTTCGTTGAAAAGGAAATATGGATTACAGAAACCGAAAGAAAGCATATTGTTGCATTATCAGTTTTGAAAGGACTTTTGTCCCTAAAGCAGGAAAAGCTTTTGGAAAAGGGCGTTCCAAATAAAATTGCACCCATGTTGGGCAGCGCGGTAATAAAAAGCGGCGGAGATTTTGTAAAGGCTGCAGCAAAAATGTCAGAAGATTTTAGAATTTTCTTGCGCGAATACTTTGAAAAGAACCTTTCTTAGTAAAAAAACTTGAAAACCGCTGCTGTCAGAATTATTGCAACTATAGCTCCCATAAAAGCTTGCATCAAGGTGTGAACACCAAGCTGCAATCTAATCCACATAACCAAAATTGTAAGCAAGTAAAGCGGTGCAGCTATTGGACCAAAGACCCATAGCAAAGCTGTAGCAGGACCTGCAGTTCCAGCTGTGTGAACGCTGATTTTCCAGAAATTATTGATAAAAAGGTATGCAAGAGTTATTACTGCATAAGCAGTTGCCATTACAGCAAGAGCGTGGGATTGTGTTGAATAAAAGACAAGTGCTCCTGTAGCATAGCTAAATAGTGGCGCTATGAAAAAGCCGGCGCGTTCTTCCTTCTCTTCAATTTCTAGATCAATCCAACCCTTCCTGCTCGCGTGCAATATTGGTATTACAGGTATTGCAACAACAAGCGAAATTCCGATTAGTAATGCATTAAGCTGTGTTAAAATTCCAGTTGGAAATCCATAAACAAAAGCCAGCAAAA
This sequence comes from uncultured archaeon, assembly GCA_964372405.1. Classification (GTDB taxonomy): domain Archaea; phylum Aenigmatarchaeota; class Aenigmatarchaeia; order Aenigmatarchaeales; family JACQIB01; genus CAYJQM01. The sequence continues at coordinate 4,648 of CAYJQM010000031.1, read as the reverse complement.
CAAAAAAGTTAATTACAGGAACAGACAAAACTAGCGATGCGCGCTCCAACTGTTTTTGCTGGACCATAAAGCTTCACAAAAAGATTTTATTTCTTTATAAGAACAGCATTTATCGTTCCATGCTGTCCTGGGCGAGAAGTAACCTTGGCCAATCCCAATTCAGTCTCAACAACAGCGCCCTTTGTTACTATGTTCATACGCACGAAGTGCGGGTTTGCTGGATTTTCTTTAACCGTTATAATTTTGGCCTTCTTTACAATATGAGTTTGAGGATCTAAGACATTTGCTGTATTTGCTGCAATTAAAGTTTCTTTAGAATGTCCACCATGAGACCTAAGCTTGGCTCTTTTCTCCTCAGCAAGCCTCATTGGCAGGAAATCTCTGCCTATGTGAGTCTTCTTTTTCTTGCTAATTTTGTGGTAAAGTCCACCTGTCCTTTTCCTTTGGCTTCTAAATTGACTTAGCATTTTTGCTCACCTATTTTCAAATACAAAAATGTGTTACGAAGTAACTTCATAAAACTCGTCTTTTCTAATGGAGCGCTACCTTTATATATCTTGGGCTAAATCTAAAGTAGTTCCAGCTTCGCTGGAATTGTGTTGACATCAGTCAACTTCATCTGTTGAGTTTGATTTTATGAATGCACGCCCCGTTGATGTTTTGGACAAGGCTAAAGGCAAGCGCATTATTCTAAAGCTAAAGAGCGGCGCAGAGTTGACAGGAGTTCTACAGGCTTTTGACCTACATTTGAACATGTGGCTTGACGAAGCAGAAGAAAGAAAGGATGACAAGACTGTAAAATTGGGCGCAACGCTTGTTAGAGGCGACACAATAATTTATGCAAGCCCTTCAGAATAGAGTGATATTTTATGCCATCCCATTACAAGAGAGGAGGACGAGTTTCTCATATCCGCTGCAGGAGATGCGGTCTTAACACATACCACCTGCAAAAGAAGAGATGTTCACACTGTGGTTTCCCCGCTCCGCGACTAAGAAAATTTGCATGGCAATGGAAAACAGTTCTTAGCAGACTAAGGAAGAAGTGAGGTTTGCTTTGCAAACACACTTGCAGCAAAAGCTGCAAGTAAGCATTTAAATTCTACGATTCGTTAACAAACTTATGGGCCCGTAGCTCAGTCTGGTAGAGCATTCGGCTCTTAATTCATTAAGAGCCATCCTAGAGTTGACTCGATGATGGAGAAACCGAAAGCGCGTAATTAAACGTGCCGGGAAGGGTCGCGGGTTCGAATCCCGTCGGGCCCACCAATAACATTCTTTATTAAACTATATGTTTTCTAATATTGCTGGACTGTGTCCAGCGATACGTGGAAACCTAAAAGTTTCCACTGTAGTCGAAGCGCCG
>CAYJQM010000031.1:0-3275 GCA_964372405.1 uncultured archaeon | reverse complement strand
GGCTCAGCTTAGTTAGAGCGCATGACTCATAAATTGATTACAGTGAAAACTTAGAAGTTTTCACGTATAGTTGAATGTAATTCAACAATATGAGTTTTGATGACTTATGTCAAATGAAATCATGAGGTCGCGGGTGCGAATGGAGCGAACTTGCGTTCGCGCAATTTCGTTACCACGAAATTCCCGCCCTCGGCACCACTTTTAGCAAAGCTAAGGGTGTATTTGCATCAGCAAACTTCATGCTTTTAAACTCTATCGTTAAAACGGATCAATATGAAAATCGCTTTTTTCACAGACACATATCACCCCCAAATAAACGGGGTAGTTACGGCTATAGATGACTTCGTAAAAGAACTCGGAAAGCTGGGGCACGAAGTTCATATATTTTGCCCACAAGATAAAGGTCTTAAGCTCTCTGCTAATGTTCATTGTTTGCCATCAGTGAAATTTCGCCCCTATCCAGAATACAGGATTGGTCTGCCTTCGCACAATATAGTAAACACTGTCAAGCAAATTAAACCCGACATAATTCACATTCACACGCCAGCTTCCGTTGGTCTAATGGGATTGGCAATAGCTAAGTCATTACGTTTACCAATAGTTGCCCACTATCATACTTTAATTTCAGAATACTTGCGATATTTTACACCAGGAACAAGCATCAAGACAATAAAGGACATAGACACGGCCATCGTTAACAGGTACACCAAATGGTTTTACAATCAATCCAACTTGACAATAGTTCCAAGCATGGTAATGGAGGACTACTTGAGAAGCATCGGGGTTTCCGCACCAATGAAGGTTATTCCAAACGGCGTAGTACTTTTGCCTTTAAAGAAAAAGCCACACAATAAAATTCCAATTATTTTGCACGTAGGACGCATTTGTAGAGAAAAAAGAATTGATGTAATTGTCCATGCATTTGCTGAGGTTTTGAAGGACAGGAATGCTAAGTTAATTATTACTTCTAAAGGCCCTTCAGAGCATGAGCTGAAAGCGCTTGTCCATAAAATGGGCTTGCAGGAAAAAGTCGTTTTCACTGGATACATTTCTGAAAAAGAAAAGCGCGAACTTTACAGGAAAGCAGACATTTTTGCTTTTGCATCAACAACAGAAACGCAGGGCTTAGTTGTTCTAGAGGCTATGGTAGCCGGCACTCCGGTTGTGGCTGCACGCGGCGGGGGCACTTTAGACTACATTAAAGACGGCAATACCGGACTGTTGTTCGAAGAGGGGGATTACAAAGAACTAGCTAGAAACATCATTTCTCTGCTGGATGACAAATCTCTAAGAAGCAGCATTGTAAAGTCTGGGCTCAAACTGGTGAAAGGCCTTTCTGTTAAAGACGCTGCAAAAAAGCTTGAGAAAGGTTACAAAATGGTCGGAGATGAAAAGATTTCTATTGTGATTCCAACGTACTTGGAAGAAAAATATATTGAAGATACTTTGAAGGCGTTGCAAAACCAGACTTACAAAAACTTTGAAGTTATCGTTTCCGATTCTAACAGCCCAGACAAGACTCGTACAATAGCAAAAAAATATGCAGACAAAGTGGTCAATGTCAAAAAGCGCGGCATCAGTCTTGGAAGAAATACAGGCGCAAAAGCTGCTACCGGGGGAATAGTTCTTTTCCTAGATGCGGATACGATATTGGAGCCCAACTTTCTAGAAAAGACAATAGCTTACTTTAGAAGACCAAATGTTGTTGGGGTTTCTGGATATCTATACACCAAAGGCGATTTGCTAGCCAAAATAATTTTCTCTGGTACCTCAGAAATAGCTTGGACATCAACCATGATAGGCTACCCCTTGTTTTATGGCATGTGCATGGCTTGGAGAAAAGATGTTTTTGATAAAATTGGGGGACTTAATGAAAAATTAGAGACTGCTGAAGACATTGACTTAACAAGAAGAATGTCGAAGTTTGGCAAATGTGTTTTAGCAAGAGATGCACGCGCTTACACTTCTCCAAGGCGTTTGGCTGGAATGGGTTCGTTGGGTGCAGTTAAGTTTCATATAATTAATTTTATTAGGTTTACTTTCTTCAAGCGTAGCGCTAGCTACCCAGTTACAAGATGATAATGGTGGGATCGAGGAGATTTTCGTGAAAGCGAAAATGTGCGAAGACACTTCGCTTCATTTGAACTCCCACAAGCAGTTCTCACCATTCATCAGCTTGCGCCTCTGACATTGGAGACTGCCGTCATACCAGACTAGACCACGATCCCATATGGAGCCTCAGGAGAGATTTTCAAAACCTTTTACTTTTGGTGAAGTTTTTGGAGGTGCGATAGCACCGAGCAAAAGGTTCTTTGAACTCCCGACTTGCAGTTTACAAAACTGCCGCTCTACCGAGCTGAGCCACTGAGGCATTTGCAAACAGACAGCCTTCGGCTGTCGAGTAAAGAGTTATAGGAATTTACAAACTATAAAAGCATTGGCTTTTGTAAGTAATTCCATGGAAAATGAAGTTGATTCAAATCAACACAGTTTCAACAAAATTGAAACTTGTATCTTCTGCAAGATCATATCCGGCGACATTCCAGCCTACAAAGTTTACGAAGACGATAAGTTTCTGGCATTCTTGGATATAAGACCACTAAATCCAGGCCACACGTTGGTAATTTCGAAAAAACATGTCCGCTGGGTTTGGGATATTGAAGATGCCGGAGCATATTTTGAGGTTACTAAGAAAATTGCAAAGGCTTTACAAAAGGCTATCGAAACCGAATGGATCGCTTCTGCTATTATAGGAGAAGCCGTAACCCATGCGCATATACAATTAATTCCTCGTTTAGAAGACGACGGACATGGCGGTGCAATAAATTGGATGGCTATTAAGCAAATTCCCAAAGAGCAAATGGAGCATCTAACAGAAAGAATAAAAGAAGAAATTGCTGCCAGTGAACCGAAGCAGGAATATTAAATTGGTGCGCCGTCTGGGAGTTTCACGGAGTGAAACTGTGTGAACACAGTTCACTTCATTTGAACCCAGGTCATGAGCTTGGAAGGCTCAGATCCTACCATTGTCCGCTTTGCTGACAATTCTTGAACGCCAGTTCAAGGCTCTAGACAAACGGCGCATGGTTTAATTAGCTTGTACAAACCTTTTAAATTATGCCACTATTTCGCGTTTATAAGGATATATTCGGGTGCATAGAAGACGGCTCTAAAACAATAGAAGTTAGAACAAGGATGCTAAAAGGCAACGAAGCAGTTTTCTTGTGCGGGAGAAATGTTATTAGAAAACGTATAGTCAGTGTAAAAGAGTTTTC
>CAYJQM010000030.1:0-8085 GCA_964372405.1 uncultured archaeon | reverse complement strand
GCGCTTAGTTGAAATGTCTTTGAAAGGTTTCGATGGAAAGAAGCCAAAGAAGTTGGAAGCGTCAGATCGTTGGATTCTGAGCAAGCTTAACAAACTTGTTAAGTCTGCAACAGAAAACTTCAAAGTCTGTGAATACGGGCAGGCAAAGCAGGATACAGAATTTTTATTCTGGCATACATTCTGCGATAATTATTTGGAGATGGTTAAGCATAGAACATATGCAGGAAAGGATGCTGCAGCACAGTGGACTTTGTACACAACATTATTAACATTCTGCAAACTATTTGCGCCAATAGTTCCGCATGTCACAGAAGACATTTACCAAAATCTTTTCAAGAAAAATGAAAAGGACGTTTCAATTCACGTTTCAAAATGGTCAGTATTTGACAAGAAGATGGTTGACGAAGAGGTAGAGAAAGCAGGCGATCTAGCTGCGGTAATTATTTCTTCTATCAGGAGTTGGAAACACGACAATAAGCTCCCATTAAACACAGAGCTCAAGGAAGTTGTGCTAGAGATGCCAAAAGATAAGCAAGTCTTGCTCAAACCATTCGTTGAAGACATTCTAGGCACCACAAAAGCAAAAAAAATGGTTTTCGGAAAGGCCGAGACACCAGTAGAAAACCAAGATATAAAGTTTTCTGTGGTCCAATAATGTTTAAATCCTTGTTCTGCGCACAATAACAAGATTTTTATGGCAGAAGAAGAAAAGAAACATAAATCAAGTTTACCGCCAATAAAATATGATCCGGGTTCTATCCTAGAGAAGGCTATGGGGGTTTACACATTTGACACACTAGCAAAGTTGGATATGATAGAATTGCCCTCTCCTGCGGAACTTGGAGAAGCTGCTAGAGAAGTCGGGGATATGTTTTCAAAGATATTTCAACCAAATAAGAAAGATATCGAAAAATATGATGCGCAAAACGGACTTTTTTCAAAAGCTAAACCACTTGAGTTGGCATACGAAGAGCTTCCAGATTTTGCAAAAGCTCTTAGGGAATCTTTTGAAACAAAAGATCATCCAGAAATATTCTTGGACTTTTCTATGCGCATTGATGAGAATGAACAAAAGAAAGTTGTGATAGTTGGTATTTCTACTCGCGAATCCTCACCAATAAAGTACTACAAAGAAAATGAAACCCCATTTAGCAGTATTTACAGAGTTAGTATAACAGAATAGTGCAGCTTAAATACCATAATCCATAATTTTATATAAGCGATTCAGATGCAAACCAAGAATTTCATGTACAATTGACCTAATTCTTTACTGTGATTTCTATGGTAGACGAAGCTATATTCAAGTTAAGAAAACTGATAGATGAGATTAGCAAGATAAAGGGAAGGCATACAGAACTTGTCAGTGTATACGTTCCTGCTAATTCTAATCTTCAAGATATGATAAATCAGTTGAAAAACGAACAAGGTACAGCAGAAAATATTAAATCTAAATCCACCCGCAAGAATGTTGTTGATGCCTTGGAAAAAGCTGTACAACACTTGCGTCTTTACAAAAAGACTCCTGATAATGGTCTTGTGGTTTTCTCAGGAAATGTTGCTGAGCATGAAGGCGTTTCTGACGTAAAGGTTTGGGAAATCCACCCGCCGGAAAAGCTTGAGGTAAAACTTTACTGGTGCGATCAGATTTTTAGATTAGAGCCTTTGCAGGATATGGTTGAAGAACGGGAGATTTATGGTCTTGTCGTAATGGATAACCAGGAAGCTGCAATTGGTTTACTCAAAGGAAAGAAAATCGTTCTCTTGCGCAAGATGGACAGTATAGTGCCTGGAAAGACCGGCAAAGGTGGTCAGAGTGCTGCTCGCTTCGAACGCGTGCGAGAAGGACTTATTAACGATTGGTACAAGCAAATAGCAGAAATGATGAAAAATTCTTTCAGCGGAGAAATAAAAGGAATTTTATTCGGCGGTCCGGGTCCAGCCAAAGACGATTTTATTCGCGGAGAATATTTGCAGACAGATATAAGGAAAAAAATAATTGCAACGGCAAGCACAGGCTATTCAGATGAAGGCGGGTTAGAGGAGCTAATAGAAAGGACCAAAGAAGCGATTGCAGAAGCCGCTGTCGCAAAGGAGCGTGCACTTGTGCAAAGATTCTTGGAGCAGTTACAGAAGAACAGTGGGCTTGCGATTTATGGATTGGACAAAGTTATAGAAGCAGTTAAGACTGGAGCCGTTGATATGATGCTTGTTTCAGAAAACTTTAACATTGTAGAAGTAGAACTTGAAGATGGTCAAGGACACGAGGGCAAAAGATTTGTAAAAATTGAAGATGCTAATGGCCAAAAATGCAAGCAATGCGGCAATAAGATGGCTGTTCTTGGTCAATTGGACGGACTGGATGCATTGAAAGAATTAGCACAGCAATACGGGACAAAAGTTGAAGTTATTTCAAAGGATATGCGCGAAGGCGAACAATTAATTGCGCTCGGCGGACTTGGAGCTATTTTGAGATACCGTTTAAGCTAATCAACAACCTGCAGCTTTTGCTGCGTGGTAGGGCGCTAGCCTACTATCTCAACATGGTCTGCAGCATTCTTCAAAGAAGTCGCCATACCAGCTTTTGCAGTTACCAAGACAGCAGTCTTGCCTTTCTCTTTTGCTTTTTGTATCAATGGCAAAAAGTCTGCGTCTCTACTTGCCAAAACAAGAACTTGGATATTTTGATTATAAATTGCTTCCATTGCATGCACAGTCAAAGGAACATCAACATCAGTTTTCTGCTCAGGGTCGCCCAGTGCGATAACAGTTTCAAAGCCTTCATTGTGGACAGCCTCAATAAGCTTCTCCGAGGCAAACTGATTCAAGAATACTTTCCCTATAACAACCCTTCCGTATTTCTCCACCGTTTGCTTAAGCTCTTTCAGGTTAAGGGAAAATTCTTTCCTTATCATGTTCGGTCCATCAACAAACAAAGCTATCCTAGGCTTTCCCTTGTCCCTCTTCAAAAAATTAAATACCACAAAATTACCTGTCAGTGCTTTACCTTCAAGGTATTTAAACGCTTAGAGAATAGAAGCGCTTCGCATTTTCTCCGCAAGCCTTCCAAACTTCTTCAAAGGAAAGCTTCTTTACGTCAGCAATTTCCTGTGCTGGAATTTTTATATTTGTAGGTTCACCGCGCATAGGCTTACCATTAGGTGTTCTACCACCAAACCATGGACTGTCTGTTTCTAGCATTATTCTTTCCAAAGGAATATCACGGACAACTTTCTTGTGGTTTTTGCTCGTTGCAATTATTGGCCCCACAGAAATATACCAGCCATTTCTGTTGATAGTTTCTATTTGCTCCCTTCCTCCCCACATGTGCAGATGCACTTTCTTTGCGCCTTCTTGTTCGAGAATCTTCACAACATCTTCATGCGCTGTTTCAGCTCTGCTGAAACTGTGTTGTGAAGCAACTTCATCGCGAGTGTGTACCATCAGAGGCAGCTTCAATTCTTTTGAAAATTCTATAAACCGCACAAAAAGTTCTTTTTGCTTTTCTCTCCATTTGGGTTCGGGAACCCAAAAATAGTCTAAACCTGTCTCACCAATGCCAACTAGGTTGTTCTTATTTTTCCTAAGTAATTCAAAGTAACTGTCAATTTCTTTTTGCGGGAATTCTTTGATATATTCCGGATGGATTGCAGCAGCAAGGAAAACATAGCCTTTGTACTTCTTGGCAACTTCTAAAGCTCTATCAAAATCTCTTGGATCTGGACAAGAGGAAATCAAAGCCTTGATACCAGCCTTCTTGCATCTATCAATAACGGCATCTAAATCTTTGCTGTAATCCTTTTGTTCCAGGTGGCAATGGGAATCTATCATTTTTGTTCACCAATAGCATATAGCAAAAATGTGTTTGCTAACCAATTTTACAAAAGCAAACTTCATTTTTGTTCACCAATTTGAAATGCAAAAGTGTGTTTAACGAAGTTAAACTTCATTTTGCACTCCTCTCAATAGCACTTTTAGTTATTTCAGGAGAACATGCTTTGTTCTTTGTGCAGAATTCTTGGCACATTTTTGCCTGTGCAGAAAGCCTATAGTGAAAATTGCAAACAGCGCATTTGAACCCCATGTCATCTTTTATGACCATTATAATCACAATTGGTGGACTCTGGGGGACTTTCAGAAATGCTTTCTGAAGGTGTGTGCGAAGCACTTCATTTGAACCCCCAACCTCTTGCTGTTTTGGAATTCTTGCAAAGCAAGCGCGCTTTAACCCACCTCTTGATTTTGGTACAGCTTTTGGAGCTGCGTTAGCAGCGAGCAAAAGGTGTTCCGTTGCGCTAAGAGCCCATAGCCTTTGTTAAAGTACAGAAGTATTTTAAGCTTTTATTAAGCACAGGTAGATTTTGCTTATGCCACGCAGGTCTAGAAAGGCTCTAATTAAGAAGAAAGCCTATCAGCAGCAAAAAGAAATATCAACCGAAAGGGTGGATATTCTTTTAGATCATGTTAATGAAAACAAAACAGGACCCTACACACAGCGCTATATTGCATTGATAGAAAAATTGTGCAGACGGTGGAAAGTAGACTTCCCAAAGGACCTTCTTGGTCGATATTGCAAAAACTGCAAGAGGTACTTCGTTCCCGGCTCAAACTGCTCAATACGCGTCAGAAACAAGAAACCTATTGTAATATGCAAATGCGATGCCGAATGGCCAGCCAAGCAAAGGCTTTTTAAACGTTGATCTAGGTTATTAAGGAAGATAATTATGGTTACAACAAGAGAGGTTTCTCCTCAAAAACTGATAACGGCTGCAGCCGAACATTTGAAGAAAGTTGAGACTGTAATGCCTCATCCATCTTCTGCTTTTGTTAAGTCTGGAGTTTATGCTGATCGACCGCCAATTCAGCCTGACTTTTGGTATTTGCGCAGCGCAGCAATTTTGCGCAAGATTTACTTGGGTGGTCCAGTTGGAACAGAGAGACTAAGAACAGCATTTGGCGGCAGGCACAGGCGAGGCCACAAGCCGGCTCACCATGCAAAGGCTGGTGGAAAATTCATAAGGCAAATGCTTCAACAGCTTGAAAAGGCAGGTTTGATAAAGCAGGTTGACAAACCACGCAAAGGAAGAATTATAACGCCAAAAGGCCAGAAGTTTTTGGACAAGTTGGCAACTAAAGTGAAATGATTTTTGTCGAATGGTAATTTTATGGATGAGCAAATTGGCATGACACCGGAAGGAGCAGCTCAATTGGAAGCTGCAAAGAAAGTTATGCTTGCCAAAGTTTTGGATAAAGCTGCGATGGAAAGGCTTGGAAGAGTCAGGTTGGCAAACCCAAGCCTTGCAATGCAATTGGAAGCTTACTTATTGCAGCTTTCGCAGTCCGGCCAACTGAAAGAGCAAATAAATGATGAGAAGCTGAAGAAAATACTTGACGTTGTTACGGAAAAGAAAAAGGCAACAAAAATAAAGAGGAAGTAATTGCTGTTGGTGAAAATAGCTGCTTGCGAAATTGGTTAGCAGTTATGTGAAAGCAGTTGATATTATGGGAGCAATCAAGCATTTGGCAAAAAAGTTAAGGTTCATAGCCGCAGGAAAGCGCAAAGGAGCGCCGAGATGGGCAGACCTGAAAAAGTTCGGAAGGCGTGCCAGAACAAGGAGAATCCGCTTAAGTGAAACAAAGCACTGGAGACGCGGAAGATTGAAGCTGTAAAGTGATTGACATGGCAGAAGCAAAAGATGAAAAGATTTTCACAATTCCATTGCGCGAGGTTTTCATAAAGTCACGAAGAAGGCGCGCAAAGCTGGCTGTAAATGTAGTAAGGACATTCTTGAAGAAGCACATGAAGTCAGAGGAAGTAAAAATCGGTGTAAGCATCAACAAGTCGATTTGGGCAAAAGGAATACAAAAGCCTCCGCGCAAAGTTAAGATTCACGCTTTGAAAACAGATGCAGTCGTTTACGCTGAACTTGTCGGCGCAGACATCAAGCCTCCAACAGAAGCAGAATTAAAGAAGAAAGCAGAAAAACTTACAGAGAAGGAAAAGAAGGTTAAGGAAGCCCGCAAGGAAAGGAAGAAAATGACGCTTGAAAAGGAAGTTCAGGAAGAAAAGAAAGAAGCAGAAAAAAGCAGAGAAGAAATAAAAGCGGAAAAGGTTGAAGAAACAAAACCAGAAGAAAAGACGGAAGCGCCAAAGAAAGAAGAGAAAAAGTGATTTCTTGGTAGACAAACAGCAAGAAGCGCAGCAGAAAATGATGCAATTCCAACTTATGCAAAACCAATTGGAAACTCTGCGTGCACAGCTCCAGAATCTTGCTGGGCGTGCTGAAGAATTGAGTGTCGCAAGACTTACTTTAGAAAACCTTAATATTTCAAAATCAGCAGAAGCCTTCATACCTGTAGGTTCAGGAAATTTTGTTAGGGGCAAAATAGAAGATTCTAAGAATGTTCTGGTTTCGATAGGCGGCAATGCAGCTGTCAAGAAAACAAAAGAAGAGGCAATTAAAGTTCTGGACGAAAAGTTGTCAGTACTTCAAGATGAAGGCAACAATTTAGGCAGGGCAGAACAGCACGTGTTGATGGAATTAAGTCGCTTGCAAGCAGAGATACAAAGGCTAGCCAACGAAAGGTAAATTCTTTTATAAGCATTGCACATAATTCTCAATTGCTGCAACATATTGGTTCAGCAGTTGACATTGTATGTTTGGGTTTTTGAAGAAGAAGCTTCAGGAAAGCGTCGAGAAGATTTCTACAGCTTTGAAAGGCACGAAAGAGGAAAAGGCGGAAGAACATTTAGCTGAGCAAATAGAAACTGCTAAGCCAGAGCCAGTGGTACAAGTTCCTAAAGAAGAAGTCGAAATTGCAGAAGAGGAACAGATAAAGGAAGAAATTCCTCATGAAATTCCTTCTGAAGTTAAGAAAGAAATTGAACAGGAAGTAAAGGTTGAAGCAAAGGAACATGATAAAGAAGCCCCAAAGAAAAAAGGCTTTCTGGAAAAATTTGGCATAAAAAGGAAGCTAAAAAAGGAAGCAGTAGGTGCTTCGCACCCAATATCAAAGCCCAAAGCAGAAATCAAGACAGAAAAGCCAAAGGGCATAATAGAAAAACTGAAAAAAGCCGTTACTGAAAAAACCATAGAAGAAGCAGACGTTCTTCCAATGCTTGAAGACCTGCAAACTTCATTGATGGAATCCGATGTTGCATTTGAAGTTGCCGAGAAAATTACAAACGATTTGAAGGGCGCTTTGGTAGGCAAAAGCGTTCCGCGTGGAAAAGTTGGAGAAATTGTTAAAGAATCGCTGAAGAAATCGATATTGGAAATTTTGTCCGTCGGGAGCGTTGACATTATTAAACTTGCATACGACAAAAAGCCGCTTAAAATAATCTTCCTAGGTTTCAATGGAACCGGAAAGACCACAACAGTTGCACGTCTAGGTTACTTGCTAAAGCAGGAAAGGCTTAAGCCAATTTTTGCCGCAGGTGATACGTGGCGTGCAGCAGCACAAGAACAGTTGGAAATTCATGGAGAAAAATTAGGCATTGATGTAATCAAGCACAAGTATGGTGCAGATCCGGCTGCAGTTATTTTTGATGCTGTCAAAGCAGCAGAGAGCAGAAAATGCGATGTCGTTTTGGCTGACACAGCGGGTCGCGCACATTCAAACAAGAACCTTATGGACGAAATGAAAAAGATTGTTCGCGTCAACAAGCCAGACTTAAAGATACTTGTTGTTGATTCTTTAACAGGCAACGATGCAGTTGAGCAAGCCAAGCTGTTTAATGATGCAATCGGCATTGACGGAATTATAATGACCAAGGCAGACGTTTACGAGAAAGGCGGAGCACTTTTGTCTGCAGTTTGGACTATAAAGAAGCCTATATTATATGTGGGAATAGGCCAAGACTATGAAGACCTAAAGGAATTTAAGCCTGAAGAGATTGTTAAGAACTTGTTGGGATAATATGTCAGGAGATGCAGCGATTGTAGTTGAAAGGCGTGGTGCAATAAGCAGGAAACAGCTAGATGAAATGTATAGAGACGGGGATATAGCATACCATTCGATAAGCAGATATTCAAAACAACATCCATCCAGACAACAAAAATTAGTTGGAAGAAATGTAGTATTCTT
>CAYJQM010000029.1:0-8095 GCA_964372405.1 uncultured archaeon | reverse complement strand
TAATCAGCTCTTTTGCACCAGTTTCTTTTATCAGCCTGTCAAGCTTTTCCTGTAGTTTTTGAACCTGGCTGGGAACCATTATTCCTTTGCGTGCTAGCTCAAGTTCGAGACCCAGATGAAGGTCGGCTACAACCAAATACTTTTCATCTAACAACAAAGCTGGAGCATCCGCTACGAATTTACTTTGCATAGAGAGCAAGTATCTGTAAAGTTTATAAGTTTAAATCATATCAGGTCCTGCTATCTTAGTTATAATAGTGGGTCCATCCTTAGCTTTATCTCTTTCTAATTTATACAAATATCCTGTTACGGCAGATTCCAATGCTGGATCATGTGTAATCAAAAAAACTTGGTCTACAAATTCTGTAATTCGTTCGCGCAAAACTGTTGATAAGTCTTCAACGGCCTTTGCGTCAAGATTGTGAGTTGGTTCATCAAGAACCAACCAGCGAAGTTGTGGTGCGAGAACCAAAGCAAAGGCAATTCTTAATGCGAGACAAGCCATTGCCCTTTCTCCGCCGCTTGCAATTCCATCTGCAGGAATCCAGCCAGTGCTGTCCTGAAGTTCAAGAACGTAATCGCCTTCATCAATGTTTAACCTGCATGAGTAAAAGTCCTTGTAAGGATACAAGTTTTGCCAAATTTGGTGCATTGCCATGTTAACAGCGTTTACAAAATTTTTGCGTAGTTGTGATTGTGTCGACTCCAAAGCCATTGCAAGTAAGGAGAACTCTTTTGATAGTTTTTCCAATTTAGCACTCTCGTGTTTGTAGGCTTCTATTTGTTTTAATTTGGTTTCAATTTCTGCGACGCGCACCTTTCTTTCATCTGCAACACGTACAGCATTTTCCCATTTGACGCGCAACGCGCTCATTAATGCCAATGTTTGTGCATGCTCGTTCTCAAGCCTTTCTAATTCAGCTTGAGAGAATCCGCGCAGTGCGGCTTTTTTGCCCTCAAGAATTGCAACGCTGTCTTGCAATTGCTTAACGCGGCTTAGCTTTGATAAGTATTGTTCGCGTTTTTCTATAACAGTTCTAAACCTTTCTGCTTCTTTTCGAACATCATCAAGCTCTTTTTCCAGCATTTTATTTGCTTTCTCCTGCATACGTAATTCTGTTTCGTGGTTCTCAATTTCCCTCTGAAGGACTTTAATGGCATCTTTGGCTAATTTTATTTGGGACTCGAGCTCATTCATGTCTGCAAATTTTATGGATAGTGTCTTGACATTTTCCAGACGTGCTTCCAATTCAGAAATTTGCTTTTTCAATTTTTGTGAATCCTCGTCCCAATTTTCAATTGAAGATTTCAAGCGTGTTATGTGAGCCTTCTTATTTTTCATGATATGTGATTTTTTGTCCTTGGTTATTTCCTGGTCGCATATAGGGCATTTGTCCTCAACAGATTCCATTTCAGTTATACTTTCTTCAATTTGAGCTGCCTGACCTTCAGCACGCTCGGCCTGCTGCCTGGTTTTGTCCAAGGCGTCCTGAAGTTTTGATAACTCTTCTGCAAGCTTTTCCGGTTTGTCTTTCTTGAGAAGTTTCTCAAGGCGTTCGCGTTCCTTTATTTTTTCTTCAAGCTCAGGGATTTTTTCGTCTTGAAACGAACCAATTTTTGCATTCTTGCTTCCAATTAATTGCATAAGATTTTTCAGCTGGTTAATTTCTCCATCCACCTGCTCTTTTAATTGTGCTTCATGCTTAGCGACTCCCTCGTACTTTTCCTTTACTTCAGCGTCGCTTAATTCGGAATATCTTATTTCTTCTATTGTTAATTCACGGCGCAGATTGTCAACATCTGTTTGAAGCGCCCCCAGCAAAGCGATAGATGTTTCAAGCTGCTTTGTGATTTCAATATTTTGCTCGCGCTTGTTGCGCATTTCAGCAACGTCCCTTTGCAATCGCTGTGCATCTCCGGATGTTAATGAAACTTTTTGTTCTATAGTTTTCTTTTCCTGTTCTGCTTGTTCCAATTCGCGCTGTAAAGTTGGTAACATCCGTATTGAAGAATCCATTTCCAATGATTGGATTAAAGATTTTTTGCTTTCTGCAGAATTGTTAAGCTTGCTGACTAATGCAATTGCAGTTGCGCGCGCCTTTTCAAATTTGTCGATTGCCAGAAGTTCATCAATTTTTTTCATTCGCGCGCCCTTTGGTATCGTTAGGAACATGTCTATTTGGTTTTGCTCTGTGTAAATTGCCCGCGTGAACAAGTCGTAGTCCACCTTCAGGAGTTTTTCCAAGGTTTCATTCACGCGCGAAGGCTGCGGACCTTCTATAAGCTGCTGTCCTTTCCTCAACTCGGCTGATGTTGCTTTAACTTTGCTTATAGTTCTCCTAATGCTCCACTCCTGTCCGTTCTCATCAAAGAAAATTGTTACTTCAGAATCTTTCTGATCCTTTGGCTTTTTCATTATCATGTCTTCTATTTTTACTTTGCGTGCCTGCAATGCAGGAAAAGTTCCAAATAATCCGAAGCACAGACCGTCCATGACGCTAGATTTTCCAGAGCCCATTATTCCTATTAGCGCGTTTGTGCCGTCTGCAAAATCTAATGTAGTATTAGCATGCGAGCGCCAGTTTTTTAAATTAATTCTAGTTATCATAACAATACCTAAGCTAATGTAGTTTGTTTTCCTGTCAAAACATTGAAAATATTTTCAACCTCGCCTTCTGTAAGCAAGTCAAAAATTTCATCGACCTTTATTGTTGAGTCTCCTTTGTTCAAGTTTTGTTGCAAAATTTTCAATCCTTGTTCTTCTGGAGAAAGCCTAGACTCTCGAATCGCACGCAGCAAATCTACTTGCTGTGCAAATTCTTCGGATTCCAATTTGCTGTTGAAGTTTACTATTGCTTGTTGCGAGTATTTGTCACCCAAATCTAAAAGTCTCGGCTGCTGCACACCTGGTGGTAGTTTTCCAACCAGCTTTAAATTTATTATAGGTTTGGGCTGTAAATTTTGCGAAGCGATTTCCTTAATTGCATTTTCGACGTTTGCACGAACGTTAGCATCGTAATTTACTTCTGGCATGAAAACGCGGCGCTGGTAGTTGAAAAAATTCTGGTAAATCTCTTTTCCATCATAAGTCCAAAAACTTTTTTTCTGTTGCGCCTCGTGAGCATGTACGCCTGTTGGAATTGTGCTTCCTGTTAGCAAAAGTTTTCCCTGCCTGATCAGTTTCTGGTCCCACCAGTGCATGTGGCCTGCTACAATCAAGTCAAATCCTTCTGGTAGGTCATCAATTTTCAAAGAAGGCGGTTCTAAAGGGCTGTAAATATACGGATCTATCGATTGGTGTAAAACAAAAATGTTTACTGCTCCTTGTATTGGTCGTGGATTCCATTGCCTCAAAACATCTTTTGCATACCTTTCTGGAACTCCGCTAAGACCATGAACAGCGACTTTGGTTCCATTGCAGTCAAAGACGGCAGTTTGAGAATCCAAGTAAAGAACTAGATCGGAATTCTCCATTGCGTGAATCGGATTTAGCAAGTGCTTGCTTCTTCTTTCATGTGTGCCGTGGATACAAACAATTGGTATGCCGCGCAACTTTGGAATATCTTTCTGCTCCTTTCTGATTACTTCTATTAATTTAGTGTTGCATTCAGAATTGCGTGCGATAGAAAAAACTTTTGCCGCGTGTGCAATTACCTCCTGCTTTGTTACACGCGCGTCGAACATGTCACCCGTCTGTATAATTAGGTCTGCGTCCTTGCTCCTCTCAAGCGCTTCTGCTACAGTTGCAAATGAGTCTTCTCCACGTTCTCCGCCGAAATCATAGCCGAAGTGGCAGTCGCCTATTATAGAAATCTTAACCATTTTCTTCACTCTTTTGCTGCATTGCACAGCAATGCAGTTATTTTAGAAGCAGCAGTTCAAACTAATAAGTTTGACAGTATAAACTTGAGAAGGATTAAGCGACTTTCTTTTTCATGAATTCGGTAATTCTCGGTCCCATTTCTGGATCTTCAAGAGCCATGTCAATATTGGCTTTCAACCAAGATAACGGCGTTCCGGTATCTATACGTCGTCCTTCGAATTCGTATGCTACCATCCCTTCAGAGCCTCTAACTTCCAACGATCTTTGCATAGCATCTGTCAACTGCTTCTCTCCATTGATACTTCTTATTCCTTCAAGATAGGTGAAAATTAAAGGGTTTAGTATGTAGCGCCCAACAATACCCATGTCAGAGGGTGCTTCGGATGGTTTTGGTTTTTCAACCAATCTTTTAATATGATGAGCTCGATCTAATCCTCTAACCTTTTTACCAAGATCAATAATTCCATATGCAGAAACATTTTCTACATGTTCTACTGCAATAACAGGTTTTCTAACCTTATCGTAAACTTGAAGAAGTTGCCTGGTAGCTGGCATTTCCGAGGCTATAATGTCGTCCCCTAGAAGAAGTGCGAAAGGTTCGTCATCGACCCATTTTTTAGCATAAAGGACGGCACCACCTAAACCATCTGGGCTGGGTTGATTTACATAACATATATTATCGTCAATTCTTGCAAGTCTTTCTAATCTTTCTACATCCTCATATTTGCCTCTTGCTTCGAGTGCCCTACGTAGGCGATCGGAAGTTTCACCAAAATGATTACGTATTGAGCCCTTTCCTTGACTATCGATTATACAAATTCTTTCTATACCACTAGAGATGACTTCTTCAACAACATATTGAATTGCTGGCTTATCGAGCAACGGAAGCATTTCTTTAGGCATTGCTTTTGTCTGAGGCAAGAATCTTGTTCCTAAACCTGCTGCTGGTATCACTGCTTTTCTAACCGTGGATGCGTAGCGCTTCATTTTTGCTCACCAATTTTAAGTGCAAAAGTGTGTTGATCGGAAATCAACTTCATTTTTGCTCACCAATTTTAAGTGCAAAAGTGTGTTGATCAACAAATTTCGCCAATATCAACTTCATAAAATCTTTTACAAATGCTTTGATAAGATATATAAACGCATTGGACTAGAGTTCTTTTTAGAAGCGGTGTGTAAAAATGGCATCTGAAGAAGGTATAAAGACAAAAAAAGCTCAGGACTTTGGGAAATGGTATCTTGAAGTAATTTCTAAGAGCGACGTTGTTGATGAAAGGGTTCCGATAAAGGGTTCTAACATTCTGATGCCCACCGGTATGGAAATGTGGCATGCTATGATGGATCGCCTTGATGAACTGCTCAAGATAATTGGAGTTCAAAATTATTATTTCCCTTTGTTTATCCCTGAAAAACTTTTGAAAAAAGAGGCTGCCCACTTCAAAGGATTCATACCTGAAGTGGCATGGGTTACTCATGCGGGCAAAACAAAACTTGCAGAAAAAATGGCCATTCGCCCAACATCTGAAATAATAATGTATGAAATGTTCAAGCTTTGGATACGCTCTTACAAGGACTTGCCTTTGAAAGTTAATCAATACGCTAACATTGTTCGTTGGGATACAAAGATGACCAAGCCTTTGATCCGCGACAGGGAGTTCTTATGGCACGAGACGCACAGCGCGCATGCAACCGAAGAGGAAGCGGACAAGGAAGTTAAAGTTGCACTTAATGTTTATAATAAATTAATCAATGGAATGCTCGGCTTAGAATATTTGGAATTGGACAGGCCTGAATGGGACAGGTTCCCAGGCGCGGAACAATCGGTTGCGCTTGATGCTGTAATGCCTGACGGAAAAATTTTGCAGGTTGGAACTGTGCACAATTTAGGCCAGAAGTTTTCGCAGGCAGTTGGAATTAGATTTACAGACGAGAAAGGCAACAAGAAACTTCCATACCAACTTTCTTACGGGATAACAACCCGCTTGATAGGTGCGGTTGTTGGAATACATGGCGACGACAAAGGCTTGATAATTCCTCCTGCTGTTGCACCGATGCAAGTTGTTATTGTTCCGATTTACACTGGAGAAAATAAGGTGCGCGTGATGCAGAAGTGCGGGGAAATTTTGGGAAGATTGGAGGAGAAGGATTTCAGGATCCATTTGGATGTACGCGACCAATATACTCCAGGATTCAAGTTCCATGAATGGGAGCTAAAGGGCGTTCCTGTGAGGATAGAG
Organism: uncultured archaeon; assembly: GCA_964372405.1. Lineage (GTDB taxonomy): Archaea > Aenigmatarchaeota > Aenigmatarchaeia > Aenigmatarchaeales > JACQIB01 > CAYJQM01. The sequence goes on along the minus strand of CAYJQM010000029.1, from coordinate 2,035 downwards.
ATCGGTCCAAGAGACATTGAGAAAGGGCAGGTTATTTTGGTGCGCCGCGATTTTCTTGAAAGAATTGCTGTCCAGGAAGATAAGTTGGAAGAGCAATTGCTGGAAGTTATGGATTCCATTGGATTCCAACTGCAGAAGCGCTCAAAGGATTTACTAAAGGTAACAGATGCAAAAGACCTGAAGGAAATTAAAGCAAAAGTAAAAGAAGGTGGATTTTTGCGTGTTGATTTTTGCATGGGAGAAAAATGCGCTAAAACATTAAAAATGCAAACACAATTAAGTGTTCGCGGAACACTTTTTGGTAAAAATGAAAAGGCTGGCAAAACTTGTGCAATTTGCAAAAAGCCCGCAAAAGCCAAAGTTTATTTGGCGCATGCGTATTAAGTTATTTTAATACCTAAAATGCTTATTTTTGATATGTCTAAGGGGTTGAAGTTGATTGCATCAACACAGTTTCAGCAAAAGCTGAAACTGCCTAGCGGGGTTCTGATAGCTGCCATCATCGCCGTAGCAATATTAGCAACAAGCTTTTCCGGGTTCAAGCCGACGGCTTTCGCAACCGCGGTTTCAACATGCCAGAATATTAACGCTGCTGGGAGTTATCAGCTGACGGGAAACTTGTTTTCAATCGGGACATGCATCAACATAACATCCGATAATACAGAATTGGACTGCAACGGTTTTTGGATAAACAGCACAAACGGCACTGTATATGCTGCGGGGGTAAACGTAAGCAGTGTGGATAATGTCACAGTTCGCAATTGCAAAGTTGCCCGATTCATATCGGTACCTGGCAATTCTTATGGGGGGATAACTGCTACCAATTCTACAAACTTAACCATAGGCTTCAATACGCTGATAAACAACTCAGCCGCGATTTACCTGGTAAATATAAACAACAGCGTGATCGCCAACAATACTATATTAAATACAACTACGAGTTTTGGTTACGGAATTTTCATGGACGTCAGGCAAATAAACAACACCATTAAGAACAATACGATAAGAAATACTGCACAAGACGGCATTTATCTGGGAGGCGGAATGCCTAAGTTCCCCTTCTATAACAACATAATAGAAAACAATACAATAGAATATACGTTTAATTCTGGCATCAGAATAGACACCGGCACCGAAACAATTTTTACCAATACTACGATATCAAATAACATAATCAGGCACGTTGGGAGCAGCTACGGGATAGCTGTCGCTGCGAATGTGTACAACATCACAGTGGCATACAACACGGTATTTAACACTTCCTACGATTCAATTTATTTTGCTGGTGACACTAGCAAAAGCGGCAACCAAACCATACACAGCAATACGGTCTATAACAGCACCTCCTATGGGATTCAATCTAGCGGCAGTGTTGTAAGCATATACAACAACACAATATTCAACAATTACGGCGGAATATTCACAAGGGCAAACAACATAACAATTTTCAATAACACGATACGCAACCACACTGATATTGATGGGGGGTATGCAATATACCGCGTTGGCGGTATTGATGTAAAAAGTAACGTGACAAACAACACACTAGAAAGCAACAACTCTGGAATTTACCTAGCTACCCCCTCCACGCACACAACAAACATATCCCTCAACAGTTTCAAATACAACAGGATTCATGCATTACAGATAGTCGACGACGGAGGCATCGCACCTGTTGATGTAATCATTTCCAGAAATACTTTTTGTTACAACAACGCTTCAATTGATAATTTTACTGTCCCGACATCAAGATATATTGTAGGCAACAACACCTTCTGTGCAGAACGTGTTGCACCAGCAGAAAATACTTTATACTCAGATGTAACTTCATTCACTGTAAATGTAACTAACACTTTCAATACAACCAAAGGTCAAAGCACATCATGTTCTTTGTTTGTAAACGGTGCAAACGTTTCAACAAGAAACAACATCGGTGAAAAGCTTAACACTACCTTCACATACACACCAACAGCATCAGGCACCTGGTATGTTTACTGTGCGGACACTTTCAATCCCAATACAGCCCGCGGTTCTC
>CAYJQM010000028.1:0-8128 GCA_964372405.1 uncultured archaeon | reverse complement strand
CCAAAAATCTCGGATCTTCTGACCAGCTTATTTCTAGTTTAAGCGGAGTGCTGCTCGAGAACAAGCTTACAGGCAGTTCGCTTAATGTTCCTTTGCTTTTTCTTGTCTGCCACTCGTTGTCGCTTAAAGCGTGGTAGGAAGTGCTTGCTGCTGCTTCCGATTTGTGCGAAGTCTTAAATTTTATTTCGCAGTCGCCTTCAAAATCTATTGCGCCAAGGCTGTAAGTTAAAGTGTAAGTTTTTGTGCGGTTTGCTTTGATTTCGGTATAAGTTCTCAAAGCAGTTTGTTGGTCCTCTGTAGGACCTGTAAATTTACAAGGATCATAGACGTCAATTGAAAATTTACTTATATCAACTACTGGCTGAGCAACAATCTGCCAGTCAAAGTTTTTATTTTGTCTTGCGAATTCTGGAACTTTAGCTGTTATGGCAATGTCTTCGCTTGTGCCTGCAGTTGTTAAAATAGGAACATCAATTACGCTCTTCAAAACATTGTCAGCCTGTCCCACGCAGCCGGCTGCCGCGACAATAAAAATAATCGCTAGGGCAGACTTCATAAAAATCCCTAAGGCTTTATCGTTACGTCAACCTGCTGGCCAATGTAGTCGTAAACATAGTCAATAATGTTAGCGGAAATTGTATATTGCTTTTCAATTGGCACCTTGTCAGATCCGGGCGCTTTGAAATAGCAACTTATCGGGTTTGTCTGGTCTTGTATAAAGTCAATCTTGTCTTTATTGTAATAAGTAATTTTGGTTGTGTTATCAGAAGTATCTTTTACAAACTTTCCGTTGCATGCATTATTTTGTATGTCAACTGTTTCATCCACTAAAACATCTACAGGAATTTCCAGCTTTAATTTGCCCGGTTCAATTGCACCTCCATTGACAGTTCCGGTTCCATCATCCTTAACAGAAACATCAAACTGGAATCTTTTCCCGATTTCCACCGGCAGTGTTGTTTTTGGTGTTAGCTGTATTCTAAGTGGACCTGGTCCAATGTTTGTTCTCGGTTCTGAGACAGGTCTTTCTCCAGTTTCTGCTTCAACTTGGTTGAATCTTTCTGTAGACATAACATTGAAGCCCAGCTCGCTTTTTGCATCAAAATTGTATGAAACTTTGTACCGTATCGGGCAAACTGCGCTCAGTCCAACGATTTGTTCTTTAGTTGGCGCATCAAAATCTATTTTAATTATTTCTTGTTGCCCCGGCGCAAATTTTGTTGGTCCTAAAAGCGGCGTCTTCAATTCGGTTGGCTGGCATTTCCCGCTGTCGAATAAAGTTACTGTAACGCCGTCTGCAAATTCTGTAGGATGCTGGTTTTTGATTAATGTCCTAAAAGTAAATGTTGAACCAGCAGTTGGCTGGCTTGGAATGACCGGTTGGTTCTCCGCAACCAAAACATCGGCTATATCAATTTGTGTAGGTCCTGTTGTTTGACCAACACATCCTGCAATAGCGAGGACAAAAATTATCGACAAAACAGTTTTTTCCATATCAATCATTCTCATATCCTGTTTAAATATTAAGGCGGTGTAGGCGATGTTGGTTCTTCACTTGCTGCGGTACCAGCTTGCTCTGCCGAAAGGGCGCTTACAATAATATCTTTCTTCACCTTTTCTATAGTGTAATCGTAGCTTGCTGTGCCGATAATATCTAGCCTTTTCTGTGGTTGACCGTTTGTGTGAGCTTCTATCCATAAACTACAACTCCTAAAATCCTGTAAAACTAAGTTGCTATCAGCTGTACCAGCCTTTTCAATTGCATCCAAATTACATTGTATTGTTTTTGTATTCGGAATGTCTGGGCAAAGATTTTTGTCAGGAGTTTCTGCGACATTCTTTGACCATTTCAGATCATTGTTCTTAATCGTATCGACGTCATTTGGCAAGTAAATGCAGTAAGTGCTTTTGCTTGCAGTTCCACTGCCAGTATTTGTCAAAGTCCCAGTTATACTAACAGGAGTATTTTCTTGAACATATGTTGGTGTCCATAAACTTGCTTGGATTGGACCTCCAGAGTAGCGCGCTATTGTCGTGCCAATAGTCTGTCCCTCTTGTAGCAATCTTTTAATTTCATCTTTACTGCGTGCATCAATGCTGTAAGCTGAACTTACATTATAGTTGTATTTTATTACAAAAGTAACGTCTGGTGAAAGTCCCCTATCACTATTTGTCAAACTGTTCCAGTCCAAAGTAAATTGCATCGCACCCTTTCCGCCACGCCCTGTTGCTTTGTTAAGTTTTGGCAAAATGCCCCCATATGTGCATCCCTTTTTGTCTTGTGTTGGGTCGCCGCCGATGCAGCTGTTTATTACAGAATTTCCTATAAACGCACCAGCACTTTTAGACGGCGTTCCCGGTCTTTTCAACCTCGGGTCTTCAACTGAAAGCACAACATCCTTCGCGTCCCAGTCGCCTTTATTTTCGATTTCGATATAGCCAATTGTTGGGATGCTGTTGCTCGCCTCCTTAGGCTGGAAATTTACAGTAACAACTTCAATAGCTTGAATGCTTCCTTCTGCAGTTGATTCCCGTTTCTGACATCTTAATCTCTCGGCAGCACAAGTAGCGGGTCCTTCTGTAATGCATTTGTAGCTTGCTGCAGCTTCGCACGATGTTTTACCGAACGCATCACCCACAGGTCCAAGTGTCGTTGAGAAGAAATTAGATACTGGTCCATAGTAAGATCCGAAGAATGCTACACCTATTGTTTCTGAATATGATAAGCTAAAGGCAAACATGGAGAAAGCTAGGATCATTATCCCAAGATACGGTCTGCCTTCGCGACCTGTTGTAGTACCGATCCCAATTGCGATAGCCCATATCAATGTCATAATTAAAGTTAGCTGTCCAGGAACGCCAGGTACACCAATTAAACCACCTATTACAGGTACAGCAGCTGCCAATGCAAATCCAAGAAATACACCCTTTCCAAGGTCTTCCCATTTGTCATAGTTGTCATTGATGTATTCATGAATACCCTGTCCCAAACCTACATTGACCGTAACTTTTTCATCTGCAGGTTTCTTTCTTGTTGGAAAAACTACAAAGAAAGCCATTGATAAGAAAAACAGAGAAAAGTTCGGGGCTAAAAGAGATGGTGCAGTGGTAAGAGCAATGGGTATGCCTATTACAGCCAGAACGATTCCAGCTAAAAGTGTAGCCCAAGTTTTCTTTACAACAATATTAATTGTAATCATTGCACCTACGAAAACAGCAGCGTAGATTAATCCTATTGCAAGACCTGTATTACCCAAGTCGAAGTTTGGAGTAAATAGGAAAAAGAAGGATGTCGATAAGAAAACACCTAAAAAGGTTCTTAGCCAGGCTTCGGATGCCTTTGTAGGTTGGTTCGTAAAATAGCTAGAAGGCAAGCTAAAATATTCTATTAAAAGAATTATTGTTGCAAGAAGATTATTGTGTATACTGGCGAATGGGATGGGAAGAAATTCCAAAACTAAAAATATCATGGAAAATATTTTAAGAAAGCTTTTCGAATAAGCAAGACCCATATGCTCATTGGTAAAGGTAACTTCTCCTTCTTTTTTGCGCGCTGCTTTTAGGATTTCAGATTGACTTGGAAGAAGTACATGTGCACCCCACAATATTAATGCTGCTACAATATACCAAGGTCTTAGCGAAGGTATGCCAAGAATTCCAATCGCTGGCGTCCCAATTGCAAATACCATAGCCAAAAAGAAAAATATAGCAGCTTCGCCGAGTCTGCTCCGCACGCCTTTGCCGTAACTGAAGTCTGCAACAGAAGCTATAGTAGCTTGGATGATACCCCTCTTATTCTTGGTAACTTTCATCATTGTTCCAGTAAGCGGGCAGAATGGTCCACCACTTACCTTACCGTTACTGTCAATCTTTATCTTTAATGTATGAGTATGACCAGCTATCGGACATGGAATCTTTGTTACTTTATATTTTTTAACCGGGACTCTTCTTCCAGGTGCTTCTTTTGATCCCTCATCCTTCTCCCATTCAACATCAGGTTCCTCTTCCAATTCAACATCATCAGGCATCTTCAACAAACCTCACTTAACTTATGGAAAAGAATTATATAAAGTAGTTGATAACGTTTACAGTTATTGCACCACACGGATAGTAGGTTTATATATACTACTTTCTAGTAATATCAGTAGGTGTAATTGTGACTAATGATGACAATTTGAATGTACCAGATTTCCCGATATCAAAACGTTCCCACGCGTATATTGAACGCTTGAGAGCTAAAGTTAATAATTACAATAGGAGCGTTAGTGACTGTGAGTCGGAAAAGAATGCAATATTAGAAGAAATCGAGCACAAAGATTCTAACATAAAAGGCTTAGATGCTGGTCTCGAGTCCTCTCACCAAAAAATGTCCAGATATTCTGTAGATGGTGCAATAAAGTATTTTGGTTTGCCGATGGGCTTATTATTTGGTGGCACTATTGGGTATGTATCCTCTGTTGCAACATATCGTACTACTGACGTTTTTTCACCAGTCCCATTGGCTATAGGGCTAATTGGTGGACCGCTCGTAGGTTCGGCATTTTTCGGGTTATTGGCTTGGGCATATAAAAAGCGGGATTTGCCGCAAATTGAAAACGAGATTTCGGAGCAGGAAAGAGGTAAAGTAACGCAACTTCAAGATAAGCAAATTTTAAGTAGAAAGGTAGAAGCCGTCCAACTAAAATCAGACACAATTAGAGAGGAGTTGGATAACATTAAGAAAGAGTTAGATGGCATGATACCAGAGTTGTGCGTCGGTATGCGTCATGATGTTCTCATGGAAGATTTTTACACCCCTGTGCAAATAACACTTTCTAATAACGGGAGCGGACCAGCCTATAATGCAAATTGCAGAATAAGGGGCAATGTAGATGGTGATACCGATATGCATTTTAAAACGGTAGAAGATGTAACTCTACAAAAGACCGTATCCTTGAAACCAACAGAGAAAGGTAAAATGAGATGGGATTTTGAAATCTCTTATTCGGATGCTGTAGGCAGACATTACAACATTAAAAACGAGCATTGGATAGATGTTCAGCCTTCGGCAAATACACAAATTATTGGAGAGGTTCATGGTGATGTGGTCGGCAATAAAGTTTCGGAGAATATAAATATAAAAGATAGCGTTATTTCGGGTAGCAATATCGGAACAAGGTTTAAACGCGCGTAATAAATATTCACTTTTCAAAAACAACCTGTGCCAAATCAATCCAGTTCTTAGAGCCAGGTTCGGGCAAGAATTCGATGGTGTTCTTTTTCTTTAAGTCATCTAAGCGGATGTAAAGGTTGTCCTTAGGCTCGTCATTGTAAATCACTTGGTCATTAACTTTGATCATAATTTTACCATAGTTGCTCTTCCAGAAAACCTGCAAGAATGCCTTTCCATATTTCTGTTTAGAATCAAGAAAAGTCGTATTGAACTTTTTTATTACGGCACCAGAAAATTTTGCCTCTATGTCATAATTTGTAGTCTCAAAAGGATTTAGTCCGCCGAGTGCTTTGCCGTCAAGAACGTTCCCTTTCAGTAAAAGGTCTTTGTCAACTTCTATCCAATGATAGCCCTTTACTGGGCTGTCCTTGAAAATCTCAACTTCATTCAGAAGGAAAACAATTGGACCGCCTTCCCTTTTGTTGACCGTCAATTCCAGAATTCCAGCATTGTAAGCAGTCGGTCGCGAAAGCTTGAATGGTGCAGTTACACCCTGCGATTCCTCTCCAAATGCAGATTTCAAAATACCTTTTGTTTCTACAAGCTTTGTCAAATCGCTTCTTATCTGCCTATCTTCGGCAAGCAAAACTCTGTCGGAATATTTGGCAACAAATGCCCCGCTCGGTCCTGCCGATAAACCGCCAAATGCCACCGTTAGCAAAAATGTCCCGGTAAACAAACCGATGGCTAACAAGAACACTAGTATAAAATGCCAACTATCAATACTTGCCATAATCTTCATTTGACAGTAAAACTTAAATGCGCATATTTAAGACGCGAAATCTTATGTTTTTCTATGAAAGCGCATTTTGATGCAAAGCACGATTTTGCAAGAATTACTCCGGAGAATCAGGCAGACCTTAAGCTGTTGTCACTGATGCTAACCAAAGGCTCGATTGTTAAAACAAAAACACTGCGTTCTGTTACTGTCAGACGTGGTGCTGAAGAAAAAATTAAGGCTGGCAAGCGAGAAATGCTGCTTACGGTAAAGGCAGACAAGATTGAGTTAGGAGAAGAAATTCTGCGCGTAGGCGGAGAAATACAGGAAGGACCGGAAGAAGTAGAACTGCATGCTTGGCACACCCTGGAAATAGAGCCTTTCCAAATGATTGAGGTTTGGAAGCAGTGGAAAAGTTGGGAAGCTGATAAAATAAAAAATGCAACCAAACCGCCAGAGCCAGTTTTCCTTTGCATTTTAGATGAAAGGGATGCAGAGTTCTGGGTTGTTAAAGAAAAGGCGCAGCATGTTGCACATGTGCACGGTCCAGGTCTGGGTAAAAAGGAAATCGTAAAGAAGCCTGAGATGTACTATGAAGATATTGTTAAGGTTTTGATGAGGAAAAAGGAAATTAAAAAAATAATTTTAGCCGGTCCAGGCTTCACAAGAGAAAACTTGCAAAAATTCATTAAGGAGAGGCATAAAGAACTTCTACAAAAAATTTCAAGTGAAAGGCTCAATGAAACTGGCGGTCCTGGTTTGCACGAATTTTTGAAATCTCATATTCTTGAAAAAATGCTTAAAGAGAACAAACTTGGAAAAGAAGTTGCTGCCGTTGAAGAGATTTTAGCAGAAATGGGAAAGAAAGGTCTTGCCACTTATGGAAAAGACGTTGAGCAAGCTGTTTCCGATGGAGCCGTTGAAAAAATAGTTGTTGCAGATGAAAATCTAAGACAATTTGAAGACCTGATAGATAAAGCCTACAAATCTGGTTCACAGCTTATCATTGTCAGTGCAGAGCACGATGCAGGGCAAAAGCTTTTGGGGCTTGGCGGGATTGTAGCCAAGCTGAAATACAAACTATAAATATTCAGAAAACATAATTTTTCTATGTGGCGGGAATATGTTGCGGTCCTATTGTCGGCTTTAGCAGCTTTCTATTTTCAGGATTTTGTAGCAGGCTTTGTTCAGGTCAATCTACCATTCAATTTCGGCCATGCTGCACTAACAGCAGTTGTTGCTGTTATAATTTATGCCGGTCTTACCTACACCATATTGAAATAACCGCATCCCATTCTTTCTCTGCTTTAATTAAAAATTCCTGTTTTGCCGCGCCGAAAGTTTCTTTCAGCCATTCCAATTTTTGCTTGCAGTTAAATTCGCTGCAAAATGCGGAAACAATCAAGCTTTTTCCAACGCGTGTCAGCTCTTTTTTGTTTTTCATTATGTGCACAAAGTCAATGCACAAAACAGTATCAAACGAATCGCTCTTGAATGGTAGAAAGTTTGCATCGGCTAAAACGCGCAAGCCTTTGAATGCGCGTAAGTAGGTAACGTTGTTGTCAGTAAAAATAGCGCCTTTCATCATCTTGGCTCCAAAGCCTGGTCCGCAGGCAACATCAAGAATTTTTCCTTTAGGCTTTGTCTTTGATAGAATTTGCTTGTACTTTTCTTTCTGCGTTTCTGCCATAAATTCCTGGTAAATTTTTCCGTAGAGCATTACTTGTAAAATGCAGGAAATATTATAAAGCCGAGAGTAGAAAGCACAAATCTGATCAACCAAACCTTAATTTTGTCAAATAGCCCCACGCCGCTATAAACAACCTCGTTGCGAGAAAAGGATTTTCCTGCTTCTAAGAATGGGTCTTCAGCTTTCAGAATCTTGTCTACGTTTTCGCTTTTCGTGTAAAAATTTAATGTCGGGTTTTCTATAGCTCCATCAGAAATGTTTTCTATTTTACCTTCCTTCATAACAATTCCTATTATGTCCTCATCGCCGTCAGGATAACTTATGTGCAAATTGGTGCGCTCATTTCCTGCAACGGTTTTTATTACACCTGGAACTTTGTCCAAATTAGAATTATATTTGTCAGCAAGACTTTGCAGGTCCCCCGCTTTGATAGAAGATTCATGTGCGAAAACAAAAGGCGTTAAAGCAATCAAGCCGACAACAAAACCGGCAAGTATTTTTTGCATGC
>CAYJQM010000027.1:0-8144 GCA_964372405.1 uncultured archaeon | reverse complement strand
AAAATGAAGTTTGCTTTTGCTGTAAACGAGCAAACACATTTTCTTAATCAGTGATATTTATGCAAATCAAGAAAATAATTGAAATGGGTATACTGATAGAGCCTGTACTCGCCAAAGAACTCAACCAGATGCCTGAGCCCCAGTTTAATACTTTGTTGGACAAATTAACACACTTGGATGCAAAGCCAATGGTACTAGATGAAATTTTGGTGAAGAGATTGACAGCAGTTCCAGCGAAATTAATTAAGCAGGCACAGGCAAGAAAAGAAATGAGCATGCCGGAATTAATCGCGGCATGGAACGTACGCTTCACAATTCTACAAAAGGCAGTGATGCGCAGGCCAGAAATGTCAAATGCAGTTTCAATCAAGAATGCAAATGGCAGGTGCACAATTATTGGAACGGTTACTGTGCGCGAGAAAGTTTTGATAGAGGATCCAACAGGTATCGTGCAGCTCATGTTGCCGAGCAATGTCAAAGTCCTAACCGACGACGTTATCGGAGTTGTGGGCACGATGACACAGGGGATAGTGTATGCAGATGAAATATTTTTCCCCGATATACCCTTACAGCAAGCAAAGCAAACAGATGTAAATATTTCTGTAGGAATGCAGTCAGATTTTATTTTGAAAGCCCAAGAAAAAGAAATCGACTGGTTCGACTGCAAGGGCATTTCAGTAATGATCTGTAAGCTCGATGAGAAAATGAAAGAGAAGTTTGGCGCAGGCGAGCCAATGGCGCAGGAGATTTTGAAGAGGAGATTGTTTGGTGTTGCGCCATACGATGCAGTAGAACCTGTTCCGGATTTGATTTTCATCGAAGGTGCCGAGGACTTTGTTTTGCATCACAAAGGAACAACAGTTGTAGGATTTACGAGAGCATCGCGCATAAACATGCGCGACCGCACCGTTGAATTTGGAGAATAAATAGATTGAAAACAAAGCGATGTAAATAGCTGTGTGTGATATTAATGAACAGTGATATTATGTATGAAATCTGTTTCGCAAACACATTTTTGAATTGTTAGATTGGTGACGAAAATGCTTCTTCAAATTATTGATGCGGATTACACGATACTGAAAAATAAACCACTGCTCCGAATTTTCGGTAAGACAAAAACAGGAGAAACAGTTTGTGTTTTCTACGACAAGTTTTTGCCATACTTCTACCTTCAAGCAGAAGATTTGGAAGGCGCGGCAAAAGAAATGCAAAAGATGTTCAACGTAAAGACCGAAGTTGTTGAGAAGACTATACCACTCGGATTCCAAAAGCCGATCAAAGTTTTGAAAATTACTGGAACCGATCCATCGAAAACGCCGGATATGCGCGAGTACTCAACGAGGTTCGGTGTCCCTTACGAAGCAGACATACTATTCCGCTATAGATTTTTAGTGGACCACGGACTCAAAGGAATGCTGTGGATGGACGTAACAGGCAAACCTGTCAGCACCGATACTGTAAAATGCAAGGCAATCGATGCAGTTGAGATAAAGCCTGTTGATGTAATAGAAAATGCCCCGCTGCGCTACCTGTCAGTCGACATAGAGTGCATAACAAATGGCGTGCCAACTCCAGAGAAAGACCAGATAATAATGATGGCCTTGAGGTTTTCGCCATCTTATCGCGGACAGGAAAGTTTGGTTCTGGTTGCGAAAAGCACAGGTGGGGAAGGAGTCCTTTCGCTCCCTAACGAGATAGAAATGTTGAAAAAATTTTCTGACATCATGAAAGATTACGATCCGGATGCAATAATAGGATACAACATTAATAACTACGACTTGCCACATATACTTGGAAGGCTCGAATACCACGATCTTCCAAAGGATTTAGGACGCACAGAGAAAACCGTATTTGTTAAAAAAGTGCAGGGAAGAAATTCGATAAACTTAACTGGACGCGTTGTTGTCGATCCATATGAAATTCTAAAGCGGGACCCGTGGGTAAAGTTCAAGCGCTACGATTTACGAACAGTTGCAAAAGAATTTTTGGGAATGGAAAAGCTTGATGTCGGTGGCATTAATGAGATAAAGAATCTGTGGAGCGGCAACCAGGAAGGACTGCAAAAATTGATAAAGTATGCGCATAGGGACAGCGAGCTTGCAATGAGAATGGTTTTGGATAAGGGCATGTTGGACAAGTTTTTTGAAATTGCTAAAATATCAGGTTTGCTTTTGCAGGACGTTTTCGGCGGACAATCTCAAAGACTTGAATGCAAGTTGCTTCACGTTTTCCACAATACAAGTTACATAATGCCCTGTAAGGCTGATTCTCATGAAATGCACAAAAGAAATACAGAGCGAGAGAAACTGGGATTGAAAGGGGCACTGGTGTTGGAACCGGCAGTCGGCTTGCACACTGCCGGTTGTGTTGCTGTGCTGGACTTCAAGAGTTTGTATCCGTCTATAATCAATTCGTTTAATGTCTGTCCCACAACACTTTTGCTTGGAAACGATGCAAATGAGAATTCAGATTATATTACTTCGCCATTCGGTGCGAAATTCGTAAAGCCAGAAGTCAGAAAAGGAATTTTACCTGTTATAGTAAAAGAACTTATTGATACGAGGTCTGCGGTAAAGAAGCAAGCTAATAATGAATCGGATAGAGAAAAAAGAAGAATACTAAATGCAAAGCAGCTCGCTCTCAAAGATATGACCAACTCACTTTACGGTTACACAGGATATGTTCGTTCGAGGCTTTACGTTCTCGATGTTGCCAATACAATTACAGCAATAGGAAGAGACAATATAGTCAAGACAAGAGATGCAATAGAAAAAGAGTTCGATGTAAAAGTTTTGTATTCTGATACAGACTCTACTTTCATTAAGACTGACTTAACAGATCTGGATGCGGCGCAAAAGTTCGGACAGGATGTTGCCGCCTTTGTTACGTCAAAGATGTCCGGGCTTGAATTGCAATACGAAAAGCTTTACAAATCACTTTTGATTCTATCAAAGAAAAGATATGCTGGTTGGGCGTTCGAAAAAGTTCCTGTAAATGGAAACTTTGAATGGAAAGACAAAATGGAAATGAAAGGAATCGAAACCGTTAGACGCGATTGGTGCATACTGACATCTGATACTATGACTGAGGTTCTAAATATTTTGCTGAAGGAACAGAATGTAAAGAAAGCGATTGCGTATGTCAGGACTGTAATGAAAGAATTGGCTGAAAACAAAGTTCCACTGGACAAGTTAACTGTTGTTAAAGGCGTAACTAAAAGCTTGGATAGCTATGATGGCATTCAGCCGCACGTTGAACTTGCTAAGAAGCTGAAAGAGCGTGACCCATCTAGAGGAAACATGATCGGTGAAAGAATTGGTTACGTAATAACCAAAGGCAATACTATGCTGTCCAAAAGAGCAGAAGATCCAGTCTACGTTGAGGAGAAAGGATTACAGATAGATTCTACCTATTACGTTGAGAACCAACTGATGCCTCCCCTGCTCAGGATTTTCGAAACAGTTGGCGTCGAGAAAACGCAATTGATGGACGGCGTGAAGCAAAAAAGCTTGAGTGAAATGTTGAGCGGTGGGAAAATGTTGTCCCCAGATAAAACTGTGCTCAATGTATTCGAAGGCGTTGGATGCCCATCATGCAACTGGAATTTCCACAGGCCCTCACTGTCAGGAGTATGCCCGCAGTGCGGCTCACAAATTTATTTCTCGCACAGCGGAACGCTCGGTAAATTTTTGAAGATGCCTTAGCATTTTGCTGTGCATAATTATTTTATAGGAAAAATAAAATCGTAGGTATCAACAAGCATCCCATACATAAACTTTTCTTTACTCCGGAAAGAATTGCTACCATTCCTATCACGCTTGATACGAAGGCGACAAGGATTCCTTCAAGGCCAGTGAAATAGCCGATCAGTGCCCAGAGCAAAACTACGACGGCGATACTGAGATTTTTGTAATGGACGCGGCGCATCAAAGGAAGGGCTATTCGTGCCAGCTTCAACGTCAAATAGGCAGAGATTCCTGTTGCAGCAATAATTACGGCCAAAAATATCATCACTTCATTCAAGCCGACATGCATGAGGCTTCCAACGGCAACTGCAACACCAGAGCGTGGATTAGACAAAAGCCACAACGCCAACAGGGAATAGATCATATCGGAGACATTTACTCCGGCAATTGAAATTAGGAAACGCCTGTCAGCATCTTCACTTTTGGTTCCAGAAAGCTCCTGCGCAATTACTGCAGCTTGCGAGGAACCAACTCCAGGCAAAAGGCCGACCAGAATTCCTGCAGCACTTCCAATGGCAATGCTGCCCGCAACATCTTTTCTAGGAATCGGCTGTTCCTCAAATGACATGGATGTTGGTATTTTGGTTTCGCTTCTTATGCTGTTCACAAGCAAAGAAATTCCAAACAATCCTGTCAGCATAGGAAACAGCATTAGGTTTCCAAGGCCGTTAAGAGAAATTATTCCTAATAAACCTGACAACAATAACACAACGGCACCATAAAATTTTCTCTCTTTACTTTTCTCGCTAAATACCATGTAAGCTGCAACTATTGACAAAATATAGCCTAGGTGAGGGCGTATCGATGTGTAAACAATTTTAATGTAGGGTTCTATTAGAATCAAAAGAAAAATGCTAAGCAGCATTGCTCCTAGGCCGCCAATTACTGTTAGCTTGATAGCTTCGTATGCCCGTCCCTGAAGCATTAGTCTATGTCCTGGTAAAGTGCTTAGTGCCGTTCCTTCCTCAGGAGCACCAAGCAAAATACTCGGGATGAATCCAATGAAAACTTGCGCAACAGCAGCAGAAATTAAAATTACTGCCGCCGACATCGGATCGAACAGGAAAGACAACCCGAGTACTATTGGTATGGTATTGTTAACATGAAGACCAGGAATGAGTCCGGCTACTATACCAATTAGGAGTCCGAGAAAAAAAGCGGCAAAAACTTCTAGAGGCAATGGTTATCCCCCCCTCCGCTTAGAAGAAACACAAGAACACTCTATACAGATTCTTTTTCTACAACCGCTTCAGCAATTCTGCTGAATGCCGGACGGGTGATGAAAATTCCAACAAGAACGCCGATTATAGTTGTGATGGCGAAGCCTCTGGTTACACCAACGCCGATGAAAAGCAAAGGAATCATTGCAGCTATTACAGTTGCTGCCGATCCAAATATCATGAACATTGCACGCTTGACTTTTTGTTTGTATGTGTATGCACGTTGTTCTGACCCTGTTAGGAGTTCGTCAACAATCATGATTTGTGCATCTATTCCAGTTCCAACAATAGCAATTATTCCTGCTATCGAAGCCAAATCAATTGTCCATTGTATTACAGTTGCTGTACCTAAAATAATTACGATTTCTGCAAATCCTGTTAGAATAACAGGCAAAGCTATCTTCCATCTCCTATATCTTGCAAAAATAATTATTCCGACGGCAAGCATGCCAACTCCGCCGGCAAGCAAAGCAGAATTCAAAAATGTCGCACCAAGTGTAGGTGATACTTGCTCAACTCTTTCCACATTGAAACTGAACGGCAAAGAGCCTGATTGCAGAATACTTTGCAGCGACAATTTCTCTTGCAACGCATCTTCGCGAGTTGTTCTGAAACCGTTTATTGACGGTTCGGTTAACTCGCGGCCTGCTAAATCGCCAGAAATGGTAAGCTCAGTAACCTGCTTGTCATCTATGTAAAAAGAAATTTTGCTTTCCAGATAAGTTTCGCCTGTGTTAGGGTCAACTATTTGTCCTAGGTCCCTAGTCAATTCGGCAAACTGTTTTGCGCCTTTGTCGGAGGTGGTAATAGAAAACACAAATTGATAGCCACCAGGTGCCTGTTGCACACGTGAAGTGCAAATGCCAGCCTGTTCGCTCAAGCAAACAGATTTTATATCAGCGCCAGTGAATACACGACCAAATAAAATTGCATCGTCTTTCGTGAAGTTGTACACTTGGAAAGTAATGCCCCTTAAAACGATAGTATCGTTAACTTTCAAACTTCTGTTCCCAATAGTTACAGATTCGTTAGAAATCTTAACATTCTCGCCAAAGAAATTAGAGCCGTCGCTTGCTATCCTTGGTATTCTAGCGTCAAACTTACCCTGTTTTGACAAAAGGTTGTCAACTTCTGATTGTGTTCCACCAGCCATTTCAACTTGGATGTAGTTGCCACCGGAGACATCTTGAATATGCTGGAATCGTGCTTCACGCAAACCGTAAATGTTAATTCTTGTCTGTAAAGTTGCGATGGCTTGCTGGATTTCATCTGACGAGGCATTAGTTGTCGGTTTCAGCAAAACTCTTGTACCGCCGATAATATCCAACCCAAAGTTCAATTTGCTGGACGATTGTGGTACTACTACAATGCCAAGTCCTGTTCCTTTAGCTTCTGCCAGATCAAGTTTGCCGTTGTGAATAAAGCGCAAGGTTCCCTTGAAATTTTCAAAAGCATAAAAATCTTCAGGAGTTTCCATGAACTTTTCGTTGACCCACTCAATACTATCTCCAGCTTTAAGCTTGTCCGCTAAAGGACTGTCAGGAGAAACGCTTCTGACAACAATAGATTTTTGATTTGACGGAGATATCATTATAACAGAACCAACTATCAAAATAACCAAGAGCCAAATTCTCCAATCTTTAAACAATTTAGGAATTTCCATTTAGACACCAGTTTTAACGTTTTTACTTTCAACATACCACCGCAACAATCCGGCGTTTGTTACCCATGTGTTAAACACGTCGAAGACCAGTCCGATGAGCAAGACAGAAGCTATTTGAGTTAGGACGGAGGCTGGTGTAAAAATCAGGAGCGAGCCTATTGCCGCTATGGCTGTAACAGTCATCGTTAATCCAGTTTTCATGGCGTTTCTGATTTTTTGTTTTGTTTCACCTTCCGACTTTAGAACTCTTGCAGTTAGCAAAATGTCAGTATCAACAGAATAACCTATTAGCAAAAGCAAACCGGCAAATGTAGCAAGCGATAGTTTAATTCCAAGCAACTGCATCGTAACCAAAGTTTCTATTATGTCTGCTGCAGCTGCCAGAACAATATAAAAACTTGGTGCTGGTACACGGAAAATTATGAAAACTGTTATGGCCATGAAAATGAAAGCCAGCGCCATTGCAATTTGTGCTTGCTGAAAGAATGACGCACCTAATGTTGAACCGACGCTTTGGACAGAGTAGCCGGAGAATTTGTAGCCAGCCTTTGTTACATCATTAACAATATCAACAGCATTCTCCTCCGCCCCGACTTCAATTACTGTTGTATGCGAGCTGGCAGAACGAGCACTTCTTACATGGACACCATATTTTGATAGCAAGGTTTGAAGTTTTGCTGTATCTAATTGTTCAGAACTGTCCAACGATATCTGTGTCCCACCTTTCAAATCTATATCCAGGTTTAGATTGTCCTTTATTGTGAAAAGATAGGCAGCTGATAGTATGAAAAGGATTATCGGTATTGCAGTCAGTTGTTTGTAGTTCAACATGTTTAACATATAGGCAGACATGTAAATGAAGATTTAAAAGGTTTGTTCCAGGGGTGGCGAACGCTTATATGCGTTACAAAATTGAGTGCTACTATGAAAATAGGTTTTATCGGATCCGGTAAGATGGCTACGTTTATCATAAAGTCGATTATTAAAAGTGGAGCCTACAGACCGGAAGAAATATTTGCAAGTGATGTACTTCCAGATGCTCTAGAGAACATCGGTAAATTGGGAGTTAGAACAACTGGCAGTAGCTCCGAAGTTGTTAAAAATTCTGAAATCGTTTTCATTTCTGTAAAACCGCAGGACGTTCCAATTGTCGTAAGCGAAATATTGCCCTATGCCTCAGAAAAACTTATAGTTTCAATTGCAGCTGGTATACCAATAAATTTTTTAGAGGCGTCTTTACCAACATCTAGAATAGTTAGGGTTATGCCAAACATGGCGATTTCTGTCGGGGAAGGGATGAGCGTTGTATCTAAGAAGAATTCTGCTACCGTAGAAGATATGGATACGGTCATTAGGATTTTTTCTTTAGGTGGTAAAGTTGTTGAAATGCACGAGGATATGATAGATGCAGTAACAGCTGTTAGCGGCAGCGGACCCGCATACTTTTTGCGTATGATAGAATGTATTTCAGAAGCTGGGAAAAATTTCGGTCTAGATAAGAAATTAGCTATTGAG
>CAYJQM010000026.1:0-8171 GCA_964372405.1 uncultured archaeon | reverse complement strand
GAAAACAAGGGAAATGGAAGACCGATACTTTTAGCTGAAGACAGACTAAAAATACTTTCTGCTTTAGGATGTGTTGACTATGTAGCGGTTTTCGACGAGTTGACACCAATTAAACTTATTTCTACAATACAGCCAGATATATTAGTTAAAGGCGGAGCTCACAACAAGGACACTGTTGTTGGAAAAGATATAGTAGAGTCCTATGGCGGACGCGTTGAAATTATACCTTCTTTCAGAGACGTCAGTGCGGACAAACTCATAGAAGCCATAACTGCGGGGAGGAAGAACGGTGAGCAAGTTTGAAGACAATGGACAGGGACATGAATTCTTTTGTGGCCATAATAGATAGCTTCATTAATTATGCAGAATTGAACGAAGACAAAAAAATTCTGATAAAGGCTGAATTGAGGAGATACATTACAAACCATTTTGCACATGGCAAATATGTGCATCCCATGATTACCAAATTCGCTACAGATTGGTATAATGAATTTTATAGGCTTGTTGATTACCAAGATCCATATTCAAAACTAAAACAGGAATCAAACCAGCGTGCATTGCAAGTTATCGGAAATATAAAAATTAATTCTTTTCAAGATATGTTGAAAGTTGCAATTAAAGGAAATCAAATTGATTACGGTGCGGTTTTAGTGCTAAATTATGATCTGAGCAAGATCGGAGAAGATGTTTCTAATCTGGAAGACTTTAATTTAGACATAGATGATTCTGCAGAGCTTCTAGAATCTATAGGCAAAGCAAAAAAGGTTTTGTTTCTTGCTGACAATGACGGCGAAATTATTTTCGATACATTCCTGATAAAAATGATTAGTGAGAAGGTTGGAAAGGAAAATCTTTTCATAGTAGGAAAAGAAACGCCTATGCTAAACGATGTAACCAAGAAAGATTTGGAAATGCTCGGTTTCGATGAATATGGAAAAATTGTCTCTACAGGCAGCAACTGTTTTGGTCTGCATGAAGAATATGTTTCCAATGAATTAAAGTCCTTGTTAAAAGAAGCTGATCTGATAATTGCAAAAGGCCAGGCCTATTTGGAATTCTTTACAGAGTATAACTTTCCAAATGTTTTCAATATCGCTTACATTAAGCACCATATAACTGATAGTGCCTTGGGTATTTTGAAAACTCATAACAAAGTTGTGATCTCATCTAAAAGATATGCATCAAAAGGAAAACCGTATGATTTTAGCGGTTTGAACCCTAAGTTTGTCAAACGCACAGATATCAGAGCGTTGGCAGAACGCCTGCGAAGGCAGGGCAAGAAAATTGTTACTACTAATGGTGCTTTTGATATTTTGCATGTTGGCCACATAAAGTCTCTCCAAGAAGCGAAAAAACAAGGCGATGTTTTAATTGTGGGCTTGAACAGCGATTCCTCGATTAAGAAATACAAGTCGCCACTCCGTCCAATCAATGGTCAAGAAGATCGTGCTGCAGTGTTGAGTGCATTAGATTGCGTTGATTACGTTTTTATTTTTGATGAAACTGTTCCAATGCCTTTCTTGGAAGATGTAAAACCGAATGTACATGTTAAAAGTTCTGAGTATGGTGAAAAATGCATTGAGGCTGAAACTGTTAAAAAGAATGGTGGCAGGATACATATTGTAGATGTTGTAGAGGGATATTCCACTACAAAGCTAATAGAAAAAATCATAGAATCTAAAAAGAAAGAGATTGAATCAAAAGAAATAATAACTGTAATAGAAAATCAAAAAGGAATACTTTTTGCGAATCCAGCTATAGTTCATAGAGAAACTTACAGTGGTAGGGACATAGTTGCAAAGAATAGTGAGTTTAAGCAGGGTTATGTAGACGAAAGAGGATATGTTCCTGTTGAGTGGTGGATAATGTCTATTACTCAGGCAGAGAATGATAAGAAAAAAGACCTTGAAGGGCTAACAGAAATTTTTGTTGATGGAAAACCTGTTTTGCTTAGAGACGTTATAGAAAGCGTTCCGGCACTGCGAACTTTCAAGTCTAGATGGCCGCTTACTAAAGTTTTGGATATAGGAGGCGTTCCGGTTAAGCCGTCGTTCTCAGAAGACAGAGAAGTTCCGCCAATTCCTGCCCACTTACATTCAGGTATTGTTAATAATGGAAAAATGTGCCCACCGGGAAAATTAGAAGCATACTTCTTGCCGCCAGTTAATGTTTCACCGTACAATAAAGATTTTGGTAAAGTTATTACAAGACTTGGAATAAGACCGGACGTTACAAAAGAGCAATTTGAAGAGGCATTAAAACAGTTTGGAAAATCTGATGATGTTTATTCTCTGTGCAATACTTATGAAATTAAGCCCTATGACGGCTGGACAATTCCTGCAGGAGCGTTGCACGCCCCCGGTCCATGGACCACATTTGAAATCCAACTTCCACAGGACGATTTTAATTTGGCTGCTTGGCAGCTTGGAAAAAGATTTACGGCAGAAGAACTTCCTCGTAAGAGACAAGAACTTTTGCTTAAGGGTCTGAAAGATGAATCGGATTTTGTAGAACAGGCGATTGACTGGAAGATTTCCACAAATCCAGAATTTAAGAAAAATCACTACAGACCTAGCCAAGTTATTGAACAAGGTCCTTGGGGAAGGAGGCTTCAGATATTTTTTGATCGATTTTATGGGGAAGGATTTGAAATAAATCCTGGCGAAATATTCATCAGAAAGGCTGATGAAAGCCCTTATTCTGGCATTGTCTGGAGCGGTAAAGGAACCATTAATGGAAATCAAGTTAACGTTGACATAAAAGAACAGAAAGAATTTCTTGTTATGCCTGGAAATTCCGTAGATATTAAAAACACTGGCAATGAGCCGCTTCTAATTTACACGGTCTTTCCCATTAAGCCCCAATAGCGGCTAGAATCATAAAGGTTAAATAATATACTTTATAACGGATTAGTATGGCAGACATATTAGGGGCTTATCCAAAAACTGGCTACGACATTAAGAATTCTTCCGTAGAGCTTCCATTGGGACTTCTGTCTACTGTTGCGAGCGTTAACCAGACACATGACGTAAAAATAATCGATCAGCGCGTCGATGATAATTTTAAAGAGCATCTTCTGAATGAATTGTCAAAGGGACCCAGAGTTGTTTTGATACCATCCATGACAGGAACGCAGTTGAAATATGCTCTTGATATTTCAAAAGTTGTAAAAGATAATTCTAATGCAAAAGTTCTTTGGGGCGGCGTACATGCGACTCTGATGCCCGAGCAGACGATAAGCCATAATCTCATAGACATGATAGTTGTGGGTGAGGGCGAATTCGTTCTACAGGACCTTATCAGTTCGATGGATGGCAAAAAGAAAATAGAAGATGTAAACGGAATAGTATACAAGGAAAACGGAAGTATAAAATTTAACAAATCAGCAGAGCAGCCAAATCCAAATTTAATACCAGAAATTCCTTATCATCTTGTTGACGTAGAGAATTACGTAAAAAGCGGCGGCATAGCACTTACCAGCAACGATCGTACTCTGCCTTTCATATCAAGTCGCGGTTGCCCGTACACGTGTACATTTTGCAGCACTGCCGGCATAAGCAAAGGCAGATGGAGGAGCATGACTGCTGAACTTACTCATGAACGTGTAGAAAAAATGGTAAAAAGATACAATCTAAACGTTGTCAAATTTTACGATGAGAATTTTACATCGAACCCTAAACACGCCGAGAGGATTGCAGAACTTATAAACGGAAGCTTTCATTGGTCAATGCAAGCCAGAATGGACAACATAATGATCACTGACATCAAGAAGCTTGAGCAAGGGGGCCTATGCGTTGTCGAACCTGGTGTAGAATCCGGCAGCGATCGCATACTAAAAATGGTAAATAAGGCAGAAACCAAAGCTACTATGATTGCCGCCAACAAAAAACTTGGAACAACAAACATAAAGGCTTTCTATAATTTTATGATGGGCTTTCCAGGAGAAACCCATGATGAGCTAATGGAGACTGTCGACCTTTCCATGCAGTTGATAAAAGACAATCCAAACGCACACATAACACAATTCTATATTTTTGTCCCCTATCTTGGTGCACCGCTTTTTGACTATGCGGTACAGCAAGGCTTCAAAGTTCCAAAGAATCTTGAAGACTGGATAGCTTTCAGCAGGCAACAGACATACACTCCATGGATACAAGAAGAAAAAGAGATGCTGGAAACAATAATGTATACTTCAAAATTTGTTGACGGAAAAAGACTATGCCACATCCTTAGGAACACACCGATACCCAAGTTCTTGATAAGAGCACTATCTTCTAACTACAGGAAAAACTGGGAGAAGCACGATTTCAAGAAAACGATGAGCGTTAAATTACTTGATATGATGGTGAAGAGAAGTTTCGGCTGGGAATCTGGAACTACATTTGAAATGGCTCATGTAGAATAAGTTTTGGCTTAATGATTTTTATGGATAGAAAATTAGTACTCTTACTTAATCCGCCGGGAGATAAGACTTATCTGAGAGATTATTACTGCAGCAAAGTTTCAAAGACAGACTACATCTATCAGCCAACAGATCTTTTACTGCTCAGCGGGATACTTTTTCAGGATTATGATATACAGTTTATTGATGCAATAGCAGACAGGCTATCCATTGAAAAGTGCAAGGATAATATATTAAAAATAAATCCAGACATTATAGTGTTTCTTACGGGCTCGGTTTCCAAGAATATCGATTTCGATTTCATGAAAGATATCAGGGGCGAAATGAACAAACTGGGGAAAAATATAATCCTAATTGGCACCGGAGACGTTTTCATGGAAGGCACGCCAAAAGTTTTGCAGGAGAACGATTTCATTGATGCGGCGCTTCTAGATTTTACAACGCCAGACATTCTAGTTTACTTGCAAGGCGGAGAACCGTCCAACATGATTTACAGAAAGGATGGAAAAGTTGTTGTTGGTGTTACACCAAGAGATAGATGGAAAAATTTTGAAGTTCCAATGCCAAGACATGAGCTATTCAAAAATAAAGCCTACAAATATCCTTTCGTAAGGAAATACCCCTTTGCAACTGTTCTAACAGATTACGGCTGTCCATTTAGATGCAGTTTTTGCATAATGTCTGAAATAGGTTTTAAAACCAGAGGAGTTAAAAGTGTTGTTGAAGAACTTTCTTATTTGAAAAAACTTGGCTTCAAGAATATTTATTTCAACGACCAAACTTTTGGTACCAATAGAGTACGCGCAGCAGAGATATCTAAAGCAATGATAGAAAATAAATTTGGCTTTGGTTGGGTATGTTTCTCAAGGGCTGATGTCATGAATGAAGAACTACTGCTTTTAATGAAGCAGGCAGGATGTCACACAATAATGTTTGGCGTCGAATCTGGGAGTCAGGAGATATTGAATAGGTATCAAAAAGATTTGACAAAAGATCAACTACGTGCTGTGTTCGCATTGTGCAAGAAGCATGGCGTCCGAACGCTTGGAACTTTCATAATAGGGTTGCCTGGTGAAACCAGAGAAACGATTGAGGAGACACTAAATTTTTCAAGGGAATTGAACCCAGATTTTGTTGCGTTTAATGTTCCTGTTCCAAGAATGGGTACAGATTTAAGAAAAGAAGCTTTAGAAAGCGAATTGATAACTCCAAGCTTTGATGTAATGGACCAATCTGGAAGTTATGTTACCTTCAAAACAACCAATCTATCCACACAGGACATAGCGGCTTACAAAAAGAGAGCTGTAATGGAATTTTACTTGAGACCAAATTATATTTTCCACCAAATGCAAAACGTAAGGTCTTTTGAAGACCTCAAGGCTTACATAAATAATGGCTACTTTCTTTTCAAGAACTTGTTCTCGTGGAGCAGATAACCTATCAGACAGCTTCCTCATAAATTCTCTTCAACATTTTGTTTCTGAAAGAAATGGAAAGCTTTCCATTCTCAACCATGCCCCTTCCAACAGCACCCATCTTTTCGCGTAAAGTTTTGTTTTCTATTAAAAGGGAAAGTTTTTCCACCAATTGTTTTACAACTTCAGGCTTGTCTTGATGGAAATAATCTATAGGCGTTCCAGGCGGAACGTATTTTGCATCTATTAGAAAGCCGTTTTTATCGTCTTGCACCATTTCCGGTACAGCAAAAATGTTGGTTGCAACTATAGGCAATCCAAAACTCATGGCTTCAAGGTAAACAAATCCAAAAGTTTCTTGGTAGGATGGCATGACAAAAATATCTGCAGAGGGGTAAATTTCTTTGACAACCTTTTCGTGCGGCGTATTGGTTGCTGTGATCAAATTGATATCAGAATACTTTTTCTTTAGGATTTCAAAGGCTTCTGTTACTTCTTTCCCGCCTTTCCTGTAGAAATCTCCGCCAACAAAGACTATGTTTAGTCCTTCATGTTTTATTTTATTAAAAATTGGCAAGCGTATTGCTGGATGAACTGTTTCAACCTTACCCTTAAGTTCTGGTATTGCAGAAACCAAACAGTTTTCGGCAGCATACGACCATGGCAAAATCTTTTTGCAAAAGCCTGAAAGGTAAAGTTTTTTTATTTCATGGGCATAATACTTGTAATTTTGATGCAACATTTCAACAGCTTGCACCCACGGGGCTTTGTTTTTCAGGAGAAAACCATCTGTATAAATTACTTCAAACCCAGTTTTTTCTGGTAGCGTTCTTATTGGTTTTAGAGGAAATGTTCTTGAATAAGCCCTTTCTAGCATGCTCCTCTTGTATTTTGAGCGGATGTAGCTTACGCCTTGCGGAGGATAATCTAACACTTCCCTTTGCAGAGGATGCATGTCTTTAGTCTTCCCTATGTTGTCCGCGTAAAAAAGCACTTGCATAGATTAGGTTCAGGGCAAAGCAATAAAAGCTTTTAGATCCATCAACCAAACTAGCTTGGGAGATGCATTAAGCTTATAAGACAAGCTAAATTATAATCGAGTTATAGTGAGCATACATGAGGATATTGTCAATCAGCCCGCCCGCGCCGTTTCTTTTTGAAGAAAAGGTATTCGTGGATTTGGGAATACTGGGCGTTGATGCTGTTTTAGAGCAATCGGAATGTGACATAACCCATTTAGACTTGCTAGGAAGAAAGGACTATATACGAGCTACACAAAATGTAGTAGGGCAGCAAAAGTTTGATACTATATTAGTAACCTCAACTACACCACAGCTTCCAAAGGCTTTCTCAATTTTAAATGCGATAAAGCAGATTGATCCAACATCAAAAGTTATCATAGGCGGTGCGCACGCAACTTTGTTGGGAATTCTAAGGCAGAAGAAAATTATGGAATTTACAAACGGGAAACCATCGATGTTTGCCAACGGCATCCAACAGCAGCTATATAATTATGACCCCAACTTCAAGCCGCTTGAGAGCTTCGACAGAATTTTTGTCGGGGAGGGCGAGGAGCGAATAATGCAGGCATTGCAAAGCAATGATAAATGGATTCACATGCCTAACGTAAGCAACATTGACGTCTTACCGCTGGCAGCAAGGCACTTGGTTAACATGGATGAATACAAGTGGTTCCTTGAAACACCAAACGGCAACATCAGAGGAACAAATGTAATGACACAGAGAGGATGTCCATTCAGATGTTATTTTTGTTCTGGTAGGTTGGATTCGGTTGAAGGCAAAAGTTTCCAGACGCCTTTCAGTGAAGTGCGAATGAAGAGCCCAGAAAATGCTGTTAAAGAATTAGACATGCTTCATGAGAAATATGGTTACGAAGCTTTTATGTTCTATGACGACGAGTTCAATCTTGTGCGCGACAGAACTTTAGCATTTTGCAAGCTTTTGGAAAAAAGAAACTACAAGTGGCGCGCTTTCATTAAATCAGAATTATTTGTGCGCTTCCCCGAGGTAGCAGAAGCGATGGCAAAAGCGGGATGCGTTGAAGTTTGCACTGGCGTTGAATCTGGATCGGAAAGGGTTTTGAGAGATATCATAAAGAAAAACACAACGCCTGAAATAAACGGAAAAGCAATTGAAGTTGCCCACAGAGTAGGAATGGCGTTCAAGGCATTTACAATAATTGGCCATGCGAGTGAAACATATGAAGATTTGATGATGACCAAGGCATGGATTTTGAAATACAGACCGGATAACTTTGATATAACAATTCTAACTCCATATCCAGGCGCACCAATTTATGACAACTTGGAAAAGTACAAGGATATGTTCATCTA
>CAYJQM010000025.1:5897-8268 GCA_964372405.1 uncultured archaeon | reverse complement strand
TCTGGTTTTCGTTATGAATATCATACCGCGTTCTGCAAGATCGTTCATGTTGTCGTAAACTCTGGGCAAAGGAATACCGCTTAGTATCGACACACTTTCTGCATTAAGTTTCCCATAGCTAAGCAAAGTAAGATACGCCTTGGATTCATACTCAGTCAAACCAAGATGTTTTAGGAATGCTTCGGCCTGCAAATGCTTGTTTTCTTGCGTCATAATTTAACCAATTTTCAGTTTTTCCAGTTAAAAACTTCTGCCCCTACTTTACAATCAATGCTTTTAAAGCTTTTGGCTGTTCGAACGGAGCGTTAGTAGGAACCAATTTAAAGGTTAAGATTGGCTAATTTAGTGGTGACAAGTTGAGCGCTAGAAGACATTACACTACAGATGAAGTTGATAGATTTTTCAGAAACAGTCTGAAGAAGGAAGCAGAAAGATTGTTCCTAACATACCCAATGGCAGAAATTTGTCGTGAAGCATTAGAAGATGTGCCAGAAATTAGACTCGGCATAATGGGTGGTGGACGGGCACAAATTAAGCTCGGTCGAATAGAACACTATAAGAAACTCCTTAAAACTGGTATTTTAGAGTTTCGGAATGGCAATGGTAATACAAAGAGGATAGAGCTCGATTACGAAAACAGGGACAAATCTATATTTACTCAAAAGACTTATGAAGAAGCTATAGACAACATAGGAAACTTATTTATGGACGGTAGTATTCATTCAGATTTTGATTTTGCAGCTCTTGTTGTTTCTAATGAAGCAGATAAGAGGGAAATACATTCTAAAACTCATTCGGCAATAACAGAAAAACTTGGACAGGAGAAATACGACGATTTTGCAAACAGATTGAGCCGATCACACAGGCGTTCATTAGGACTCGTACGGGTTTCTAATACATTATTTGATTTAAGAGAGGATTTCATTTTTACAGAAAGAGAATTTTTGCAATATTTGAACGACTATATGGTATTGCACGGAATAACTGGACCCACGTTCACAAAAGAAATGGGAGACTTGTCTACAGCTGACTATAGAAGCACGGCGGAGAATCCTCATACACCTGACTATTTGATGAGGACATTAGACCAAAAGGCCGCAGTGATAATTCATGAAGATAATCTGAATAGTGGTATACCAAGTAAAATAACTTCCATAAATCATGCAATTAATCCGCCTCCGATAAGAAAACTTGACGAGCAATTGATTTTCTATCAGCGTTATGCTCTGGATATAAAGAGGGCAAGATTGGGCAAAGAACTAACATCACAGGCTTCCAGCATTCTTAGAATGCAGAAAGAAGGTGAAGAGCTATTAACGATATAGATTTTGAAGGCGTCAAAAGGTTTACATTGGAAATGTTGGAAAAAAAGCTGCCTAAAAGCCTTTTCTATCACGGACCCCACCACGCAATAGATGTTTACAATTCAGTCGTTCAGTTTGACGAAATGGGCAGAATAGAAGGCGAAAAGGCTTTGTTATTACAAACGGCAGCCCTATTTCACGATACAGGGTTTATAGAACAATACGAAAAAAATGAACCCAATGGAGCGAGGATAGCGTCAAATGTTTTGCGAAGTTTTGGATATACACTGCAGCAAAGAAAAGAAGTTAAAAGACTTATTTTAGCTACAAAAATTCCACAAGAACCTAAAAGTGCAATAGAACAAATAATATGTGATGCAGATTTGAGATACTTAGGCAGCACATCATTTTTCTCGATATCAAATAGTCTTAGAAGAGAGTTGGAAGCACATGGAAAGACTTATACCGAACCCGAATGGTATTTACTCAATTACGGTTTTATGGAAAAGCATAGATATTTTTCACGTCCAGCCAAAAAACTTCTCGAGGACACTAAAAAGGCAAATATGCTGCAAGTGGAAGCTAAACTAGCAGAACTTGGAGTGCTTACACCATTTGCATAATTTGATAATTCTTAGCAACAAAACAAAGGATTTAAAGTGAGCTTTGGAAACCATTCTCATGCCCTTCAGATACATTCCAGAAATTGCAACCGCCGACATAGGTTTCGAAGCTACTGGAAAAAATCTAAACGAGCTTTTCGAAAGCTGTGCTTACGCAGTAGAAGAAGCGATGGTTGATACAAAAGGCGTAAAGCCGAAAGTTTCAAAGACAGTAAAAATAGGCGACAAGGAATTGGAAAAGCTTTTGTTCAATTTTCTCAATGAATTGGTTTATATGAAAGATGCAGACTTGCTCCTCTTTTCTAAAATTAAGTGTGCAGTAAAAGAAACAAAAGGAACATTTTCTCTAAAAGCTTCTTTGAAGGGCGAAAAAATTGATACAGACCGCCACGAGTTGAGGAACGACTTTCAGTCTATTTCGTGGCACATGTTCATATTAGTAAA
>CAYJQM010000025.1:0-5887 GCA_964372405.1 uncultured archaeon | reverse complement strand
TGAACTTAAGAACGATATCCAAGCTGTCACTTGGCACATGTTCAAAATAGAAAAAACTCGTGCCGGGTATAAGGCTTTGGTCATCGTGGACGTCTAAGAGGAAGCTTTAAATACTATTACATAGTGATAAATTGTATGCAAAATCAAGCGGATACTGTAAAGGGTATCTTCAAGCACGTTAAGCTTCCTACGGAAGGACAAGGCTTGACAGTCCTAAAAGGAAAAGACAGCATGCCTAGAGAGTACAGAGACTTTAACGGTCAGAATTATGTAGCAAGCTTAGGAACCTCACAGTTCGGCTTCTTGGGCACATTAATGTCAGAACAAACAGGAAGAAATTACGGAATTTCAATTCTCCAAGAAAACTACAATTTAGTTCATTCTAAAACGTCAGAAGGAAAAGCTTTCTGGCAATTAAATAAAGACTACTACTTCCACAATGCTGAAGTCTTCAGGAAGACAGCTGATGGAGTAATAATTTTCCCAAGACCAAAAGTCGTTGAAAAGCAAGGAGAATTAGTTTACGACGGCAAGAGCAAGAAAGTAAAAATAAATAAAGATGATGATGTTGTTGAAACTTTGGAAAATGCTGGTCTATTCAAAGAAGGCGAACATAAAATCTATCACGGCTTAATGACTTTTGATGATAATGGAGAGTCCTCTGTCAGGTCCCTCTGGTTCAGGGGCATGGGCTGTTTCGGCGCGAATTCGCACAGGCCTTCCGACGGGTATGCTCTCGGTCTCGCCGCCTTTAGGCTACTTGGACCAAAAAGCGAGGTCAAGCAGCCAAAGAAAAGGGAAATTGCAGAGGCAGAGTACCAGGAGCTTTTGGGCAAAGGCTGAAAGATTAGAATCTTTAGAAAAAGACTTGCAAAAGCTTAAGAAATATCTTTAAACCAAGTTTAAATCTTTTCACTTCTATTTTCACAGCATGCTAGACCTCTCTACCTCC
This sequence comes from uncultured archaeon, assembly GCA_964372405.1. Classification (GTDB taxonomy): domain Archaea; phylum Aenigmatarchaeota; class Aenigmatarchaeia; order Aenigmatarchaeales; family JACQIB01; genus CAYJQM01. Next base: position 4,935 of record CAYJQM010000025.1, on the reverse strand, counting down.
CATGCGGGGTTACGAGTTTTCTCTATAAAGAAAAACAATTTATCTCATCTCAAAAAAGCCTTAAAAACTTACAATGTACACTCAAAGCTGCAAGGACCTTGGTACAGTTAAAACCTTAAAGGCTTTAACGTATCGTTGAACGTAGTTCAACAATATAGCTCACAAGGAAGCGAATATTATTGTCTAATCGTTAAAGAAAAGGAGGTGAAGTAATGATACCAGAACAAGTTAAGCAGATCAGCGAGGTAGTGTGGGAAATTCCTACCAGCTACAAGAAGGGAATGCTTGTTCCTGCGCGAATTTACGCTACTAAAAATCTGATGGAAAATATGGACAAAGGTGTTATTGAGCAGGTAACAAACGTTGCAACCCTCCCAGGAATACAACGCAACGCTTTCTGCATGCCTGATGGGCACTGGGGATATGGTTTTCCCATCGGCGGGGTCGCGGCAATGGATTTTGAAAAAGGAGTAATAAGTCCAGGCGGAATAGGATTCGATATCAACTGCTTACACCCGGATACGAGAATATTGAGTCATTACGGCTACTTCAGAAAGATAAAAGATTTGTCCAGCGACATAGATGGTGAAAAACTTTCTTTCATTGATGTGGCGAGCAGGCAAAAAAAGTACGGCAATGCAGTTATGTTTCTTCAAAAAATTTCTGATAAACCTGTTCTTAAAATAACAACAAAAATAGGTAAAGAAATAATTCTCTCTTCAGACCACCCATTATTTACAGGCGCTGATTTCAAGGAAGCAGGGATTATGAGAAAAGGCGATAGAACAGTTTCCTGCCCCTTTACAGGTGTAAAATACGAGGAGCCTTCTGATGAGATAATTCTAGATGAAAAGGGAATTGCCACAATTGTAGGCGAGAGGCAAAAATTAATCAAAGAACTAAAAAGCAAAGGTCTTCTTCCGCTAAGATATAATTCTCCTGCACTTCCCATATTGACAAAACTAGCAGGATTTCTTACAGGCGATGGTCATATAAGCACTTATTATAATAGAAAAAGAAAGCAGGAGGTCTGGGCAACAAGAGCTATAGGCAAACCAGAAGATTTAGAAGAGATTAAACAGGATATTAAGGAGCTCGGTTACGAGGCAAATTATACAACGACAAAAGAATATAGAAGCGAGCTAAACGAGGTAAGCGGTGCGAAAAGAAAAATAGTGGGCAAATCTACCCAACTCTTTATAGTTTCACAATCTCTGAGCGTGCTGCTACACGCTTTGGGCGTTCCAAAGGGAAATAAGTCCAGAGTAGCAGTTCAAGTGCCAACATGGATTAAAAAGTCTCCGCTCTGGATAAAAAGACTTTATCTTGCGGGTCTGTTCGGAGCAGAACTTACAAAGCCTGCACAAAGAAAAGGCGAACCGTACAATTTTATAGAACCCAGTTTCAGCCAAAATAAAATCGCTTCTCTTGAAAGAGAGAATATGAACTTCCTTTTGGATATCATAAACATTCTTTTGGAATTTGGCGTTAATACAAACAAAGTTTACAAACAGAAAGGAGTTGTGAATTCGTATGGAGAGGAAACTTACAAACTCTCCTTAAGAATTTCTACCAATGGTGAAAATTTGATAAAATTGTGGAGCACGATAGGCTACGAATATTGCAAAGAGAGAAAAGAATTATCCGCCCTTTCTGCAGCTTACCTTTGCTACAAGCAAGCTTATCTGAATAGAGCAAAAGAAATGAAGCTTGCAGCCTACGAAGCAGATTTGCAGAAAACAAATAAGTCAGCAGTAAAACTTCAGCTTCTTAAAAAAGGCAGAAACATTAGAGTATCTCCAGACTTTCCAACATTTGAGAAATTTTGTGTGGAACATAAAATAGAAAATTCAGAATTTGTTTTTGACTGGATTGAGGAAATTTCTCCTGTTAATTATAGAGGACCTGTTTATGATTTGACAATGGCTGACAAAAATCATAATTTCATAGCAAACTCTATAGTTTCACATAATTGCGGTATGCGACTAGTGACAACCAATCTAACGATCAAAGAAGTCAAGCCAAAAATAAAAGAATTGGTCGAAACATTTTTCAAGACAGTTCCAAGCGGAGTGGGTTCGGAAGGATTTGTAAAAGTCAACAAGAACCAATTTCGGGATGTTATGCACGACGGCGCAAAGTGGTGCATCGACAATGGTTATGGCTGGAAGCAGGACTTGGAAGTTATAGAAGAAAACGGCCAAATAAAAGGCGCAGAACCAGAAAAGATTTCTGACAAGGCATTGAAGCGCGGAATAAATCAGATTGGTACATTGGGTTCGGGGAATCATTATTTGGAAATTCAAGTCGCGCATAAAATTCATGACAGCGAAACAGCCAAGGCATTTGGATTTACAAAAGAAGGTCAGATTGCAATCATGGTCCATTGCGGTTCACGCGGATTTGGACATCAGATTGCAACAGAGCATTTGGCAGTTTTTGACAGTGCAATGAAGAAATACGGAATAAGCGTTCCGGATAGAGAACTAGGTTGTGCTCCATTTCAATCACCGGAAGGTCAGGCATATTATCACGCAATGGCTTGCGCTGCAAATATGGCTTTCGCAAATCGCCAGGTAATTTTGCACAGAATAAGGGAAGGCTTCTCTAAAGTTTTCAAAACAACGCCAGAAGCATTGGAAATGAATTTGGTTTATGATGTTGCACACAATATAGCTAAAGTAGAGGAGCATACAGTTGAAGACAAAAAATACAAAGTTGTAATGCACAGGAAAGGTGCAACAAGATGCTTCGGTCCGGGCAGTCCAGATATCCCGCAAAAATACCAGAAGTTTGGCCAGCCAGTAATAATTGGCGGTTCGATGGAAACTGGTTCTTATCTGCTTGCTGGAATGCAGGGAGCAATGGAGCAGACGTGGGGCTCAACTATGCACGGCTCAGGAAGGACAATGAGCCGAACGGCTGCTGTACACAAATTCCGCGGGGATCAAATCCAAAAGGACATGGAAAAACACGGAATAATTGTCAAGGCAATGAGCATGTCAGGTTTAGCAGAAGAGGCGGGCGCAGCTTACAAAGACATCAACGAAGTTGTAGAAACAATGGAAATTGCAGGAATTTCTAAGAAGGTTGTCCAATTGAAGCCTTTGGGCAATGTTAAGGGTTGAATTATTTCTTTAGCGAATAAAAACAGCGGGCTCTTGCAATCTTACCCTCATCTACTAATTTCTGCAATGCAGCATACGCACGTTCATTAGGCACGCCAGTTTTTCTGACCACTTCAATTCGATGCCTGTTGCCTTCGCCTTGGTCCAAGAACCACGCATATATTTTTTTGGTATCAATTCTGGCAATATCATCATGTTGTTCTCCTTTGTATCCAAGTTGCATAAGTTGTGATGTCATATTCTAATCGCATTCACAAGTCTTTATAAAACCTTGCATGCGTTATTCAATACCCGTTGTTGAAATTGTTTAAGCAGCAGACAATGAAATAGCTGCCCATAAAAATTGGGCAGGCAGTTGATAATTATGCCAATCGGAACAGCGCCTTACACAAGAAAATGGGAGCATTCTCATTCAAGGGGACATGAAGCATTGGTTACATGTGGTTACTGCGGTAGGCAAGTTCCACGCTACAAGACATTTACAAAGTATAGGGGTTTCAGGATTACTGACCCAACAATTCTTCAAGCAGTTGATCGCTCAATGATTCACACTTTCAACCAGAAAATCTATGTTTGTCCATCCTGTGCACGCTTCCACAAGATTGTGCAACGTGGAAAGACGAAAAGAAAGTCGCACATGGGATTTGGCTAAAAGCCCTTTAAAAAGTCTAATGAAGGACTATCCTTTAGGTAATTTAATGAATATCATAGAAACAAGACCAGTGACCATGGCCGAAGCAAAGGACATAATGCTGGACAAGGAAAAAGACAAGGAGCTTGGCTACGAGCAAAAGCTGGCAGCCGAGCACCTGAAGAAGTTTACAAAGCTTAAGGCTAGCGAAGCCAAGAAGTTTGCAGAAGATATTTCCTCGGTTCTAAGAATGGGCCCAGATACGCTAGTTCAGATAGTTAATCTTATGCCTAAGAATCCTGACGAATTAAGGCTCATTTTCGCCCGCGAAAAGTTTTCTTTGAAAGAGGACGAAGTCCAGAAGATTCTGGATATCGTAAAGAAATACGCTTGAGGTTTTTCTTATGTTGCAGAGAGATGAATACGCAATAGTTCTAGATTTCCTGCCAAAAGGAAGAGCGGTTGGCAAGCCGGAGCCCTTGGCACAAGTCATCGGCGAGAAGTTTTTCCGATTGCTAGAAGTTGTAATCAAGCCAAACTTTACTCTAAAGCACGGGGACAGAATTTACATCGGAGAAGGCCAGTGGGAGCATGTTGAACGCATCAAAAGGAGAATAGGCGCTAACGATTTGACGAGCTTTGCAAAGAATGAGTTGCCTTTTACAGTTGAGAAAATCGTTAAAGATAATGAGCAAACTTACGTTAACTTTTTCAATAAGTCGCAGCCGATTTCAACGCGCGTCCACCAAATGGAACTCTTGCCAGGCGTAGGTAAGAAACATATGTTTGACATTTTAGATGAGCGCAAGAAAGCACCTTTCAAGTCGTTTGAAGACTTGCAAAGCCGTGTAAAGTTTTTGCCAGAGCCGCGCGGCATGATTGTCAAGAGAATATTGCAGGAAATAGAAAACGATAACGAGCGCTTCAGGCTTTTCGTTGCCGGCCCACCAAGGCAAGATAGATACTAGGTAATAATATGCAGGTTGCAAAAGCACAGTTGGACATAATCCAGCGTGCGGACGACAACAGTCGTCCTGCAACCAAAATGAATATAGGTCGGCTATGCCGACATGTGATTTAATTATGCCTCGCCGCCTAGGTCAGCATTTTCTTATCAACAAGAACATTGCCGCAAAAATAGCGGAAGCCGCTTCAATATTCGGCAGCGAAACTGTT
>CAYJQM010000024.1:0-8338 GCA_964372405.1 uncultured archaeon | reverse complement strand
ATTTTTATTTCCGGATAAAGCGGAAAGTGAGCACAAAGCCCCTCTACTTCCTGCTTAATTTTTGTACGCAACGATGTATCTGTAGGGTGGTCTATTATCTTTGCAATCCACTCAGCTATCTGCTTCATCTCGCTTTCTTTCATGCCGCGGGTCGTAATGGCTGGAGTACCTAAACGGATTCCGCTTGGATTGAAAGGTGTAGAAGGATCGTAAGGAATCATATTTTTGTTAGTTGTAATTCCTGCTTCATCTAATATAGTCTCGGCTACTTTTCCTGTAATGTTTTTATTGCGTAAATCAATAAGCATTAAGTGGTTATCTGTTCCACCGGAAACTATTCTGAATCCATAATCTTGCAAGGAACCGCACATGACCTTAGCGTTCTTCACGACTTGTTCTTGGTATGGTTTAAAATCTGGTCTCAATGCTTCTCCAAAAGCAACAGCTTTACCAGCAATTATGTGGTCCATTGGACCTCCTTGCAAGCCTGGAAATACAGCAGAATCTATTCTTCCAGCTAATGTCTTTTTCTTTTCGCCTTCTTTGTAAATGCGCTTTCTTTCCAACCTGTCTTCAATCTTGGACATTATAATCGCACCGCGTGGACCGCGCAAGGTTTTGTGAGTAGTTGTTGTAACAACATCTGCATGAGGAATTGGAGAAGGATGTTCGCCAGTAGCCACCAAACCTGCTATATGCGCAATGTCGGCCATCAAGTAACAATCGCCTGCATCAGCAGCTTCCCTGAAAGCTTTGAAGTCTATTGTACGCGAATAAGCAGAATATCCACAAAGCAAAAGGTCTGGTTTCTCTAATTCTGCCGCTTTCTTTATTTTATCATAGTCAAGCATTTCTGTTTCTTTGTCCAAGTAATACCAAGACATATCATACATCTGACCGGAGAAGCTTACCGGACTGCCATGAGTCAAATGCCCCCCATGTGAAAGTTCCATTGACAATATTCTTCCTTTCGGTCCCATCAAAGCAAGGTAAGCCGCCATGTTTGCAGTAGACCCCGAATGCGACTGAACATTAACGTGTTCTGCACCAAATATTTGTTTTGCACGCGCTATCGCAAGCTTTTCTGTAATGTCTATGAATTTGTTTCCACCATAATAGCGTTTATCAGGATATCCTTCAGAATACTTATTTGTGAGCCAAGTTCCACAAGCTTCCATAACGGGAATAGAGGTAAAATTTTCCGATGCGATAAGTTCAATAGTATTGCGTTGCCTATGCAATTCAGATACAATTGCATTATAAGCTTCTGGGTCTGCAGATTTTAAAAATCTAAGTTCCACTCTTATTCATCTCCTGTAATTTCTTTTCCAATTTTTTCTCGGCTTCCAGCCTCTCCAAATCGTAATCATTCATGTCAACAAACTTTATATATTCAGCCAAATTCGGATGAATTTCTTTTACCTTTAGGAACATTTTTTGCGCAGTCTTCCTATAGTCGGGGTGCCCTTGCTGAACGCTTCGCAATTCTGTAAAGTGAAACACTTCACGCAAATTCATTTTCATGTACCAGCGGATTTTGTATCCGAATGGAACGGCATATTGCGCCTGCAATGGCAAAACTTCGTAAATCTGGTTGAAAGTATCGGCTGCAAGCTTCATAATTTCCCGCGCCTCGTTTTCAAATCCTGCCTGCACCAATTCTTTTGGCATATCGTAGCCATGCCTTACGGTAAGATTCTGCTTTTCCTGTGTAAGAATTCTATGTCTCTGTAAATCTCTGTAGATTCCATAATTTCCAAGAATGTCGAAAGTGTAGTAAGTATTTTCAAATGCCCTGATGGCTTTATGCCTCCTATTTTCCCTTCTATTGAAGCATTCGTTGAGAATTGCTTTGCGCTCTTCCGCGCTTAACAAACGCACGAGCATTCTTAATTGCTCAAGTGGAAGTTGTGTGTGTTGATAAATTACTGCTGCTAAAACTTTTGTTTCTGCATCAGGATCAAAATCTACAAGCGAAACAGAATCTGTTGGAACAGGATTTGAAGTAAAATCCTGAGCAATCTGCGACAAGGCTTTCTGGGTTTCACTAATGTATTTTATTGTCGGTCCGCCATACCTATCGGAAGGGCTTGCCCTTTTGACGAAGGATGGTATTGCCTTGTTCAATTCTTCATGCATAGAAGCAGCCACATCACGCATCTCTGTCATCGGGTTAGCATACATTTTTGTGAGAAGATATTCATATGCTCTTCCATTACCAAACATTCCCATATTAGTCAATGTTGAAGCCGGTAAAAATATGCGAAGCGAATCGCAAGCTTTTGCTCTAATTGTGAACTTGTAGGCTCTTTCTGGAGTGTCGCCTTGAGGGAATTTTTCCATTAAGAACTTTACCATTGGATCTACAAGCTTTGAGTACGTATCAAATAGCGAATCCATAGTCTGAACATAAAGGTCTGCAAACTTTGATGACATTATGGATGGATCTCTATAGTATTGGTACTGGCTATTAACTTTCTGGTTAAAGTAAACATACCTTGAAGATTTTTCTAGCGGTGAGAAGCCTATGCGTGCATCTTCTATCACTTTCGTAGCGATGTTTGAAACTTGCTCTATGGCTATATGAGCACCTGCTAACTCCGCAACAGAATCATCACCATAACCAACAAGAACCCTATCGTAAAATTCTTCTGCCTTCTTTATTGCAACTATTTCATTTGTTCCGCTTTCAACTTGGACGTTTACTATGTCCTTGAAACCCATTTCCGGTGCAAGAATGAATTCATCTAGTAGAACGCGTCTCAAGCTTTTGTCCGTGCGCGAGTAGCGGGAAAATAAAGCGCCTTTTACAACTTCAGGCAAATTTCTTAGAACAAAAATTGGCTTGTCCATGTTAGTAAAGAATTGAGACAGAATTTTCTTTTCCTCTTCAGAGAATTCTTCGGGCATAAGAGCACAGCAAATGAAATCGGCGTGAACACATATAAAGAAATATGTTAGGGCGTTAAGGGCCCCAAAAAAGCAAAACGTCATCCAAGTCTTTTTGGATACTTTCCATTACGCGTTTCATCTCATCTGAAATTTTTCTATCAGCACCTCTAAAGAAAAAGAATATTGCTTTATTATAATTCCTTAACTCTTCGCCTTCAAGTGTCTTCTCATACGCTTCTAGTTTGTCGACATCGCCCTGTATCCTCCGGTTGATTTCTTTTGCAGATAGAGCACCTTTACCCGTTTCCTTTATTTCAAGTCCGAGTCGCGTTTGAAATTCATCCTCTTTTCTTTTACTATTTTTTCTTTCGATAGCAATATCGACCTTCTTCTTAGACTCGTTCAATTCAAACTGAAACTCTGAACGTACAATATGATAAGGCTTCAATCCTCTAACATACGGTTTTACTCGAAGAAGTGTATGATATAAATGACACTTTACATCACTCTCATTTTGCGGACTAAATGAACCATTATAAAAATCGCTGTTTATATTCTCTATAGCTGCTTTGATCCACTTGTGATATTTGTTCAGAATTACCCCCTACTATTGTATTTCCTTTTCCATTTCTTTCTTCCACTCATTAAATAAAGAAGGGTAGTTAACTTTCTTTTTGTCTTGAATCAACTGTGCATACCTACTATTGGCAGCTACCAAGCTTTCTGACTCCAATGCCTTTGGATTTTTCTTTGCTGCGGCCAGCAAATGCTTTTTCATTTCTATTCTGTTCTTCAAGTTTGCTGCCACTTGCTGCTTGGTCATTCCTTTTACAGAAGCTATCTTCCTTATCGTTTCCGATTTCCAGAAATTTTCAAATTCCAACTTGTCTTTCTTGCGGTTGTATTTGGCTACTTCAAAGAACTTAGGTTCACCGCTCCAGTCTTTTCTTACCTCTGTTATGCCTATTACTCTACGCAAGCGCTTGTTCGAGTCGCCCTCTCTTATTGTATTTGTTGTAATAATAATGTCAGTTGCCTTGAAAGAAGTTGATGGAACTCCCAAGTCGTTTGTAATTCTGTCCCATGCATCATAGGGGCTTGAACCATGGATTGTTCCTATTACAACATTACCAACTGCACCTATGCGCATGGCCTCGAATAGGGCTTTGGCTTCCTGCCCACGAACTTCTCCAAGAACTAAAATGCTTTCACCCAGACGCAGCGACGTTCTCAATGCATCTTCTGCGCTTAATTCGTAGCCTTTTGCGAATGCTTCAATCTTCAGATGTTCAACTTTGAATCCTAGCGAACGCAAGTAATCAACTGGTATTTCTGGAGTATCCTCTATTGCAATTATTCTGTTGTTTTGTGCAACTTCAAGCAAGAGGGAAACCAGCAAAGAAGTTTTACCGGAACTTCTTGGACCAACAATTAAAATTGAAGCTTGGCCGTCCATCAAGAAATTTATCAACCCTGCTGCTTCTGGATTCAACATTCCAACATTGCAGAATTCAGGCAAGGTCCAAGGATGCTCTTTTCTTCGCCTGAATGCAAAGCCCATTCCTTTGTAAGTGGAAGGTTCGCATATGCCTGCTACTCTAACTCCAAATTCTTCTAATTCTGTGTGAAGAACTGGCGATGAAGCATCAAAGGGTCTGCCAGACATAGCACGCAGTCGAGTTGCCAGCTTTTCCAAATCTTCTTTGCTCATATTCACGTTAGTTGTGCATTCTCCAAATTTCGAATGAACAATATGAACAGTTCGTGAACCCGAGTCCACAAAAACATCGGTAATGTTTTCGTCGCGCAACAAAGGCTCTATCAATCCGTATCCAGTTGTATGGCGCAGGAAGATTTCTTTTAGAATGTCTTTGTCTTTCACTCCGCGAAAATTTTGGTTAGCTATATTTTCCAACTGGACTTTTGGCTCATGTGAAAGATCCTCTTTAGTTGCTTCCTTGAAGGCGTCTTGTAATGTTTTGAAGTTTTCGTTGTTGAGACTTATCTCTGGATAGGATATGAAATACAAATTGTCTGGCCTATCCTTTCCTTTGAAAATCTTAACTTCGCAATTGCCTAATTTGTATTTGTCTATTGATTTTGAATTTGGCTCCTTAATTTCTATATGCGACGTTACTACGCTTGGCACCAACATTGGCCTCAAATGGGAATGGTAGGAGTCCAAACCTGTTGCCAGAATCTTCTTCATTGTAGTTGATTCTTTCATTCGTTTTGCTGCCTTTTCCATAGCATTGTTTGTTAAGTGTGAACAAATATTGCAAAGTTTGGCTGTTGATAGAGAGTGATACATCTTTACAGGATCGACTGATAATTTCTCTGTTCGTTCATAAAACTTCTTACACTTCTCGCACAGCTTTCCTTTGAAGACCTGCAAGTCTTTAATAGCATCAGAAGAAATGGCAGCCAATTCAATTGCTTCCTTTAAGTTGTCTCCAGAGTAAATTCTTTGAAAATCTTTTCTAAGAACGATTTCGTCTGGCTTTTGTTCGGCAAAAGTAGCTACATGAGCTAAGCACTCAGTGTTGGTTAGGGAAGCGTTTCCAAGAGACTTCTCGCAGTCAAACCTAAGAATCTTTTTGCCTTTAACATCCTCAACATTACAAGAGCAGTTGCAAGGCATACCAATCTTATGTCAGTAAAGGTTAAATGGCTTGCTGACGCACGTTAATTATGAAAGGATTTGCTGCTACGCCCATCATATTTATAGCCATGATTATGATTGTTGCAACACTTTTCATGCAGTTTTCTGCAGTGGACAAGATGGTGGCGGAAGGAATTTTGAAAGAAACGGAGGGCTCAAAAGCAGCAGCAGACGCAATGAAGATAGAAAATGTAAATACCACAGCAATCAGAATGAGAGCTTCTACTTTACTAAATGAAAAACAAAATATCAATCAGATAGATGCTACATTAGAAAATGAGTTTGGTATAAACTTCGATGTTGTAAATGAAACCACAAGAATTTTGGTTAGTTACACTTTGGATACAAAACTACCTAATCTAAACAAAACGCAAACTTACACGGAAGTAATCAACGCTTCTTAGAACGCTTGCCCTTGCTTAGCATTTCCTTTATTTCTTCTATGTCGGCTTCCATTTTTGCCAGCTTCGGCGCATAATGAGGAACATTGGATTCTACATACTCATTCAGCCTGTCTACAATTTTTGGAGAAATTCCTGAACGCTTGAGAACGTTTTTAATTTCTTCTTCGCTTACTCCATATCTGCTGAGCAATCTAACAACGTTAACAGCAATCTTTTCCTCTTCCTTTGGGCTTTCTGTTAGTTTGAGAACAGACTCAACGGCGCGAACTAAAATTATAGCAAAAAGACCAACTACAAAATTAAGCGCATAATAAACATAGCCAAGCTCTGTTAGCGAAACGTAATTGAATATCAAAACTAAAATGAGAACGAATACAACGATATCCAACATTATTATTTTTGGTTTGGGTCTACCGAAAACTTTTAGCGTTACAACCTCTCCGATAAGGATTCCGAAAAGCAACGAAAGCAAAGATGCTACTTGTATTATCAACTCTACCATCAGTTATCCGCCTCAACTTTCTTCTGAACAGATTTTACACTGTCTTCAAGCACAAAGAATTTGTTATTGAGCTTCTGCACTTCCAACGACAAGTCCTTGACTAAAGTTGGGGTATTTGCGGGCTTGATGTCCTCTATTTCCTTGCGTATTTCCAAGTGCTTTGAACTGCTATTTTCAATCTTTCCGTTCAAAATTTTCAATGCTTCTGTTATTGCGCTAATTTTTTCTTCTACAGGTTTAATATCCACTGATTTGCTTTCCGCAGTTTTATTCTTTTTCATCTCATCAACAGAATCATAAATTTCATCTAAAACTGAGTTAGCATGCTTTTTGAATTCTGTAATCTTCTTTTCAGCATTTGAATTAACATCATCCAAAGACTTTTTAACTTCCCTTATTTCAGCAGAATGGTCCTTTGTCTCCTTTTGCTTGACATTTTTCAATTCCATTATCAATGTAGCTTGCTCCCTGTGCAAAGCTGTAAGCCTATTGTCAATGTCCTTGAAAGAAATTTCTAATTGGGCAACTTTCCTTTCCAATTCCTGTTCCATGTTTAAGCCTTAGGTGGAAAAGGATTTAAACTTCCCCGTGGCCGTGCCCCCAGGCCTTCAAAGCATGGCGCGTCCTGCCGAACATATCCTCATTAACGAATTCTTTTAATTCATGCCTTTCCTGTTTTGCAGGAGCTTCATCTGGCCAGCCTACGGCAATTATTGCTGATGGTCTTATGAACTCCTGGCAGTGCAATTTTTGTGCAACTTCCGGCTCGCTGAAAGCCCTTATCCAATTGGTTCCCAATCCTATTGCATTGGCTGCTATCAACATGTTTTGAATAGCGGTTGCAACATCTTGTATCCCATATAACTTTTCACCGCGTTCACCGTATAATGATTTAGCCAAACGCATGTTAGTGCAAACAACTATCAAAGTAGGTGCCTGCTTTATCCATGTACCTTCATTGCAAGACTCGGATAAATAATCTTTGATTTTCTTGTCTCTAACAACTATGAACTCCCAAGGCTGGTGATTACCGGCGCTTGTTGCCCAGCGGGCCGCCTCAAGAATCTTGTCAATCGTTTCGTCATCAACATCGTGCTTTCTAAACTTTTTAACCGAACCGTAAGTCTTGATATTATCTAAAATAACGTCGTAAAGAGTCATGACTTTTTGCTTGGCTGGAACCTCAATCTTCTTTGGCTTCGGCTTGCCAAACTTAGCAATTGTTTTGAAAGGCATGAAAAGAATATGCTGGGAGGGTTTAAATATGGTTTTCTATGCTTGTTACATTCACTTTAAACCCTAGAAGCTTTAGATCGGAATCTTCCGTAAGAGTGTAGATTTCCTTTGCCACACCTCTTTGCATTGAAATCACGTCTTCTCTAGTATATTCCTTCTTCGGCAAAACTACCGAAACTTCTGTTGCATTGCCGCGCCCTTTAACTTCCGGATCCTTTTCGGATACATCTTTAACAGTGTTAATTGCATGGTACCCTACGAAACTTGATAGATAGCTGCTTGGTACGCCTCTTGGACCGAATACCGACAAAACATAAGAATCGTTGTCTTCACCAACGCTTACAAGATACGATACCGAAACTTCAGATTGCCTTATGGATTCTGTCTTTTCAACAAATTCAACTGCTTTATTATGGGCTTCACGAATCTTCTTGACTTCCGTCGAAACTTTTCTTTTCGAATCGTGTTTCTCTTTTTCAATCTCATAAGACTGTATTGTCTTTTCATCTTCTTCCCTGTTAATCATATTTACTATAGAAGTTATCATGTGCTGAGGTATTCCAACGGATTTGTTTTCTTGCAAATCTGATAAAAATCTTAGCTCTTCCTTAGCCTTAAGATAAGCAGGACCCATGCTTCTTA
>CAYJQM010000023.1:0-8354 GCA_964372405.1 uncultured archaeon | reverse complement strand
CATTCCTGTCTCATTAATCCTATGAACAGGAATTGTTGCTATTTTATCTGTTTTGTCCGAAGGTCTGTGCTCGTGCAAGTATGTTTCTCCTTTCCACTCTACCATGCGCACATACCATCCTGATTGGTCTCGTGCATCGTATCTAACTTGTTTTGCCTTACCCATTCTCAAGGCGAACTCCATGTCATCGAAAATTGTTTGTGGTAATACTTTTGGCTTTGTACTTATCATCGTCATCACATCAATTCTTTCCTTTTTAAACCTTACTTTCAGCTTCAATGTGAACCTTTGGTTCACGTGCATAGGAAATTTTAAGAATTTCCTCTGTGCTGGAAGTGTGTCTGCAAGAACTAAAGTTCTTGCGTGACAGGAAAGCGAACTTTCCTGCATTGCTTGCAGCAAACTTCATACTCTACGTCCGCGTCTACCGCCTTTCTTCCTGCAAGTATCATGTGGAAGTGGGGTAACGTCTTCTATTGTTCCTATTCTCATTCCAGCTCGTGCTAAAGAACGGATGGCAGGCTGCGCTCCTGCTCCAGGACTTTTCGCTTTTATTCCACCCGGAGCGCGTACGCGAATGTGAACGCCTGTAATTCCTTTAGCAACTGCAATTTCAGCGGCCCTTTGTGCCGCTCTCATTGCAGGAAAAGGATTTCCACCCTCTCTCGCCTTGTCCGTCATCATTCCTGCAGTAACACGCGCAACAGTTTCTGAGCCTGTTATGTCGGTAATGTGTATCAAAGTATTATTTGCAGAGCTGAAGATATGCGCCACACCCCATCTTATTGCTTGTCTTTGGTCTTGCATAATATCACTTTAATATTTTGCTTCGCAAATTTCTTGCAACTATTATTTTTGCTTCTCCAATTTTTCGGCAGCAATTTCCTTAACTTCTGCCTTTGGCTGTTCTGTAATTCCTACGGCTTCTTTTTCCGCCTTTACCTCTTTAACAGTTTGTTTAATTTTCTCCGGCCTAACTTTGCTGTTAACATAAAACGTGATTTTCTCCTCATCATCTTTTGCAACTAATGTTGAAGGCCATTTCTGTCTTGTACCGTTAATTGCAACGTGTCCATGCACAATAAATTGCCTTGCTTGATTATGCGTCTGTGCAAAACCTTTCTTGTAAACCAGTGTTTGCAGCCTCCTGCTTAGCAAATCTGGCGTTTCTAATTGAAGTATGTTATCAAGAGTCGCTCCATCTTTTAACAGTCCGAGCTTCTGCAGCTTTTTAATCAAAACTTTTTCCTGTTCAACATTCTTGTGTGCGGCCAGTTCCCTTGCCCTGTGTCTCCACTCTCCAAGAATCGCTTCAGCGCGCCATAGCTCTTTCATTCTGCGCAAGCCATATTCTTGTAAAAGCGCTCCTTCCACTTCAATTCTTTTCTTGCTCCAAATTTTTAGCGGCCTTGAAAACTTTGCTTTTTGGTGCTTCATAAATATCACTGCTTATCCAATTTCAACAACAGGAATTTCATCATTTTTTCTCCTCTTTCTTTGCCGGAGCTGGCTTTCCTGCTGCTGGAGCTGCAGGTTTTCCTGCCGGTGCGGCTGCCGGTTTTGCTGCTGGTGCTGCCGCTGGTGCTCCTGGAGCCGGTGCTGCTCCTGGTGCTGCCGCTGGCTTTGCTGCTGCTCCAAGTTTAGATTTCTGCACACCAACGACCATTCCAGTTCTGAAAGATGTTCTTGTCCTTTGTCCGCGCACAGGTAACCCTAACTCGTGCCTGATGCCTTTGTAACTATGAATCTTTTTCATCGAATCGATGTCAGTCTTCTTTGTAATTGCCAAGTTTGAAGAAACTGAATGTCTGTCGCCACCTTCAATTGGATCCGACCTTCTGTCAACCATGTGCGTAGGAATCCCAAAATTTATTGGATTAAGAATTACCTGCTCCAATTTGCCTAATTGTTCGTCAGTTAGAGAGCCAGCCAAAACGTTTGCATCAAGACCGGCAGCGCGTGTAAAAGCAATTGCAGTTGCCCATCCAACGCCTTTCACTTTCAATAAAGCGTTAGCCAATTTTTTGGTACCATCTAAATCAGTTTCAGCAAAACGAACTATACCCCTGACTCCTTCTATCATTTTCTTTTTTGAAGCTAGAATTCTTTCTTTTTCTTTTATGGCTTTCGCTTTGTCATCTTGGCTTAATTTTTTCTTATCCGCTTCTGGATCCTTTATGTTTCCTGATTTACCGCTTCCCATTGCATCACTATTAATTTTGTGTTTTGTCATATAACTGCGAACCGATTTCGCAAGCAGCTATTGCAAAACAACCACCCAGAATTGTCGACATTGCGTAGCAACGTCCACTTTTTCAAGTCCATCTAAGGACAGGTGGAATGTCAACTAAGCGAAATGAACCTTTATAAAGATTTTCAATAATGGCGCCGTCGGCAGGAGTTGCAAAATGTGAAGCAGTTTGCAACTGTGTGAAGCTTGCTTCACTTCATTTTGAACCTGCGAGTCCTTGCGGACACTAGTTTACTTGTCATTGCACGAAGTGCAACAATTTTAATATTGGCGCTTTGGCGCCTATAGGTTGTTCAAGACTAGCGCCTTTCCGGGCTAGGCTACGACGGCTTAGAATTGAATAAACTATCGGACTTATTTAAATCAGAATTTTTCCGCGTCTTCAATCAGCATGTCAGGAACTTCTTCGTCTATTACATGGAAGCGCAATCTGCAATGGTTGCAAACAAGCTTATTGTTTTTCCTGTCGTACTCTAATTCGCCCTTGCATTTAGGACATGCCAAAACATCCAACAATTCTTTTGCTACTGGCATTTTTACTCACCTTTATTTATCATCCTTTTATCTTTTTCTATAGGGAAAATCGAATCTATATCTTTTTGGCGCAGGCTAATATGTATTGAAGATTTTTTAAAGCTGTTAAGCATTCTGTGCGACTGGTTCCTAAGCGTGAGAGCTGCATTATATAAAGGGTTATGTGCGTTTCCAAAGCTTTGTAATAAATACAGGCATTCGCTTATGTAGCCTCTTGCATCTTGAAATCTTTTCTTGTCGGCAAATACCATAGCAGCATTGTAATTTGCTTGTGCACATAGCAGCACTGAAGTTGCATCTCCAGTGTTATCTATTTCGGCCACTCTTTTGTAATACCATAGGGCTTTGTCCAAGTCCCTATTTTCGAAATATTCTACATCCCCTTTGCGCAAACCCACGATATCGGCTCCTTCTTTTATGAGAGGTTCGGCATAAGTTGCATCTCTGTCTTCAATTGGCATAAAAGGTATTCTCAACAAACCTTTTTATCTCTTCTGCATAGGCTTAAAAGGATTAGTTAATGAGATTGGAAAGGAGCGAATTAAATGAAACTCTTAGATTACACTTTAAAGAACAGGGCCGACCTTATAATAAACGCATACAAAATCCATATAGTTAAAGGTAGCAACATCCTTGATGTTGGATGTGGAAATGGAGTAATCTCAAAGATCCTAAGTGACAGTTTTGATTGCAATGTTACGGGCACAGACATTTTGGATTATAACAAGGTTGGGTTGGACTTCAAACAGATGAAAGGGGACGGAGAGCTGCCGTTTGGAGATAACAGCTTTGATGTTGTAATGTTTAATGACATGTTGCACCATGTTTCTAAAGGGCTACAGTTCTTATTCATAAAAGAGGCCCTACGCATCGGAAAAAAGGTTCTGATATTTGAACTGAAACCTACATCATATGCAAAGTTCACAGATTGGTTCGCAAACAAGATGCACAACTGGAAGATGAACATACCTTTGACCCAGAGAACTTTGGGCGAATGGGAAGCGATGTTCAATGAACATAAAATCCATTTTAAATCCGTTGAAATAAAAAGAAGTTTTCCCTCAAACCCGTTTCGGTTGTCATATGAAAACCTAGCGGAATTGCTGTATTGTCCTGTTACAAATTACTGCTTTCAATTGAGCAAAGAAGAGCGTAACTGAAGGGACCATCATCTTAAGATCAAAGGCTTTAAAAAGATTGTTAAGGTATACCCAGATCGGTGTGAAAATGGGCAATGCGAAAGATACAATTATTGTTACAGGTGCAACAGGTTTTCTAGGCTCTATTTTGATGCCCAAGATAGCCGCAGAGGCGTCCGTAAAGCCCGAGCACTTAAAAATAGTTTGCATGGTACCGAATTCAGAAACTGTACGCATGGCTGGCGGAAACCTTTCCGAAAACTCTCTTTTAGAACAGTATACTAAGATTGGAATAAGCACTATCAAATACCCAGCTCACGGCAAAGTAGACAATTACAAGATGGCATTTTCAGATCTTATTGGAATAAAAACAATTGTTTACATGGCTGCCAATAACAATCAGAATGCGAAATACGAAGAGCTTTACGAAGACAATGTTAATGTATTGAAAACTTTTATAGAATCTCTTGAAAACAGGCTGCAAAACACAAAATTTATTTTTACTTCAAGCGTAATGGCAAAAGCATGCGAAAGTATGATGGGTTCTGGATTTAGTATAGAAATATTAAAAAAAATAAATCCTTATGGTCTCAGCAAGCTCATGGCCGAAAAAACTATCATTGATTACTCTAAACAACTTGGTTTTAAACCGGTCATACTACGCCTAGCAAGTCTTTACGGAAAAACCGCAGCCACCGGATTTATGGTGTCGGTAAATAGCCTAGCCAAAATTTCGAAAACTATTCCTATACCCAACTTTCCGGGAAAGGTCGGTATATTAGAAGTTAATGACGCTGCACTCATCTTAAGCAAACTTGCGTTATCAGAAAATATACACGAAGATATTTATTGCGTAGATAACTGCCACTCAAAAACTATGGGAGAGATGGTAATGGCGTACGGCATTAGCAACGGATTTAAAACAAGGCAGTTCAACGTACCGAACTCTGCTACCGTACTTGCAAGCAGTCTGTTTTCAGCAGCGGCGAAACTCGGTATCCCGCAGGGCCTCAAGATGTTGGCACTTTTTAATGATGTTTTTGTAGCCTCTGATACGCGCATATGGAATGCAGAAAAAATAACTCCGAAGGACTTTTCTGAAACCAATAACATTCAATCGGAAGGCGAAAAAGGTCTCACAAAAACGAATGGTTTGAAGGTAGCTGTTACAGGCGCAACAGGACGTATAGGACAGAATCTAGTCAAGGAACTGTTGAAAAAAGGTTTCACTGTCAGATGTGGCGTATATAGAAACAGCACAATAGCATACACGAATCAAAATACAGAACTGATGGAATGCAATGTAAAAGATATCAGTTCAGTCGAATCTTTTGTACGCGGCCAGGATATTGTTATACACGCAGCCGCCCTCACAACCAATCGGGGTAAACGCAAAAAATCGGAATACTACAGCATAAATGTTGATGGCACACGCAATGTTGTTAATGAATGTTTGAAGTCCGGAATTAAAAAATTTATATTCTTCAGCAGCCAAGCAGCACATAATTCAGCAATTGGAAGCTATGGAAAATCGAAATATATGGCAGAAAAAATTGTTGAAGAATCAAAGTTGAATTGGACAATACTTAATCCGGGTCAGGTTGTTGGCGGGGGTAGTTTAGTACAAAAATTATTATCCGGTATAAAAAATGGTGCGGTTTTTGTACCAGTTCCAGTTGGTACACCAAAAAACCTAGAACTACTTGATATAAAGTTGCTGGCGGAGGAGGTTGCCAATGTAGCAAACAGTGACATGAAAAAATTCGACCGCAAATTCATCTACTTAGGTTGCAGGGAAAGAGTGAATATTGAACAAATAGTTGACAAGATATCGGAAACCCTAAATAAAACGCCTCTGAAAATACGGCTGCCAGAATGGTCCATTAGAGTGTTATCGCCTATATCTCCGCTGACCCCAGATATGATAGACGGCATGTATATGCCGCTCCCGGAAATCGATATGGAAAATTCTATTCGTATGGGAGATGAGCCATGGGAAAATATCTTAAAGAGATGTTCCCTCCAATCATAGCATCATAGAAGTATTGAATACTTTATCTCTTCCATTTCTCCGGGTAAACGCCTTTGGAAATCAGGACTTTGTCAGTTTTTACAGCTAAACCTTTTGGCCTTTTTGCCATTTCTTCGCTGCTCATCAGCGCAGGTCCAAAAGAAACCATCTCGCCTTTTAAGGACATTATTATTACAACCTCTCCCTCTTCTATGCCATCCTGAACTTTTGCAATTCCTTGAACAGCCAAAGGCGCGCCATTAGCTATTGCACCTACCGCACTATCTTTCACAACAACGCTTTTCATTCCATCGGCAATTTTCTCCATGGGCATAACGATTTCTCTTAGCAAAGACTCATCTCCTTGCTTTGCTTTAGCAATCGCATCGCTAAGCTTTTGCAGTGTAACAACTTGCTCTTCGCTAAAAATACCGCTGCGTGTTCTTCGCAATTCTTGCAAATGTGCTCCACATCCTAAAGATTTCCCAATGTCGTCAGCTAGCCTTCTAATGTAAGTTCCGGCCTCCGTTCCAACGCGCATCAAGATAAATCTGCCTTTTATTTGCAGAATGTCCAAATAGTAAATTTCCCTTTCACGAACCCTTCTAGCGACAGCAGATTTTTTCGGCGGCAGCTGTTTTATTTTCCCAATGAAATCGTTGCACGCCTTTCTAATTTCTTTTTCGTCCGCATCATTATGCAAATAAACAAGTGCAACGTATTCTTTTTTTGAGGAAAGCAAAATTGGCATAAGTTTGGTGGTATTTTCCAATGCTATGACAAGAACACCTGTAACGCGGGGATCGAGTGTTCCACCATGCGAACATTTTGGAACGCCAGTTATTGCCTTAACCCAATTGTCAACTTGGTGCGATGTTGGACCATCAACCTTATCAAGAATTATTATTCCATTTTTCAAAAGCTCTTCGACACTTCGTGCACCAGGATATTTTCCGTAAGAAGTTAACGATGATTCATGTGAACGCGTTAAGAACTCCACATCATCATGCCTTCTTCGCTTCTTTGCCACGCTTAGCTTGCGGTTTAGCCTTCTTTTCTTTAGCTTTTCTTTTCTCAGGAACCTTAATTCCCAATTTTTCAATCAGACCTGATGCTTTCCATTCCTTTTCTAGAACATCATCGCTTCCAGATTTCAAAACATTTTCAGTCGGTTCTATATGAAAAATAGAACATTTGCGTCTTTTCACAGTTGTTATAGCCTTAGGGCCAGAAATTTCTACAAAGCCATCTTTAGTTTCGCTAACAACAACAGCATATTTGCCAGCCTCGCGTCCTGCGATTTTCAAAACAACTCTTCCTTGTGTAAGCATTATCTCACCAACTGCTTCAGCTCTGCTGAAACTGTGTTAACTTTAGTTAACTTCATCTTCATCTGTTCCCTCATACACGAACTGCATAAATGCGGCAAAGGTCTCTCCGACCTTTTCTGCGATTTTGCCATGGTTCTGGCACCAGCAGTTGTAACTCTTATTCTGTTTAGTTTAGCGCCGCAGCCACCGCAGTGTGCATAAGAGCCTCTTTCTATTTTGAAATGCACATGTACTACATTTCCAGGCGACCTGACCTTGACTTTCTTTATTGAACTCGATCTTAGTTGCTTGCGCATATTTAATCAACACCTAACAATTTTCTGAACAATGTAGTGAACGGAAGGCTTATAAAAAAGTACCATGCCAGCCATCCGAAGTCGTTTCCGAAGAACGGCAAATCAAAAGGCAGCAGCGCTATCTG
Organism: uncultured archaeon; assembly: GCA_964372405.1. GTDB lineage: Archaea > Aenigmatarchaeota > Aenigmatarchaeia > Aenigmatarchaeales > JACQIB01 > CAYJQM01. The sequence goes on along the minus strand of CAYJQM010000023.1, from coordinate 667 downwards.
TCCTACAAACGCCCCAGACATCCATGGCAAAATTAGTATAATCAGTCCAAGCGTAACGAACATGGGTTTCATGTTCATCATCATCTGCTTATTAGTAAGCTCAAGGACTTCTTTGCTCAATCTACCGGCTTCTTCTGCATTGTCCTTTGGAACTTCTTTTACTTTCTTCTGCAAATCCTTTTGTTTATCCCTAATCTCCTTCATTTTGGTCTGATCTACCAAAAATCTATAGGGAATCGTTGAAAGAAATGTTACAACTATGGCTACAATTAACTCAGATAGCACCGGCTTCAATCCAAATATCATTTCCACCATATTAATCAACTAAATTTACTTTCTAAAATCTTCATTATCTTGTCAACCATTATTTCTGGAGGTATATTTAGATCACTGCATTCAACATCAACAAGAAGTCCTTTCTTCTTATAGTAATCGATAAGCGGTGCTGTTTGTTTGTTGTAAACTTCAAGCCTGTGTTTAATTACATCTGGTTTTTCATCCTCCCTGACTATAAGCTCTCCGCCGCACTTGTCGCAAACGCCTTCTTTCTTCGGCTTCAAAAATAAAACGTTGTAAATGGCAGAACAATTTTTGCACGTTCTGCGCGAAGAAATTCTTTGAATGATTATGCTTTCAGGCACTACAAGATTAACAACAATGTCAATCT
>CAYJQM010000022.1:6300-8761 GCA_964372405.1 uncultured archaeon | reverse complement strand
ATATACACGAGGAATAGGGGCAGTATATATAAACAACTGTAAACTTTTAACCCAATCCTAATCTAGTGGTTTGAAGATAATTCAGACATGTCTGCACGTATATTTTTCTCATTTGCAATTACTGCAATCTTTTTATCAGCTATCGTTTTTGCTCAAGCAGACAGCCAAGCGCCGCAATGGTTCGACCAGATGGGTCCCAACTCAAGCGCTCCTGGCAGCCAGCTAGTTTTGAAAACTCGTTGGACAGATAACATAGCTTTGGACTGGGCTGAGCTGATTGTAACGTTTCCAAACGGCACAACGCAAAAACAATATGTTGATTTAAGCGGTTTGGAAGATACATCAGGCTTTATTTATGTTGTCCCACAGCTTTCTCTTGGCTCAAAATTGAAATGGAGTGTTACAGCCAACGACACGCGCAATAACAAAAACACAACAGAGACTTTAGAAATTTTGCTGAAGGACGTCGCTCCGCCAACATATAAAAATTTAACGCAAAGCAGAAATTCGCTACAAATAGGCGATACAGTTTTGCTTTCTGCACATCTTTCCGATGACTTCGGATTAACAAAAGCTATTTTTTACACCAATGAGACAGGCGCGTTTACTGCAAGAAGAACTTATGTTTTATCTGGAACAGAGTCTGATGTAAGCCTGCTTTGGGTAAATGAATCGTTAAAGCTTGGCGCAATTGTCGGATGGTATATTGAAATAACAGATAGCGCGGGTAACGTGGTTAAAACGCCTACAATGTCATTCGTCCTGCGCGCCTGTCCAGTTTGTCCTGCTGACACGCCATGGAGCGACTGCTCTGCAGGAATGCAAAAAAGAACGATTTACGAATGCGGTGCAGCAACCGATTATGTTTGCAAGGAAAAAAGTTTGGAGCAAACTTGCACAATAACAGTTAAGCGCAGCGAAGCCGATGCAGCCTTAAGCACAGCTGAGAAAGCAATAGACGATGCTGCTGTTGGCAACAAGGATACAACGTCAGCAGACAAACTTTTAGAGCAGGCTAACGAGGCTTACAATAAAGGTGACTTCGCAACAGCTTTGACTTTGGCCAACCGAGCCAGCGACGCTGCAGCAAATGCCGAACAGAAAGGTACACCAGGTAAAAAAGAAGTTCCTGGACAGCAAGGTGCGGATATATTACCTTACTTGATAATTTTAATTGCAATTGGAATCGTTTTCTTCTATCTTTTTAAAACAGGTAGGCTTCATTTACCGGTCTCAAAGAAAGTTGAGGATGAAGGCGCCGAAGAGGAAATGTTTGCAGAGGAAGAAAGTGCAATGGAAACAAAGCCGGAAGCAAAAGGTACAGCAACTTGCAGCGTGTGCGGAAAAACTTTTGACACGTTGTACGACTGCGAAGAATGCGGCACAAAAGTTTGCTACAACGATGCGCGCACTTACAAAGGAAAAGTTTACTGCTTGAATGACTTAAGAAAGAAAGGTTTGATTTAAAGGCTTTTATTCTAGCGATTACTTCTGGTGAGTATGACAACAGTAGCAGGGATCGATGAAGCCGGTAGAAAGCAGTAAGCAAATGTTTCTGCTTGCCAAAAGGCGCAGTCGTCGGTCCATTGGTAATTGCAGGCGCGATGTTTGACGAAAAAGATTTGGACAAATTGAAGAAGATGGGCGTTAAGGACAGCAAATTGTTAAAGCCAGAAAAGCGCGAAGAGCTCTATCCAAAAATAAAAGCGCTAGCAAAAGACTCTGTTGTGCTGAAAGTTTCTGCTAAACATATTGATGAGTTGAGAGCAGCAAAAGTAAATCTCAATCGCATAGAAGCCGAGCACATGGCGCAAATAATTAAGGCTTTAGCGCCAGACATAGCACAAGTAGATGCACCGCAGGTTTCAACAGATAAATTTAAAACAATTCTTTTAGCTCTTGCAAAGAATCACACGGAAATTATAGCAGAAAATTACGCTGATAAAAAATACGTAAGCGTCGGTGCAGCAAGCATTTTAGCCAAAGTTGAGCGCGATCGCGAAATAGAGGAAATAAAAAAGAAAGTTGGTGTTGATTTCGGTGTGGGTTATCCACACGACGAAAGAACAATCAAGTTTGTAGAAAAATGCTTGAAAGAAAAAAAGCATTTAGAATACATCCGACACAGCTGGATGACTGTTACTAACATGCAAAACAAAAAGAAGCAGAAGTCTTTGGGGGAGTATTAGCGAACCATTTCTATTCCATAAAGTGTTGGCGGTTCGCCTAACTTTTCACGTATTGGTGCAAATTTCCTTTCTGCTTTTATCATGTTTTCAGCGGCATCTAGCAAGCGCTTGTAGTCTTCAATTGCCTGATTGTAAAAGCTTTCGTATTTACCGCTTTCTTCATATCGTGCCATAAAAAGCAGACCGAGATTATACTGTGATCTGCGTATCAGGTTATCAATTTCGTCGCAGAATTTTGATTCGGATTTTATTTTAACAAGCTCGTATAGTAT
>CAYJQM010000022.1:0-6290 GCA_964372405.1 uncultured archaeon | reverse complement strand
CTTTTCAGCAAATTGGTACGCGCCAATACCAGGTGGCCCTCGTCCATTATTTTTATTGCAGTCTCCTTTTTATCCAGCCCTTCAAAATATTGTGCAGGTAATCTTACTTTGCTAACAGCTTCGCTTATGCTATCAGCATGTTTTTTGTATGCACGATCTCCAATTGGCATAAAAGAATTTAGAAGCGAAGGAATAAAAGGGTTTAATGAATGTAGTGAAGGTCTTCTATAGACATTCTATTCTTTGCTGCAGCTTTGTGTGCAGCCTCTTCAAAGATACTGCAGTATTTTGGTTCTATACCACTTACTCTAAGCTGATCTGAATCATATTGAGAAATACAAACTCTGCTGCCAACATGCTTTAGGCTTGCTCTAATAGATTTTTCCACAGCTACAAGTCCACTAGGATCATCATTATCCAATTTTACTATAGCAGTCTTTGCATTTTTAGAATTCAAAACAAACATTACCATATTCATTCGACCCTCCAAATTGTTCTTTTTGTTTCCGTAAGGCCCTGACGCGCTTTTTCTTTAGTGTCTTCGTATTTTTGTATTTCAATATTTTTCCCAGAAGAATTACAGTAAAGTCCAGCAAAATTTTCGTGAAATAAATCTAATATCTGCCTTTCATTGTGTCCGCTGAAGTCTTCTACAGGACAACCCAAGTAGTCGGATAAAACCTGTTTCAGGTCTCCAGTTGTTAGAGTTTCTTTTTTTATTCTATTTCCTTTTGTTTGCTTTTTTGGTTCAACCATTTCAATAGGAACACGTGCAAGGGTTGCCATTAATCCATTCTTTGTGTGTACAGGCTTTACAGCAATGTAATGGTCCGATCTTTCTATCAGTCTTGCTCTATAAGCAGTCATCTAAAATCACCACAAGCTCCCAACAATTTTCAACCATCTAAGCAAAGCAACTCTATTTGCATAAGCAGCTATTGCAAGAACCGCCGCAATTGTGCTGCCAAGTGCAATGTTTTGAACTGCAAGTGCAGAACCAGTTGGTCCTTCAGGTTGCTCGTTTTCAGAAGCAGGCTTCTCAACGCCAACATATAAAACAAAAGCTGTATTTGTTTTTGCACCTTGTTTGCTCGAAGCATAAAGCTTTGCATTGTAAATTTTCTTTTCTGCATCAGCAGGAAGAGTAACTTTCCATTCGAAACTTGCTTCCTTTCCACCATCCAAACTTGTTACAGTTGGCAATTTGTTATACCAGCTTTGTGGCAATCCTTCAACGCCAAAAGTAATGCCTGTCAAAGAAACTGTTCCAAGATTTTTCACTTTAACAATGTAAGTTACACTTCCATCAGGTTGCATTTCAATTTCCGACGGGGAAATTTCAACACTAAATCCTTTGTAATCTTGCATACCAGTTCCTATGCTGTTAATTAGATTTGGAACAGCACTTGCTCCATTTCCAGATCCGCTGGAACCCCCGCTTGATCCGCCCGAAGAGCCACCAGAACCGCCAGAATTGTCAGGTGTTCCGCTGCCTCCAGAAGTTTCATTTGTAGTATTTCCTGAATCGCCACCGGTTTGATTTCCATTGTCAGTAGTATTTCCACCGCTTCCGGAACCAGAGTTTGGTGTATAGTCAGAGGTTGTACCGCTTACTGTATCATAAACTTTGTCATTTGTTCCATCGTTGTCGCTGTCGAAAACATAATCATTTATTCCATCACCATTTGTATCAATAACCGTAACAGTTACAACAAATCCTGCATCAGGGTCCCAGTATTTGTCATAAACGCCATCTGCATTTGTATCAATCAAGAAATCTTTCTTTCCATCGTTGTCCCCGTCAATTCCAATTGCTGTTGAGCTTCCATCTGCATCGCTGTAAAATTCATAGCCATTTGCAGCGTTTCCATCTGCATCTTTGGCCTTTTCTTGATTTCCATCGCCATCCACGTCAGCAGAAACTTCTGCTATAACTGTAGGAGCAGCTTTTGCATATTCAACATTGACATCAAACATGTCAACCCAAGATTGCTTGGTGTCGCTTTCCAGCTTTATTTTAACGCTCTTAACAGAAGTTGAATAGTTTGAAAGTGTTACAGGTACAGAATATTTTTTTGACTGGTCTGAAACATCCTCATTATTCAGTCTTATCCAACCGCTTGTTGCTATCACTTCACTTGTATCTTTGTCCAAAACAGTTATTTTGGATTTTGCTCCAAGTGCTTGCCAAGAGTCCCTGTATTTTCCTCTAACAATTATTGAGCTGTAAGTGTCGTTAAGGTCAAAAGTTAATTCAACTGGTTGGTCTCCGCTTTTTGTTTTCAATGCTGTTTTTTGCGAATCGAAAACGTAATCTCCTGTTTTCTTTGTGTAGTCTATAGTAACATTAAACAAGTCTACATGAATTTCTTTTTGTTCGCTAAGCATGTCCACCCTAACTCTGCGCAAGTCTTCTCCGGTAGAATAGTTTGAAAGAACCAATGGCTCAGAATATTTGTAAGGATTTTGTGGATCCTCATCATAAGTATTAATCAAAACCCAGCCGGAATCGAAAATTTCTTTTCCATTTTCATCATTGTAAACAATAATCTTAGACTTGCTCTTTGTGCTTTGGTAAGAATCCCTGTATTCTCCTCTTATAATCAATCCTGTGTTATCAGTTGCTCCATCCAAGTCAAAAGTCAAAGAGCCTCCTCTTGTTCCACCCGATCCGCCTCTATTCTGCTTTGTAGTAGTTGCCCAATTCAAATTGTCAATTGGGTCAACATCGTAAGTGTAAGTAACATTAACATTTTTCATTTCAACAAAAGAATAGGCAAAAGTGCTTGTGGTTACTATCTTAATCCTTCTCACAGCATTTTCAAGTGTGTGATTGCTTACAATCATTTGTACAAATTTATTTTCATCTCCAATTTTTGTAGAATTTTTAGCAAGCAATTTTCCAGTTTCATCATCATACATGCTTATAGTTGTAGTTTCAGAAGCCCCATGCGAATCCCTGAAACTTCCTTCAACAGATATGTCTTTGCTTAAACCGTCAAGCTCGTAGACAAGTGTTGCAGCTAGAGTACTTTCTCCACCGGCATCAGATTGCGGTCCTGCTATAGCAGATGTTAGAGCAAAAACTAAAGCCGGGATCAAAATAACCGGCAAAAGAACTCCTGCAATTTTAGCCAAACTGCCGTCTATACGCATATGTTTCACTACTCTATAATGGTCAAAAGTAGTATATAAAGATATCTATTATTAACTACAGTAAGGTGATAACTAAAAATGGCGTGTTGTCGAAAACCTTTTTAAGTATTGGCGCTATTCTTAGCCCATGGAAACAGACGTTCTAATAATAGGCGGAGGCCCAGCAGGTTCAACGGCAGCTATGTATTTGGCTAAGTCGGGCATAAAGAAAGTTCTTCTTATTGACAAAGCAAAATTCCCTAGAGATAAGATATGTGGCGATGCGCAGGGTCGAAGGGCTGGGAACATATTCAAAGAGCTTGGACTTTATTCTGATTATGAAAAACTACCAGGACAAAAGATATACGGAATTACAGTAAGCTCTCCAAATGGTTCTGTTGTCGAATTGGACGTCGCAGATAGAAAGGACCCGGCTCCGGGATATTGCCACAGAAGACAAACACTTGATAATTTCTTTTGGGAAAATGCCAGCAAGGTGACAGAGCATAAAGTTTTCACTGTTACAGATGTTATTGTAGAAAATGGAGTAATGAAAGGCGTAAAGGGAACGGATGAAAACGGCAAGCCAGCCGAAATTAGAGCCAAGCTTACTCTAGCTGCAGACGGCGCATCAAGCGTAGTAGCACAAAAATTCGGCGTAAACAAGAACCCGCCAGAGCATTTTTGCGTTGCAACGCGCCAATATTATAAGGGAGTTACCGGCATGACCGACAGGATAGAAATCCATATGGTAAAAGATTTGATACCTGGATACTTCTGGATATTTCCTATGGGGAATGGCGAGGCGAATATAGGTTTGGGAATGGTTTCAAAAGACATGCAGGCTAAGAAGGTTAATCTAAAGGAGGCAACATTGCGCGTAGTCAAAGAAAACCCGCTTTTTGCTCCAAGATTCAAAAATGCTACGCCTTTGGAAGACGTAAAGGCATGGCAGCTGCCATTTGCAAGCTATCATAGGAAGTGCTACGGAGCAGGATTTTTGCTTTTGGGTGATGCCGCTTCTCTAATTGATCCATTGAGCGGCGAAGGTTACGGTAATGCGATGATATCTGCAAGGCATGCAGTGTATGTTGCTGTTGAAGCACTGAATGCAAATGACTTTTCTGAGAAATTCTTGGAAAAATACGACAAGGCTTTGTGGGGCGAGATTGAAAAGGACATAAAGGCAAGCTACCGATTGCAGACTGTGGCTAAAATGTTTCCATTCTTGATAGACAAGCTAGTTGAAAAGGCAAAGAAAGACGAAAATTTCAGGCATAAATTAGAAAAGATGTTGCCTAACGTCAGCGGAAAAGAAGACATGGGCAAAACAAACTTTTTAGATTTGCTGAAGTAAGCGGTGTTCTGAGAGATCTTAACCTTACAAAATAGTTAACTTTAAATATCTGTAAGGTTAAGCATATTGCATGCCAACGCTTTCGTGGAAGAAAATAGGCGGCAGAAAATATGCATATTTGGCACACTCTATACGTCTGCCTGATGGTAAAGTAACTACAATAACGAAGCATTTGGGGGGAGGCGAGGAGAAGAGGAGCCTCAAGACGCTCGCCAAAAAATACAGTGGATTTTTAGTTGAAAAAGAAAAAGATGCCAGGGTAAAATGGGCCATTAAAAATTATGAGAGCAGCTTTGTGTTTTCTCCAAGTGAAATTAAGAAAATTGAATTAATAAAAATGAGCTATAATCGCATGGTTAAAAAACTGGATAAGATGCAGAGGAAGGATGTTTTTGACCGTTTTACAGCCAATTTTACTTATTCTTCAAATTCTATAGAAGGTAATTCTTTGACGCTAAAAGATGTTGCTATAGTTATGTTTGAAAACGAAACGGTGCCTAACAAGCCATTGCGAGAGATCTACGAGACTAGGAATTCTAGAGTTGTCGTCGACATGACAATTAGGCGGAGATTTGATGTGACGCAAAAGGACATCATAAAAATGCACCGTATGCTCATGAAAGATATTGATGTAAGATGGGGCTACAAAAGATTACCCAACGTCATATTTCGCGCAGAAAAAGAGGTGCATACAACTCCGCCAGAAAATGTCGAAAAGGAAATGAAAACACTTATAGAATGGTATAACAATTCAAAGCTCCACCCACTAGAAAAGGCTGCAATTTTCCATGGCCAGTTTGAGAAAATTCATCCATTTGAAGACGGCAACGGGCGTGTTGGTCGTTTTTTAATAAATATAATTCTCCTGAACAGCGGCTATCCGCCCCTGATTGTAAGAAAAACATCCCGTCAGGCCTATATGTCTGCACTTGCGGCATTTGATAGCAGCTATGAAGATAAGTTGAAACGATTCCTTTTGCAGAACTTTAAAGAAACCTTTAGAAAGTTCTTTGAAGTTTATGTTAAGTATGTATAGAGCGGTAAATTTTGATGCTCAAGGGCGCGGTATTTTAGAATTTTTTCTCAATATCAGGTCGTCGAAGGCAACGCTCTTAAATCGAGACTTACTCCGTGTGCATGGTCTGTTGGGAAAACGTAAAGTACGCCTTCCTTTACATCCAATGCTATATCTCGCCAATAATGTCCATCGTACCTCAATGCGATAAACCCGTCGACCCGACCGGACAATAACTTCTTCAAGATCGTTTTCTCCGCTGCCAACGTGCAAGAAGATCTGTGACAACCCCGGTACCCTCGGTGACTGCGGGTTCCAGAGATTCTCCGCGCCACATGAGATCCAACGATGCGCTTCCTCGGATACATGTAGGGGTACTGAAGAACTCTAACGGCACGTCGAACTCTTGCGGTTGATCCCCATCGATGTAGTCGAATTGTCTCAGAAATCGTCCGAGCCTCGTTGTGGAAGGGGAGATCATGAGCACTTGCATAAGCCTGCTATCTTCGCACGCTGGAGCTTCCCCAAAAGAGGTGCTGTGGAGAGTCAATATCGGTAGTTCACTCATCCCGAGCGAGTCAACGTCGCTGGCAATGCGAGGTGCGATTACTGACCGATAATACTCGTGGTCCTTCGCTCGTAGATCCTGGAGCTGGGAATACCTTGGATCGGGGAATCTGGGTATGCGATCGCTTTTCAAGGTGGCGCCGAGTCCCGGGAAGTCTCTCGGCCCATCGTACTCAATGACTCGATAGCCTATTGGAGGGTTTCGAGATAGTAGAT
>CAYJQM010000021.1:0-9474 GCA_964372405.1 uncultured archaeon | reverse complement strand
AATCTGTAGAGATGAAAACTAATTTTACCCCATATTCTCTGCAAACCTCAACCACATTCCTTGTACCATCCACATTAATTCTCTTAGCCTCATCTTTATTTTCTTCACAGTAATCGACATTTGTAAGAGCGGCAGTCAGGACAACACATTCAGGCTTTAATTTACTAATCAACATCTTAACAGAATCTGCATCTCTGATATCTAGAGATACCAAGTCTTCAGAAGATTTTATTTTAGTCCCAGTTACATCATATCCTAGAAATTTGAACTTTAGAAATAAAGTTTTCCCGACCTGTCCAGAAGCCCCTACTATCAGGATCTTCATTTGTAGATTACCTGTGCTTAAGATTCCAATCATATGGAATATTGTTATTGAATGGATCTATTCTTTCTATCTCTTCAGGATCATGTGGGATTGTTGCACAGTTCGCGACCAACGCTGGCTTTGTTCCGATTCCTTTGAACCCATTAACAACACCAAAAGGTACATGAACAAGAACATAGTTATCCTCACCAACAAAGAGCTCCATAATCTCTCCTTTAGTTAGCGAACCTTCTCTGCCATCATAGAGAACCAGTTTTATCATGCCTACAGGAACTGCGTAATTCAAATTCATTCTCTTATGGATGTGCCAACCCTTAACAACATTAGGGTAGACCATAGAAAAATACATTTCTCCAAACTTTTCAAAATTAGGGTCGCTGGTCTTAAGCATGTGCATTATTTTCCCGCGTTCATCTGGAATTTGTTTCAATGGAATTACTTTTACTCCATCTATCATTGCGACACCTCATAATACTTAGAAAAGTTTTGCATAACGATGCGCCACCAAGAATTTTGAGCGTACCAATCTGCAGTCGTCTTCAGGCCTTCTTCAAGTTCTACTTTAGATTTCCACCCGAGAAGGTTTTCAGCTTTACTTGAATCCAAATATTGAGCATCTATCTCACTTTGGTGTGATTTGTTTCCCATAACGACAGGTTTCAGATCCTTGCCCATTATTTCAATTAGCATATTTGTCAAATCTATTACTTTCATTGGTCTGCCAGTTCCGAAATTAAACTCCTGTCCATTAGAAACGTTTTGTTTTTCTGCAACAGTCAAGTAGGCATTTACAGCATCGCTTACATGCATGAAATCTCTTATGTGCTCCCCGCTTCCTCGTATCACAGGAGCCTTGCCGTCCAAAATATTCAAAATAAAATCTGGTATTACACGCAAAATATTTGCATCCCTTCCTCCATAAACATTTGAACATCTTATTATAGCCGATCGGATGCCGTAAGTAATTCCGTAGGCTTTGACCAATCTATCAGCTGCAATTTTTGTTGCATCGTATACAGATTTTCCAACCAATGGATGGAACTCGTCTATAGGCAACTTTATTGGTTCGCCATAAACTTTATCCGTACTTGCAAAAATTAAAAATGTCTTGGGATTGGCTCTCAACGCATCAAGAACATTGGCAGTGCCATCAACATTAATATCAATTGCGTCTCTGGGATTATTTATAACATACAGAACCTGAGTGGCTGCAGCCAAATGGAAAACGTAGTCTTTACCAGAAACAGCTTCGAAAACCTTTTCTTTGTCCAAAATATTACCATCAATGATCTTGAGGTTCAAATGCTTTATTGCCTCTATATCAAGTGGGTCTGACCTATTTACAAAAGCCGTTACATCTGCACCCCTAGCAACTAATTCTTCTGTCAGCCAGGATCCGATAAATCCGCTTGCTCCCGTTACTAGAACTTTCCTACCAGTCCAAAAATCTACCATACTAATCCCACGTTCTCCAAGGCGCCTTTCCACCAGTCGATTCCCAAATTGCATTCAAGCGTTCATTATCCTTGAATGTGTCCATACACGCCCAGAAATCATTGTGAACAAAAGTAGCTAATTGTCCTTCTGAAGCAAGTTTTCTTAGTGGCTCTTCCTCCAAAATGCTGTCATCGTTTAGGTAATCGAAAATCTTTTTGTTGAACGCAAAAAATCCGCCGTTAATGAAGCCTTCCAACTTCGGTTTCTCTTTAAAAGACTTTACAAGACCATCTTCAATCTCTATTACACCGAAAGGTGAGGTTGGGTTGATAGAAGTTAGTGTTGCTATTTTACCTTTGTTGACGTGATGCTCGAAAAGTTTCTTTATATCAACATTAGACAAGCCGTCACCATAAGTAACCAAGAAATTGTTTCCAGTTATGTACTTTTCTATCTTCTTGAGGCGGCCTCCTGTGTTAGTTTTCTGTCCCGTATCAATAAAAGTTATTGAAAAGTCATCATCAGTTTTGGTGTGCTTAATAATTTTGTTCTGGACTAACGTGAAATCGTTTAGCAGCCACTCATGCTTGATAAAATAATCCTTAATCATCTCGCCTTTGTAGCCTAAGCATAGAATAAATTTTTTAAAACCATAATGAGCATAGTGCTTCATTATATGAACTAGAACTGGCATGCCACCAATCTGTACGAGAGGTTTTGGTATGTGTTCAGTGTGTTCACGCAATCTCGTTCCTGTTCCGCCACAAAGTATAACTACTATTGGTTCTTCCATACCGTTGGTACAAATAAAAGGTATTTAAGTATTATGGACTGGCGAACCTAAACGTTTTTATGCTGTGTGTTTTCAGTGTTAGCATGCCTGTAAAGATTATAGTACCACACTATCCAATAGATACACTAGAGAAAGACGACTGGTTTAAGATTTGTGCTGATGCCACTGGCGGAGAAATTGTTTCTATAAAAGGCCATGGTATCGTCAGGATGATTAAAACTATTTTAAATAATAATATCCATGCCCACGGACGCGGTTTTCCATTCCCTGAACTTAGTTGCCTTTTTGCAAAAAGGTCAATATACACACCACATTTCAATACACTTGGTAGCAGCTGGTTTACTAGACTAGTAAGAAAATATATTTGGAATCATTATACTAAAGTAATTGCCCAAACAGAATACGGGAAACGTAGTTACATAGAAAATGGAATAAATCCTAAAAAAATCGAAGTTTTGCCAATTCCTATAGACTACAGTTTCTGGTCTAAATCAAAAGGCGGAGACGCTTTCAGAAAAAAATATAAATTAGGGGAAAACCCCTTTGCTATTTGTATTGGTATAAGAAAAGGGAAAAATATCGATGTGATAGCTGAAGCTTGTAAGAAAGCTAATATAAAATTGGTAGCTGTAGGCTTCAAGGATAAAAAGGAAATACGACCAGGGCTTGAATTTTTGTTGCCACCTAAAGAATATATGGAATTTGATAATGTAATTTACACAGGATTTATTTCTAGTAAAGAATTGTTGGCGGCTCTTGATGCTGCATCAATTTTTATCAATTCATCAGAATCGAGTTTCGAATGCTTTTGCATCTCTGCCTACCAAGCAGCCGCAGTTGGCGTGCCTCTCTGTCTTCCTGATTTTGGAGTCTTTGAATCATTCAAAGGCCATGCACTGTTTCATAATAATCACGATTCTAATCAACTAACAGAAAACATAAAGTTGTATCTTTCGAACAAAAATATGGTGAAAAGAAATACAAAGAAGTCTAAATTAGTTGCAGCGGGTTTGGATTATGAGATTGTTAAAGAGAAATTTTCAAAGTTATATGCTGAAGTTGGTTTGATTTAATTTACTTTTCTGCCACTATGCTTACTTCAGTACTGTATGCTGGAAGAATTTCTCCCAACTTATCCAACATTTGTCCTGTTGGCAAGTAGTGTCCTATAATCATTTGAGCTCTAAGTCCTACTGGCGGAGTAAATCCCTGCATTTTAACAGACTTGACTTCGAACCCTGTTTCCTTAACGATCTGCAAAACTTCTTCTTTTGAATATTCCCGTAAATGTGTCTTGTCAGTGTAAGGATTTTTTAGCTTAAGTGCAGTCCTCATTCTAGTTCGCAAATTGTATCTATTAGGAACTGCCAAATTCAAGGTGCCTCCCTTTTTCAGAGAAGAGTAAATATCCTGAAGACTTTTCTTATCTTGGGAAACATGTTCTATTACGTGACTGCATCCAACTAAATCAAAAACGTCTTTCTTAAATGGCAAATTTTGTGCATCGCCAACCACTAAAGTGGTATTAAAGCCATTTTCCCGCAATTTCTGTGCAGTTTTCTTTACCCTTTCTTTATCAAATTCCAAACTAAAGCAGTCAAAGCCGTCTCTAACACCCCTAATGAATCCGAACCCAAAGCCTGTTCCGACATCTAGAAATTTTTTGCCATTCTTAGATTTTTGAGGCAAGTCAAAATGTGCTTTGTAAACTTTATCCAAATCTGAATAAAGCACTTTCCTATAAATTTTTCTTAAGGTTCCTACCTTTTCGTTATTCATGCCAACAATTGTTTCCAAAGCTTTTAATAAGCCTACGATACTACAAATTTATTTCTTGAAAACTAAAACACTTCCGAAAGTTTTTGTTGGAGTTATGGCATCAAAATTTGGAATATTAGATACTCGCTTATTGTAAACTACACAATCATATGTTATATTGAAATTAGAAATTGCACCACTATCGAATCCTGTGTAATATTTCAGCGGACCTCCCATATTTGATAGAACAGGCTCTTTACAATTTTCTTTAACCCATAAAGAAGCATCTTTCATTTCAGTATACTTAGGATCATTAGCTGTTTTATCTATTGCATAAATACCTATTGCGGCGTTAGTCAACACAAGAGCGCAAAACATCACCGACAAAATCTTTTTATCGAATTTGGTGGATGCGAATGCTAGAGAAGAAAGTAATACGACGAATGGTAAAATATCTATGAGATATCGTGTTTCTCTGACTGTAAGGAGGATTAATTTGTAAAGGAAAAGAAACAGCATCGATGCAACAAGCCACAAGTATTCAGATTTCCTGCGAATGGCAACATAGGACCCATAAAGTAAAAATGGTATAGTGGCTGCAGCCATGATTGGAAAGTTTTCAATGTAGAAGTACCATGGCTCATCTGGTTGTATGTTGTACGTGGAAAACGAAACTAAAAATAACTGGAGTGGATTGCCAAATAATTGTTGGCTATATAGAAACATCGGAACCATCGCAACAAATGCTACAACAGTTGCAATCACCATCCACTTATTTAGGATTAACTTCTTGAAACCCTCATAATCTTTTCTTACTACAAAATAAAGCAGGAACACTGACAAAATCAAAATTCCAGAATATTTTATCAGAAAAGTTGCAACAAATGTAATAGCTAACGGCACCAAGTAAATGTTGTTACCTTTTGCTGCTCTGATGAAAAAAAGCAAAGACGATATGAAGAAGAACATGAATGGAGCTTCTGTCATAACCCTTTCTCCCAAGACCATGAAACTTGGAATTGTTATCAACATGATAGCAGACGCTGCGCTAAACTTTTTATCAAAGAACTCTCTAGCAAGATAATACATAACCACAGCAGAGCTTACTGAAAAAACCGGTGCAACTAATTTTGCAACGGATTCTGTAGAACCGAAAAGGAAATAAAACGCAGATATTATGTAGCTGAATAGTGGTGCCAAAATCCACATAGTGTACCCTTTACCTTCAACAATAGCTTTAGCAGCTAACATGTAAGTTGATTCGTCGAATAGAACAGCAGAAAAGCTGTTATAGAAAAATCCGTAAATTACTATAGAGACCAAAAGAACTGATAATAAGTATTTGTCCATAATACCGACTTACTCTATTAGTGCTGCCTGCTGCATTGTTTTCCTAAACCATTCTATTGTTCTTTTCAATCCTTCCTTTGGTGTAACCTTTGGCTCCCAACCAAGCTCAGTCTTAATTTTTGTTATATCTGGCCTTCTCTGCATAGGATCATCAGCCGGCAAAGGTTTGTAGATAAATTCCGACTTACTTTGAGTTAGTTCCTTGACTTCTTTGGCCAACTCTACCATTGTATATTCAGTCGGATTCCCCAAATTATAAACTTCACCTTTCTTTGCAAGAAACATTACTTTACATATGCCTTCTATAAGATCGCTCACATAACACAAGCTTCTTGTCTGCATACCGTCTCCGTAAATTGTAATTGGTTCTTCTTTGATGCATTGCGTAATGAAGTTTGGTATGACGCGTCCATCGTCAAGCCTCATTCGCTCGCCATATGTATTGAAAATTCTTATTATTCTGGCATCAGTACCGTAGCGTCTGACGAAGGCCATGACCATTGCTTCTGCAACACGCTTGCTTTCATCGTAGCAGCTTCTTATTCCAGTTGGATTTACATTACCCCAATAAGTTTCAGGTTGTGGATGGACTAACGGATCTCCATAAACTTCTGAAGTGCTTGCAAGCAAAAGCTTTGAACCTTTTTGCTTCGCAAGTGTGAGCAAATTAAAAGTTCCATAAGAGTTAGACAAAATGGTTTTCACTGGCTCCTCTTGGTAGTCTATAGGACTTGCTGGCGATGCGAAGTGAAATATGTAATCTATGTCTTCTCTTAGTTCCAAAGACTTTGATATGTCGTGCTTAATGTACGTAAAATTATGATCGTCGTGGAGGTGCTTGATATTTTTAGTTTTTCCTGTTATCAAACTATCCATGCAAATAACTTTGTGTCCTTCTGCCAAAAGTTTTTCACATAAATGCGATCCGATGAATCCTGCCCCACCAGTTACTAAAGATGTAGTCATTCTCGAACACCATGTTTATTTTTCATTCTTTCATTAACTTCGATTGTACTTTCTATCATCCTAGATTTCTTACCACTATTTTTCCTGAGCCAACCAGCTAAAGCCGGCGGGTCTTTACTAAAACATGGTCCGCCATAGGCACCTTTGCCAACTCCTGGTACATCAACAGCTGCACGCACATAACCATATTTGCCTATACGAGGGTCGCTGTGCACTATTTCAATGGCAGCATCCACATCTATACCAACATCATGACTAGCATTTATCTCGTCTAAAAGTTCTGCAACATCATTTGTGAAAGAGATTGCCGCAGGCAGTCTTGAGTTTGAAAGTAGCTTTGCTACTTCAGCAGTCTCGTAATTAACTATTTTTCTCGATCTGTCACCATAGAGTTCTGACAATATATTGGAATTGTAAATTTTATTCGGCGCTCCAATTACAACTCTTTCAGTATCAGGTGTAACTGAAAACTTACCATCCTTAGTCCATGTATCGCTTATTACAGTCAAAAATTCTGGTACATACCAACTATCAAAACTTTGTGGATGTTGCCAGCCAGAGGCAAGTTCGATGGTTGGTATAAAAACATCACGAGTTGTTCCTGGAACAACAGTTGATTTCAATATGAACGCATGTCGAAGGTCTTTATGTTTCATAGCCTCACCGCAAGACTTTGCGGCTGCGATCAAATAAGAATTATCGTACCCATCTCTTTGTATATTTAGTGGTGTCGGAACGGTGACAATGGATACTTCGCTTTCTTTTATAGCCCTGTATATGTCTAGAGTTTTTTTATACTTTGATGGCAAACCGCGGAAAGCTGCATTATTGATGTCATAAAATATTACATTGTGCCCCTCCTCAGAAAAATAACGTCCTGTTCTTTTTCCAACCTGTCCGCTTCCTATAATACTAATATCCACAGAAATCACTCCGGTGGCAAAATAATTTCAGCCATCCTGTTCGCCTTCATGTAGGAATGTACAGAACCTATGTCAATCCACATGCTTGGAGCTGTTCGTATTCCTTTCAATTTCCCTTGCTCTGCCCACTGAGGGAAACCTGCCTTCTCCAAAGAGAACTTGCTCAATGCTATCTGATCCAATGCTTTCGGATCTAATACGAAATATCCTGTGTGTGCTATGTTAGATGGTGTATCAGCAATGCTTGGCTTCTCCACAAATTTAGAAATATTCTTACCGTCAAAAACTACCATACCAAACTTCGACACATCTTTACTCGGAACTTCAAACAAGGCAAGCGATCCGAGCGAATCGCCGTTGTGAAATGACACCAAATTGTTAACATTAACATCTGTAACTATATCCCCATAGGCAACAACGACAGGCTCTTTCAAATTACATTCAGTTGTAACTAGTTTCAAATCGCCGCCGCTTCCCCAACCAAGGGTTGGGATTATTCTATAATCTATTCCATCTCTGGTGTGTTCCAAATAATTTCTAACGGCCGCTTCGTGATGACCCATATGGGAAGTTGCAATAAGAACTTCATCCACCATTTTACATTTGAGAACGTTATCTATTGCATAATCAATCAGAGGCTTTCCTGCAACTGGAAGCAAAAGTTTTGATATCCCATGTGTCAACGGTCTTAGTCTTGTATCGTCTCCGCCAGCTAAAATTACAGCCTTCATTATAAAACCTGTCTTAAGTGCAAAAGTTAACCTTAAAAACGTTCTGTATCAGCAATCAGAATTAGAAAAATGCCCAGTCGTTATCAAAATTTATACGCTTAGGCATCAGAAAAGCAGCATTGTTGCCCATAAAATTAACAAATTTGGTTAGTTTCGACAGACCGGCGAGCTTCGAACCAAATTTTCTTTTCAATGCGGAGTTGTATTTGGCGACATCCAAATTTGATTTTACAAGAAGATCGGCAGCAGCGAAACCCCAGAGTATTCCTCCACCGCTGTGTGGTTTTGTCAAGCCTGCAGCATCGCCGCACAACGCAACCTTGCTATTATTAGACAGGCATAAGCCTTCAGGAACTACAGCAGAAAAAATCTGTTCAACTTTAATGTTCTTATCTCGAGCAAAATTATCAAAACCTTTCCTTGCAACATCAGGTTTTTCTATTACACCGTATTCAGAATGATCGCCGCGTGGAATCCTCCAGAAAAATCCGAAGTCTGTAGCCCACACATCAGCCCAGTCTTGTTTGCTGTCTTCCTGAGCATAACAATATAACCCGAGTCTGAACTTTGGCTGTAAACCACATACTTGGTTCCTTACTGCAGATGTAGATCCGTCAGATCCAACCAGAAAATCAAAATTCTCAACCTCTTCTTTACCGTTGTGTTGAGTTCTTAGGGTAATATTATTGCCATTATCGAAGCCGATAAAGCTGTGGCCCAATTTAATTTCAGTTCCAGCTTCTTTTGCAACACTCGCAACATACTCATCGAGACCGCCGCGGTTAAGTGCAAGCATTCTAGGTTTGAAAATAACCTGTGTCGTTTTACTGGGAAAATTTACTTTCACGCTGTTTACAACATTCTCTAAAAGCTTTTCATTTTCTGGAATATAGTTCCATATTCGTTGAGAAACCAATCCAGAACAAGCTTTACCGCCTATCTTTGTTTTCCTGTCGAAAACTGTTACTTCGTGACCTGCCTTAGATAGTGTATAAGCTGTATACGCACCATTCACACTGCAACCAATAACAGCAACTTTCATTTGCGCAACTCTTTCGCTCTTTTCTCTGCTACAATAACAGCATCGAAAACTATTTTATCAAAATTTTCTTTATCGAAAACTGACATAGCGGCTTCTGTTGTTCCGCCCTTAGAGGAAACAGCAGAAATCAAATCCTTTAATTCTGCAGA
>CAYJQM010000020.1:0-9665 GCA_964372405.1 uncultured archaeon | reverse complement strand
TTACGGTATACTCTTTCATCCGGAAGTCGAGCACTCGCAATACGGAAAAGATATTTACGAGAATTTCTTGAAGATTTGTAAGCGGTAAAAACTCTGAAGTCTTGAAATGGATGTTTGCGCGACTAATTTATATACTGTCCCGCAATATTTACCGATATGCTCGAGAATTATTCTAAGGATGCGCTGGCTGCAATTAACAGAGCCAAAGTGCATATTGGAGACCGCATTAAAATTACAAAAAAGGGTCAGGGGTACGAAGGACTCCTCATGCCGCGCTCGGAAATCGGGGATGCGAGTGCAATTGTAATCAAGATGGACAATGGCTACAACGTCGGAATAAAATACGAAAAGGGAACGCGTGTTGAAAAAATAGCAGGCAAGACACCTGTACCTGTTAAGGAGGAAATGGTTTTCGAAGCGGGCAAGGAACCAATAAAGATGATACGCTTTGATTCTGCAAAGCCTAAAGTTGCCATAATCTCTACAGGCGGCACAATAACAAGTAAGGTTAACTACAAAACAGGCGGTGTTTCAACTATAGAAAAACCTGAAGAACTTTTAATGAATGTCCCAGAACTTGCAAACATTGTTAACGTTTCCAGTATAGTTACTCCATTTGCTAAAATGTCTGAAGACATGGACAGCAAAGACTGGACTGTTATTGCTGAAGCAGTTGTAAAGGAACTTGCAAAGAATGATGCTGTAATTGTAACTCATGGTACGGATACATTGCATTATACGGCGGCTGCGCTTTCATTTATGTTGAAAGACTTGGGCAAGCCTGTAATTTTGGTTGGTGCACAGCGTTCACCTGACAGAGGAAGCAGCGATGCTTTCATGAATTTAATCTGCGCTGCACGCGCCGTGGTTGCTGACATAAGTGGTGTTTACATTTGCATGCACGGGACAACTAATGATGATTATTGTATTTTAACGAAAGGAACACGCACAAGAAAATTACACACAAGTAGGCGTGATGCTTTTCAACAACTATTGGAAGATCCTGTTGCAAAATTTTGGCCTGACGGAAAGGTAGAGTATTTAGTTGAACATACTCCAAGAAATAATTCCATGAAAACTTCTGCTGATACAAAGTTTGAGAGCAAAATTGCTTTGCTGAAAGTTTATCCAGGCAGCGATCCTGCTTTGATGGACGGTCTGATTGGAAAGGGCTGCAAAGGATTTGTAATTGAAGGAACAGGTCTTGGTCATGTTCCTACGAAAGCAAAATTAAGCTGGATACCTACGATAAAGAAAGCATTCAAGAAAAATATTCCTGTTGTAGTTGTTTCACAGACTTTGCAAGGGCGCGTCAATCCAAATGTTTACAGCAACCAAAGAATTTTGTTTTATGAGGCTGGTGCAATTTCCGGGGAAGATATGCTGCCCGAGGTAGCTTATGTAAAGTTGGGCTGGATTTTAGCACATGCAAAAAAGCTTGATGAGGTAAAGAAATTGATGGGTACAAATATAGCTGGCGAAATTACGGAGAGAAGCGAGGCGAAGATATGAAAGGCTGCATATTTTGCAATAAGGCCAATCTAAAAGGAGAAATATTTTACACCACGCAGAATTTTAATTGTGTTTACAACATAAGGCCGGTTTTTCCTGGACATTCATTGATAATTTCTAAAAGACATATGACAAGCGTTCTGCAAATGAATGAAGATGAAATTGAGGAACTTCCATCTGTTGTTAAAGTTGCGATGCTTGCTCTAAAAAAAGCATACAAGCCAACAGGATTTAACATAGTTGTGCAGGAAGGAAAGGATGCTGGTGCTTCAATTAATCATCTACACTTACACGTGCTTCCAAGAAGGAAAGATGATGTACCGAAAAATGTGGAATGGGCTGATTATTTTAGAAGGCATGAGCACACCCGTTCTAAACTTACTAAAAATGAAATGGCGCAGAATGTTTCTAAGATTATCAGAGCGATTAAAAGGCTGTGAGCGGATGAGAAATTCCTGTTGGTGAAATAGCTGCTTGCGAAATTGGTTGGCAGTTATACGAAAGCAGTGATATTATGAATACAGACTACCAGAAAATGGGATTCAAGTGCGGACTTGAAATACATAACAGGCTGGCGACTTCGCACAAATTGTTTTGCCAGTGCCCTGCATATTTTTCCAAGGAGAAGCCTGTAGGAATACTACATAGAAAGCTGCGTGCCGTTGCAGGCGAGTTGGGCGCGAAAGATGTTTCTGCAGTCTATGAATATTTACGCGACAGGAATTTTACTTATCAAGTTTTCAAAGATACTTGTTGCCTTGTTGATACTGATGAAGAACCACCACACCCAATAAACAAAGAGGCCTTAATAGTCGGATTGCAAGTTGCAAAAGTTTTGAAGGCTGAAATTCCTGATGAGATTCATGTGATGCGAAAGACTGTTATTGATGGAAGCAATACTTCTGCTTTCCAAAGGACGGCAATAATTGGATTAAATGGAATTCTTGAAACTTCTAAGGGAAAAGTTCGTATAACAAATATTTCTGTTGAAGAGGAGAGTGCAGGTATTGTTGAGACCAAAGGGGAAGAAGTTGTTTACAGATTAGACAGACTTGGAATACCTTTGATAGAAATTGGAACTGCTCCAGATGTAAAAGATCCGGAGCATGCACGCGAAGTTGCAGAAAAATTGGGAATGATAATACGTAGTACAGGTAAATCGCAGCGCGGTGTTGGCGTTACTCGCCAAGATGTCAATGTTTCTATAAGCGGTGGAGCGCGTGTTGAAGTAAAAGGAGTACAGGAACTTGATGCAATTCCTGATGTTATTGAGAAGGAAATTCATAGACAGATAGAATTGGTTACAAATAAGGAACAGCCAAAGCCTGAGACTCGGGCAGCGCAGGCTGATGGAACAACAAAGTTCACCAGACCTTTACCGGGTGGGGACAGACTTTATCCTGAGACAGATGTACCTCCTATTGTAATTAGTAAAAAAGAGTTGGATGCAATAAAATTGCCAGAACCATGGGTTGTAAAATTACAAAGACTGAAAAAGGTTCTTCCGGGCGATTTGGCCGAGCAGATTTTGCGAAGTGAATACTTGCAGCTTTACGAATGCTTCAGCAAAGATGTTGATCCAGTAGTTGTAGCTAATGTTTTTGCTTCGACTATCAAGGACTTGAGGCGCAAAGGCTTCAATACTGAAAATCTTGAAGACGAGCACTTTGAAAATATTTTTGATGCATTCAAACGCGGCAAGCTTGCTAAGGAAGCTATATCTGTAGCGCTTGAGAAATGGTGCGATAATCCAGATACCCCTTTTGAATTGTTAGGTATAGGTGCAATGACGGAGAAAGAACTTCGAGAAGTTGTAAAGAAAGTTTTTGCTGCCTACCCACAACTTGTTAGAGAAAAGCGCATGCCTGCGCTCATGGGCGAAGTTATGAAGGAAGTAAGAGGCAAAATTTCAGGAGAAGTTGTTTCGCGAGTTTTGAAGGAGATGCTGGATTAATTACTCCAGCATATCAACCGCATCTAAAACTCCATCGCTGTTGGCATCAACGCCTTCAACAACGTGGGCCAAAGTTTTACTGTCGTGTCTATTAGGCTTGCATATTTCATCAAAGTTTGTCAGACATGCTAGTATAGCTGCTTTTGTTCCTGCTGAACGTCGGCCTGCTAGAATTAAAATATCTTTCGTTTTATCAAAAGGATTTTTGCATTTAACAATTATCCCGTGGTTTTCTTCAGCATAAGTTTTCTTAGAAAGATCTGAATAGATGCTGGAAAATTTGAATCCGCCGTGCTGGACCTGCTTCATTCTTATTGGAAGTTTTTCATTCAGCTTTGCTACTACTGTATTAACTGCTGGTCCGCCGACTACTATTAAATTTTTGCGAAGATCAGATTCGCGGACTTCTGTATCAAGCTTTACATTGGTTTCAGGAATATACTGTAGAAAAGAACCCAGGAAAAGTCCTAACTGTGCAACTTCTGCCCCGTCTTTTGCTCGCGCCTTGTTTGGTCCATGCGGTTCAGGGCTACCCATAACGATTGTTGCATTTAACCGTCCTTCAGAAATGAAAGGTTCCAAGAATTTCTTTTGCTGTGTTTCAGATGATTGCAATTTGGGTGCGTGTTCCATTGGCTTTACTAAAACTGTAAAAGCATGATCATCTACAGCATAGATTTTTGCAAGTGCGCCTTGTTTGGTTTCGCTGTGAATCATCTTGATTAAACCAGCAGCTTCCAGATTGCGGATATGGTAATAGACTTTTTGTTCATTAACTTTTAGAATTCTTGCAACTTCTTTTGGATACTTGGGCTTTTTGGCAAGTTCCTGAAGAATTTTCCATGCTAGCGGGGAACTTGCAGCAGCCAAGTTAGATGGGTGCACAAGCTTTGAAGGTGCGCTGAAAGTTTTTCCTGATTGCGTTTCTACGAAATAACCCATGAGTACCACTATTAAAGTTCTTTTACTAGTGTTATAATACTTTTACTAACATTTAAATAGCTAATGGACTGAAAGAAACTTCTATGTGTGGCATTATAGGATACATTGGAAAGCAAAATGCCGTTCCGATGGTTTCTGAAGGGATAAAAAATCTTGAATATAGAGGCTATGATAGCTGTGGAATAGCAGTTGCAGGCGATCATGAGATAGCTGTACGCAAGGACATTGGCTTTGTTGATAATGTTTTTTCACGCTTTAATGTCAATGGACTGAGCGGAAACATGGCAATGGCCCATACAAGATGGGGAACTCATGGTGGAATTACCCAAGAGAATGCGCACCCGCATGTGTCTAATGATGGCAGCGTTGTTGTTATCCATAATGGCATAATAGAAAATTATCAGCAGCTTCGCAGATTTCTACAGGATAAAGGTTTTAGGTTCTATAGCCAAACGGATACAGAAATTATTCCAAATTTCATTGAGTATTATTCTAGGAGTATGCCTTTTGCTGAAGCTGTAAAAGAAACATTGAGGCAATTGGAAGGAAGCTATGCTGTTGTTGTAATGAGAAAAGGTTCCAAGGAACTTTTTGCAGCGCGTAAAGAATCGCCGCTTGTTGTAGGCGTTGCAGACGACGGGTATTTTATTGCTTCTGATATTCCTGCATTTTTGCAGCATACAAAGAAAGTAATTTACCTTCATGACATGGACTTTGTAAAATTGGACGGCAAATTGGAAATTTTTAATCTCAAGACAAATTTGCCTGTTGAAAGAAAAATAGATAGCATTGAATGGGACTTGGAGGCTGCGAAGAAAGGCGATTTTGATCACTTTATGCTTAAAGAAATTGCAGAGCAAACAGAATCCATAGCAAAAGCAATTGAACAGGACAGACAAAATATTGATGAGGTTGCTGATGCAATAAGAAAAGCAAAAGGTGTTTATTTTGTTGCTTGCGGTTCTAGCTATCATGCCTGCAAGGCGGCAGAGTATAAGTTCTCTTCTCTTGCTAAACGACACGTTAACATTGCTTTGGCTTCAGAGTTTCCAAGTTACAAGGATTTCATAATTCCTGAAAGCTTGGTGATTGCAGTTTCACAATCTGGAGAAACGGCTGACGTTCTTGCTGCCGTGCGAGCTGCAAAGGAGAAAGGGGCAAAAGTTATTTCCATTGTTAATGTTATGGGAAGCTCACTTGC
The DNA here is from genome assembly GCA_964372405.1 of uncultured archaeon. Classification (GTDB taxonomy): domain Archaea; phylum Aenigmatarchaeota; class Aenigmatarchaeia; order Aenigmatarchaeales; family JACQIB01; genus CAYJQM01. Next base: position 4,056 of record CAYJQM010000020.1, on the reverse strand, counting down.
CCGCGAGTCTGATAAATCTGTTATGATGCAGGCCGGTCCAGAAATTTGCGTTTTGTCTACAAAAACTTACACAGCACAACTGGCTATTCTTACTTTGATTGCTTATGCACTTGGTGGAAAATTTGAAGAAGGTCGTACGATGCTGAAAGAGGTTATAAGATATATTTTCTATTTAACTAGCTCAAATTTTCGTGAGCATATTAAAACATTAGCAGAAAAGCTACGATATGCAGATCATATTTACTTAATCGGGCGCGGCTTGCAATATCCAACAGCGCTTGAAGCCGCATTGAAGATAAAAGAAGTTTCTTACATACATGCGGAGGGCTTTGCTGGTGGTGAATTAAAGCATGGTACAATTGCTCTGATTGAGCATGGAACGCCCTGCATTGTTTTTGTTTCCAAGAACACTGAGAAGGAAATAATTTCCAATGCGATGGAGTTAAAGGCGAGAGGTGCTTACATAATTGGAGTCGGTCCTGAGCCAAACGAGGTATTTGATTTTTTTATTAAGGTTCGTGAAGCAGAAGAGGCTAACAGCATTTGTCAGATCATACCAATTCAAATACTTGCATACCAATTGGCTTTGCTGCGAGGTTGTGATCCAGATAAGCCTAGAAACTTAGCAAAAAGCTGTACGGTAAAATAGAAGACTTTAAATGCATTAAATGAGATGGATTCACATGAGGTTTTATGCAAAGATAGGAAGCGACGCTAGAATTCACATACCTAATAAGTTTGAATCTACGGTAAAAGAAAATGATTTAGCTAAAATTGTTTTGAATATTAATGGGAAATCGTATGAAGGATTTGCACGAATTTCTGTTTGTCGGAGAAAGCATAGGAAACCTGAGTATTTAGCAATTCCAAGAAACTATTCTATACCTAAAAATGTTAATTCAAAAGTTTACATGAGTATACTGTCACGTTTACATAAAAATAGGAACTTAGGGAATTTTTATATCTCGAATATTTTTGATTTATGCGGACGCTTGGATAATAAGAGTGTTGTCACACTTTATGGAAATAGTTTGCCACTCATTACTGGCTATAAATTTAGTCCAGAAGAGCTAGCATTCTACATGGGTTGTTATTTTTCTGACGGAACAAAGAAAAGTACATATTGGAGAATAAATGCTTCCACCTTTGAACAAGCCAATTATTATATTAAGATGCATAAAACTTTGGTTAAAAGGTCAAGTTTGCAGTTTAGACTTACTTTCAGCGGTAAGAAGACTGATGCCATTTTAGCAGCTAGGAAATGGCGACAGAAGTGTGGAATTGTTATACCGAATAATAGGATAAAGGTAATCCCGATTTCTGGAACTCCGCTGAAGTGGAACAAATATGGAAGCTTGAATATTTATGAAAACGGGTTGGGTATTTTGCTCCTTTACATCAGACTCATGGAAAGTATTTTGAAAAATATTGAAAATAAGAAGCGAAAGGATCTTGCCATAGAATTTTTATGTGGTATTTTAGAAGGCGACGGGACGGTCAATGCCAAAAAAAGGGGACATATACAAATTGCAACTAATAGAGAGGATGTTAAGATAATCGAAAAGCTTTTGCAGACATCTGGTCTAAATTATAAGTCTGTGGTAGAAAATGGTCAAAAGTATTATTTGCGTATAGGTGCACTAGAAATACTTAGAAATTTTGATTGTTTGAAAAATAAGGTCTTTATTTTTTATCCTAAAAGAAGAGCTGCACTATTTTCAAGACTTGCTACTGTTGGTGCTGTTAAATATTTAACTTCTAATCACAGTTCGACTTCTTGGGTAAAGGCTTGGCTCAAAACTAATGGATTAGTTGATAATAAATACACTATTACACGAAAGGGCACAAAATTGAGAAATGATTTTATTATGCATATGAAATCTGCAAAAGACTTATGGGTGAAATAAAAATGGCAGGAATTTTCAAAGCTTATGACATTCGTGGCGTTTATCCGGTAGAACTAGATGAAAATATGACTCGTGAAATTGGAAAGGCTTTCGGAACTTTGAAGCAAGGAAGAATTGCTGTTGCTGCAGATGTTCGATTGAGCAGTCCGTCTTTAAAGAAAGCTTTTATCGAAGGTTTGCTTAGCACTGGAGCGACTGTAGTTGATTGCGGGGAAATGGCAACGCCAATGATGATTTTTACGACTGCTTACTATGGATTTGACTCTGGAATTATTATTACAGCAAGCCATAATCCACCCGAATATAACGGAGTTAAAATGTTCGATAAAGGTGGTGTGCCAGTAAGCTATGAAAGCGGTATATCAAAGATTGAAGAATTTGTCAAAAATAAAAACTATAGACAGGGCTCTGGTAAGATAGAAGAGAAAAATATAAATCAAGACTATGTGAGTTTTGTTTTAAAGTATGTAAAGAATGCACCAAAATTAAAAATTGTTGTTGATGCTTTGAATGGGGCTTACAGTAAAATTGGTCCAGAAGTTCTTAGAAAGCTCGGTATGGATGTGGTGGAAACTAGATGTGCTTTTAATGGGGATTTTCCAAAAGAGGGCCCCGATCCTTCACGACCAGAAAACTTGAAACTTTTGCAAGAAAAAGTTTTGCAGGAGAAAGCGGATTTAGGAATAGCTTTTGATGGTGATGGGGACAGACTAGCCATTGTTGATGGAAATGGCAGTGCTGTTGAAAGCAGAGTACTTTTTGGATTGCTTGTTAATAATGCAGCCATAGACCATCCTGGTCTTAAAGTTGTTCATGATTGTTTGACTTCGGACATGGTCATAGATGCAATTAAAAATAATGGCGGAATTCCTGTCGTTTGCAGGGTTGGACACACTTACATAACGCAAAAGTTTCTTGAGGAAAACGCTTCGGTTGCAGGGGAATTGTCAGGGCACTATTTTTTCAAGGAGACCGCTGGTGGAGATGATGCACTGTTTGCTGCTGTTAAGGTTTTAGAATATTTGGGAAGAACTGGAAAAAAGTTGGACCAACTGGTTTCAGAGTTTCCTGTTTTCTGGCAGGGCAGCAGGCGAGAACTAATTAAGCCGGAAGCAAAGTGGACTTTTGTTGAGGAGTTGAAAAGTGAAATGTCCAATAAGTATAAAGTTGATATGCTTGATGGCGTAAAGATTTTCAATGATGATGGATGGGCAGTTTTCAGAACTTCTAATACTGAACCGAAAATTGTCATAGCTTGGGAAGCGCGCACCCAAGAAAGTTTTAAGCGTTTAGAAAAATTTGTTGAGGAAATTGTTTCCAGGATTCCAAAGTGATTGTATGGGTCTTAAGGCAATAATTTTAGCTGCCGGTCAAGGGACAAGAGTTGCTCCACTTAGCGATAACTATCCTAAGCATTTGCTTCCGGTTGCTGGCAAAGCTTCGATATTCCACACGATGGATGCTGCAGTTGATTTTGTGGATGAAATTATAATTGTACAATCTGCCGAAAAGAAATTGGAAAGTGTAATAGGAAATGGATACAAAGGAAAGAACGTTTCTTATGTTGTTCAAGAATCTCCAAGAGGAACCGGAGATTCTTTAAGGAGTGTTAATGTGAAAGGAAAGTTTATTGTGATGATGGGGGATGACATTTATTCCAAGGAGGATATCCAAGAGTTGCTTAAACACGATTTGGCAATAGCTGTGTTGTCGACAAATGAGCCTCACAGATTTGGGATAGTAAAAGAAAATAACGGAGTGATGACAGAGTTGGTGGAGAAGCCAAAAGATTTACAGACTGGTTTGGCCAATACAGGATTGTATTTACTTGACGATTCTATATTTGGTGAACTGCAAAATGTTAAAGACTCGCCGCGCGGTGAAATAGAATTAACAGATGCTGTCGCATCGCTTGCTAAGAAAACCAATATATCTGTTGTACTGATAAAGGATTGGATTCCTGTAACTTATCCATGGAGTTTGCTTGAGGCGAACGAGAAACTGCTTGCCAAAATGAAAGGCAATATAGAAGGCGTCGTTGAGCATGGCGCAACTTTGAAAGGTGAAGTGTATGTTGGAAAAGGTTCCATAGTAAAAAGCGGGTCTTACATCGAAGGTCCTGTATGGGTTGGAGAAAATTCTACTGTTG
>CAYJQM010000019.1:0-10103 GCA_964372405.1 uncultured archaeon | reverse complement strand
AGGCATTTTGAACGCGCGATGTATACAAGCTACAACAATGTCCAGTTTCTTCAATACGTCATCAGAGAAATCTAAATGTCCATCGGCGTGAATATAAACTTCCGAACCAGCAAACACTTTTATGCCAGAGAATTTTTTTGCTGCTGTTCTTACGGCTTCTATATATTTTTCCAATCTCTTTTCGTCCATTCCGTGTGCTATGGTATCAGATTTCGAATGGTCTGTAATTGCAATATACTGATAGCCCATTTGCTTTGCTTCTGCTATCATATCTTCTATTTGATTTATTCCGTCCGACCATTTTGTATGAACATGAAAATCTCCTCTGATGTCTTTCAGTTCAACTAACTTTGGCAGCTGGTGTTTTAATGCGAGTCCTATCTCACCAGAGTCTTCCCTAATTTCAGGAGGTACCAATTGCATTCCAAGCTTGCCATAAACTTCTTCTTCGGTTTTGCCAGCAACCATCTTGTTGGTTTTCCTATCAACTAATCCATATTCAGAAAGTTTCCAACCTTTGTCAATAGCCATTCTTCTTAGGACAACATTATGCTCAACATTTCCGGTAAAATATTGCGAAGCGGCTCCCCATTGTTCTTTCTTAATTATTCTTACATCTACCTGTAAATTATTTTTTAGAACAACAGTTGATTTTGTAGGACCTTTTCCCAAAATTCTATCTACAACAGACAGAGTAGTAAAAACATCCATCACCTTTGCCGGCTTACTAGAAGCAACAAGTATATCGACATCTCCAACAGTTTCCTTGCCGCGTCTGGCAGAACCGGCGACCATTGCTTGGTCAACTTCCTTTAGAGCCTTCAACTTTTCTATTATAGATTCTGCAATAGGTAAAGCTACACCAATAGAAGTTCGCTCATGTCCTTTTTCATACATCTGAATGTTGGCAGTAATATTTTGTTCAGTCTTTTCTCCAAAGCCTTCTATCTTGCGTATCCTTTGATCCTTTATCGCTTTTTTCAGGTCGTTGAGATTTTTGATTTTCAATTTCTGGTAAAGAATCATTGCCTTTTTAGGACCTATCCCCTCTATCTGCATCATCTGGAGAACTCCTGGAGGAATTTTTGCTTTCAAGTCGTCCAGTTTTTTTAGTTTTCCTGTTTTTAGAATCTCTTCAATATGGTTCGCCATACTCTGTCCTATGCCCTCAATTTCCATCAACTTCTCTTTTCCGCCCGACGCATATACATCTTCGATTGCTTCAGGTAAAGCTTCCAAAGAACGAGCAGCCTTTCGATAAGCAATAGGCTCCCACTTAATCCCTTTTGCATCAAGTATGTCCGCAATTTCGTAAAATACTCCTGCAATTTCCTGGTTTCGCATATAATTAGTTTGAGAGCCGGTATTAAAATCAGTGCCTCCTGCCGTTTTGATAATCGGAGAATGATTGACTGAAGCCTCTAGATCCTTCTTCTCTCTCCCATTGCTCTTCGCTTGATAATTGCTGTACATACTTCTGGCGCTTTCGCCATGTGTAATATCCGTAAGCAGCTCCCGTGCCGATGCCAATAGCGGTTCCAAGACCCAAAATAATTTCCCAATTGTCTATCATTACAAATGCTCTGCAAATTAACTTTATATTGGTATCTAATCAGACTGAATTATGCCCGAATATATTTTCATACTTGGAAAGAACGCAGAGCTATCTTTGGCTGAGATTTCGTCCTACCTTGAGAGCCGTGAGGTTAAGTTCTCAATTAAAGACCAGTCTGATAAGTTTGTTGTAATTGAAGGGAGCATTCCAAGCGAAACCATGGAAGCTCTTGGAGGCACAATAAAAATTGCTGAGGTATTGTTTTCTACTGATTCAAGAAAGTTTGAAGATGTTGCAGGCGAAATGGAACAGAAGGTTAGTTTTGAACAGATTTTCAAAAAATTGCCGGAAAAGACAACGTTTGGTGTGAGTTCTTGCAATTCACATAATGAACAGGAGTTCTTCTCTGCACTCTTTAAAAAGAAAATGAAGGAGCAAGGCATCGGGGCGGGCTTTGTGCATCTTCCTGCGAATAGATCAGAATTAACTCATGTAGAAGTCATCAAAAGACATTTGATTGAGCAAAGCATAGAGTTCGTTATTTGTAGTGGTAAAAAGTTCTACTTGGGCAAAACGATTGCAGTTCACAATCCCTTTGAATTCCAGAAGCGTGATATGGAAAGACCAGTTCAAAGAACAATATTTTCCATTCCACCGCGCCTTTGCAGGATTATGATTAATCTTTCAGGGGCAAAAAGCGGAATACTTCTTGATCCATTTTGTGGTGTTGGAAGCGTCTTGCAGGAAGCAATATTGATGGGATTTGATGCGCTAGGAATTGATATTGATAATGAGGCAGTTGAAGACTGTCGTGAGAATTTAGAATGGGTATCAATAGAATATGAGAAAAAATTTGATACAAATAATTTGCATGTTGGTGATGCAAGAAAACTAACTGATCATTTCAAAGGAAATTCTATTGATGTTATTGTTACAGAACCTTATTTGGGTCCGCCTTTAAAGAAGCAGCCGACAGAAAAAGAAGCAAAAGAAATTTTAAAAGAGCTTGAGCCTCTTTACGAAAAAAGTGTTGCAAGCATGCTTAGTGTTTTGAAGTCCGGTGGGCGGATAGTTATCGTTGCACCTGCTTTCAAAATAGGCGATAAGATTTTTAGCTTACCGTTGAAAACTGTCAAAAGGTCTTTCTTAGATTACGAAGAATATCATAAGACTATTAGACAAATTAATGTTATAGAAAAATCTACTTAGGCGGCATTATTATAATGATGCTGCGTCCCACACCGTTGTAAGACCACCATGCGTCTAAAAATTTCTTGTAGGAAATTTTTCTTTTTGATTTAACATAAGGATCTAACATGTGAAAACCTTTTGCATCAAAACCATTGATTACAATCGTGTGCGTAAAATTTTCTTGTGTATTGTAAAATTCTGATGCCAAAACTTCTGCTATAACAGGTATGCCGTTGCGCAAATAGTTTCTAATTGTTGCTAAAGTTGCATTTGTCTTGTATTTTGCTCCGTGGTATTTTGCACGGGCTACCTGTTTTTTGATAAATTTAGTCGCCCACTTTTTCTTTGCCGCCCAAAATGTCCATGCGTCTATCGAGCCGTTGAAGTAAATGTGAATTTTGTAACCCTGGCTGGCTAATATGGCATTTGCCATTTCTGAAGTGCCACCATGGGGCCACTTGGCTCTGCTGTAAAATTTAACCATGTTGAAAGATTCGTCATAATAGTGCATTACCATCTTGATGGCTGTAGGATAGCATGTGGCGTCAGTTGGTTGGGAGTAGTAAGGGACCTCCAGAAATACCTTGTACTTTAGTGGCATGGTAAGAGGTTGAAAAGGAGGGTATTAAAAGGTGATGTCGGTGGGCTTGTTACACGGCATTGCGAAGCAACGTCGTGTAATTGACGCTTCGGTAAACATTGCACTAATATTTCATTTCGCATCAGTTGAGTTGCGTATTATTTTCATTTGCGAAAATGAAAATTGGAGGTGATCCAGCCCCACGTTCCCGTAGGGCTACCTTATCATAAGACGCAAGCCAAAACAAGTTTTGTTATCGCTCAATTCACCTCCGACATAACATAAAATGTTAGTCGCCTTTTCTGCTTTCATTGCGATAAATCTGCTTGGCGCCTAGTTATGACTTAACCTTCCTTGCAGAACTCAGGCTCGACTCTGTCACGAAAACAGAGCCTCACCTGAGATCCACTCGGATGGTTTGACAGGCGGTGTGTGCAAAGAACAGGGACGTATTCAGCGAAAGATTATGACTCCCGCTTACTAGGGATTCCGGCTTCACGGGGGCGAGTATTCTGGGAAGAAAATGATTTCTCACTTAACTTCCTTTCAGCCCCCGATCTGAACTGGGCTTGAGTTTGGGCGATTAGCTTCACCTTTCGGTGTTGCGTCGCATTGTCTCAAGCATTGTAGGCGGCGTGTAGCCCAGGGCATTCGGGCCATACGGACCTACCGTCGCCCACTCCTTCCTCCTCTTTAGCAGAGGCGGTCCCGTCAGGGTGCTCACGCTTATTCCCCATTGCTGGTTGTAAACGTGGTGGCAACTGACGGCGTGGGTCTCGCTCGTTAACGGACTTAACCGCACGCCTCAAGGTACGAGCTGACGATGGCCATGCAACTCCTCTCAGCTTGTTAGGTAAACCCGTCAGGCTGACCTTCATCCTGCTGTCTTGCCCTGGTAAGATGTCCGGCGTTGAATCCAATTAAACCGCAGCCTCCACCCCTTGTGTGTTCCCCCGCCAATTCCCTTAAGTTTCAGTCTTGCGACCGTACTCCCCAGGCGGTCCTCTTAACACCTACGCTCCGACACTGCATGTCCACTTAAGACATGCAACATCAAGAGGACAACGTTTACAGCGTGGACTTTCCCATTTCAGGAAAGACCAATCGGAGAAAATCATAGTTTTTGAAAAGTCTTTCGACATTTTCATTTCCTGTTATATCAATCTTGTATTCACCATTTTTACAAGTGCTGAGATACGCTTTGATGTTATCGTTGCGCAAAGTTTTGAAGATAAACTCAGCGGCTATTTTGTTGTAAATACCAAGACCGATCCTCGGCTTGCCATACCATTTGTATGCGGATGCTTCCGCATCGAATAGTCCGGCAACAAATTCCCGACTCTCTTCAGCCAACATTTCTGGCGGCTTAAAGGTCTTTGACTTTTGTTTGCGTGAAGATAATAGTTTTGCAAAATCTTCCTGAACCTCTTTTCTCCAAATGAAGACGAGATTCATTTTGTGGCCATCACTGTATGTTCTTTTCTTTATTTTAGCGGTGCCATACAAAGATTTTGCAACTTTTGCTATTTTTTCGGCAAACTCGTCGGAATTCGTGCCTATTGCGATGCCTCTGGTCTGAAACCAGCCATCGCCGGCAAATAAACCGAGCAGGTAAAACTTACTCCTCATATTGGTCCTCTCCTAAATACTGGGGTATTTAGCAAATTTAATCATTTGCTAAGTCCCGACTGGACTAAATTTGTATCTAATCCCAATCGCTCCCCACGCTTTCGCCCCTCACCGTCGAACTTGTTCCAGACTGACGCCTTATATGGAAAATTCTCTAGAAATATTTTGATATAACTTTTCTAGAAAAAATTCCGCCACAGGTGGTCCTCCACGGATTAAAGGAATGTTAAAATAGGTGTTGCATAACAACACCAATTACTTTAACCCCTACACGTGGAATACCTCAGTCTTTTCCCAATCCCAAGTCTAGTAGTATCCTCAGCACGCCTGACAGTTTGCTGCCAGATTTGGTGTCGCTGCGCGACGCAATTCGTTTTGCTTCGCACAACGAATTCACCAAGGACTTGCTGAACCGGCTACGGGCGCTCTAGGCCCAATAATCGTGATGACCATTCGGGCCGCGGGTATTACCGCGGCGGCTGGCACCCGTTTAGTAGATAGGGAATACTTGATTTCAAATCATCTTCTAAAATTACAGTAACTGTTTGTGGCAATCTTTTAGAAAGATGCTCACACCGCGCTTTAGTTACTACAAAGCAACGGAAGCCTGCCTTATGAAATAATTTTAACTTATATGCTAGATATTTCCATCTGTTAGGCGACTCCCAATAACAACACTCTATTATATTGTTTTCTACCATGAAATCTGGATAGAAAATGTGTCCATCTAAATTATATTGTGGTTCATATTTGTATTTCATATTAGCTAAAGATATGGCTTCTGCTGTCTTAGCTTCAAGTTCGTTTGACATGACTTCCTTATTTGGTCCTGTCGCTGTTTTTCTTCCTGCTTGCTTTAGACCAATTTTAGACCACAACATCCATTTGTCTTTATGTCGATGAATGCCTGCATTCATTTTAGCAGCTTGTAAACCCGCTTTTCTCGCCCGTTTTATTTTCTCCTTTTTATTGAGGCGTGATGCGGTTACTTTACCGCCTAAATGTGCAAATATTCTGGCTCTGGTAGCTCTATTTTCTTCTTGTTCTACCAGCAATTTTTGGTAATTGCTCAATATATTATTTCTATTAAAATGCAAACTAAAGTTTTTTTGAAGTTTCTTGACATACTCATTGCATTTTTTAGATGTTTTAATTTTCTTATTTCCTCTTTCTATGTTAGCTATTGTTTCTATATTTTTATTTAGAATCTCAGCAAAATGTTTTCTATTCATATTTGCTTCCAATCTGAACAATACAATTATTCTCGAATCCCTTAAGAGTTCAGAAGAAAGTTGTTCATAATTTTTGATTTTCTTAGTCTTAAGAAGAAACTTTTCAATTTGATGTTTAGTTGGATTGAAATCCATAATAAAGTGTTGCGAAGACAATTTTTAAAGATTTGTATACTCTGCTATCTCTTACCCGGCCCTTATTCGCCAAACTCACTAGTCATATTGCTGACTGCATCAGTAATATGAATTCTAGATTTGGCAAAAGGTACAGAAAATCTGCACCACTCAAGGTCCCCTTCTCACCCGCTAAGGCATTGGAAAGTTTTCGCGCCTGCTGCGACCCGTAGGCCCTGCGCTCATGTCTCAGAGCGCATCTGGAGGCTCCTACTCTCATAGCCCCTACGCGTTATAGGCATGTCAGTTCTTTACACTGACATCAACCTGATACGCCGCAGTCCCATCCTTAGCCGCCGGAGCTTTCACCAAAGAAACATTCTGTGCGCAAAAAATTTCGCGCATTCCAGTATTCTTTAGCTATGGAATATTAGCCGCACTTTCGCGCGATTATCTTCCAGCTAAGGGCAGGTTAACTACGTGTTACTCAGCAGTTCGGTGAGGTCTTACACCTCTCACCTCGCATGGCTTAGTCGGACCCTGATAACGGTCATCTCCGGCGGGATCAACCGGAATTAATTTGAAAACACATTTTGGTAATGTCCTGCGTTCTTCGCTTACCAAAGTTTCGTCTATATTCAACTAAGCTCTTCAAGCAATGCGCCGATCATTAGAATAAAATATTTTTATCCTTCTCTGTCAAACCATAAGAATCATACGCTTAGTTGTTTGCCCACCAACATCGGATAAAATTATTAATTTCACCTTCATTTATCCGCACGTTGGAAAAAAAGTTTTTCATTGCTAGAGCAATCGCTCTGTGCTAAAAACTTACGCTTGCTACTGCTCACATGAGCCGCGAAGCGGCCAAGATGAGTCTTGGCGAGCCTTGCTCGCTCATTCTAACAACAGCATTCAATTTGACGCAGTCAGAATTGTATTGGGCACTTGCGCGCCGACACAAAACCACGTCAATCGTTATGCGAATTCTTTGCGAATTCGCTTTTGCATGAATTTGCATTCATACAGTCGTGCGGTAGAACTTTTTATCGTCCCCCAAGGTATTTAAAGGTTTATTAGGAGGCTTTTACATTGAAATATTCATTCAATGGAGTGATTGAAATGCCTGTTCTGAAAGGGATAACCAAGGAGCTGAAGCAGTATGAATACACGCACCACAAAACCGTAATGTTTTTTCTGATAGTATTCTTATCTATTATCGTTTTGGATCCAAAGTATTTCAATATAATAATAGAGCTGATAAAAAACAGTGGCAATTATGGTTTGATAGGCGTTGCAATTGCCGGGTTCTTTTTCGCTTACGGTCTCACGATACCAATCGCAACAGTTGCGCTATACGCATTTGGTGGTGTATATAACCCGTTCGTGGTTGCTGCGCTTGCAGCTGCAACAGCAACTATAGGTGATTTTATAATTTTTAAAATAGCCAAGCTGCGTTTTGCAAAACGTATTCAAAAATTTGAGCGGCAGGGTTTGCTAAGAAAATATTCAAAGTGGGTGCATCGCTTTGCACCAATTCTTGCAGGCATAATAATTGCAAGCCCGCTCCCGGATGAGCTTGCTGCACTATTTTTAGGTTCGCTAAAATTCACAGAAAGGCAATTCATAATTTTTGTTTACGCTGCAGAATTTATCGGAATTTTCCTGATAGCAAGTGCTGGTTCTGCGTTAATTTAATATGCCTTTATTTGGAGGCACTTCCAACATATTTTATGATTGAAAAGAAAATAGCTCTATCAATTATAGCAATTTTTCTTTTAGCAGGCTGTATTGGCCAGTCGGGAATAAAGAAGAGTGACACCATAAGTTTGGACTATACATTAAATGTTGACGGACAAGTTGTAGACTCTTCTGCTGGAAAACAGCCCCTAATATTTACAGTTGGTTCTGGACAAGTGATACCAGGATTTGATAATGGTGTGATTGGAATGAATGTTGGTGAGGAAAAAACTTTTTCTGTTTCTCCTGAAGAAGGTTATGGAACATCTGGAAACCACCCTCTCGCAGGAAAAACTTTGGTGTTTACTGTAAAAATATTGAAAGTAACGTCTGCCCGATGAAAATTATTAATTTTGAAGCTTTCTATAGTCTTTAAATCTCTTTTCTACACTAAGTTTTTCTATAGGTTCGGTGAAAATATGCATTGTCCATCATGTAATTCTGATGCTTGGCGTAATGGGTTTAGAAGAATTGCTACTGAAGGCAGAGAAGCCATGGCACAAATGTGGAAATGTGTTGCATGCACAAGACAATTTACTTCTCGATCACGTTCTGTTTTCAATCGAATGAGACATTCAAAAAAAATAATTCTTTACGCTTTGAAATTGCACTACAAGCATGGATTGTCAAGTTATGCTGTTGCACAAATGCTTGGGATGCGCGGCGTAAAAGTTTCTCATGTTGCTGTTTTCAAGTGGTTGAAAAAATACAAAGATTTGATGGATCAGGAACAATTGACAGAAATTGTTGAAACAACAAAAGAAAAAATGTTAGAAGGAGTTCCAGCATAGAAGAATTTTGTTTTCCTTATCTAAATTAACAAAGAGTGCTTAAATGCTTTTTGTTAACTATTATTCACAACCAAATTAAGTTAATGTCTGCTAAAAATGTGATTTGAAATGACTGTTGCTGCAAAAAAAGGTTTTTGGCAAGATGACCTAAGTGATAAAGGGGTCGTAGTTACAGAAGAAGAACGAAAGACGCTTGAAGAATATTCTGGTTCTGAAATTGGTGCGAATCTCTATCTAAGATTTGACAAATTAAATAATGTTGACGATGAAACAAAATATAAGATGAGAGTTGCCGAATGGCCTGATGCAAGCGGAGATTACGAAAAAACTAAGCTTTGGGCTGCAACTTCTGGAGTTTTGCTTGGTTTGGCTGTGTTACCAACACTTGTGCGTGCAGCTGCAGGATCTTTGCACGATACGCTAAGCGGTCTTGATCACGACCTTTATGATATACCTACCTCTAGTCATGGAACTTCAATTGATACAGGAACATTTACAGAATATCATAATGAAGTAGTTGAAGAACATGATTGGTCAGGAACAGTTGATGCTTACATACGAAATGGTCATGTAAATGGTCCTGTCGATGGCGACATGGATGGACTTGTCAGCGGGCAAATCGGTGAAGCCGATACGAGCGGCATCGTTCGTGCCGATGTTGCTTTGCATATTGATAACGGTCAACTTGATGGTGTCGTTGAAGGTTCAGACTTTCAGGGATCATACCAGGGACAAGGAACCGGTGTATTCACGGGTACAGTTGTAACTGATTATGGCGCACAAGGCCAAGTTGTTTCTGATGCCGACCTTGATGGCATCTTCAATGAAGATGGAACATTTACAGGAACAGTTGGCGATATGCAAGTCAAGGATGCAAAACTTACAGGCGATGTAACGGGAAGTCTTACAAACGGTATTTATGATGGAAAAGTCGAGGCGCACAGTGCCAGATTTAATTATTATGGAAAATTCGACGGTTATTTGAAAGCAGAAATAACAGATGGTGATGTTGATGGTACAGTTACAGGTAAGGCCAGAGAAGCTCGTATAACTGGACAAAGTTCAGGATCTTTTAGCGGTTCTTCTGATACCGATACATATGGTTATGCAAATACAAATTCGGCAATACAAGCGGGCTTGCTTGGTGCGGGTGCTGCAGCTCTAGGCGGATTCTGGAAGCAATTATTTACAAGAAAGAAAGCAAGAAAAGCTGCTGCTGAAGTTGTTGACGCAAGTCACGGATTGTTGCAAATGGTTTCACCGACGTACAG
>CAYJQM010000018.1:0-10291 GCA_964372405.1 uncultured archaeon | reverse complement strand
TACGACTGTTAAACCAACTTCAACCACAGCAAAAGAATCGCTCTTCTGGGCGGACCAATTAGCCGATAAAGTGGAAGCGCGTTCGAAGACAGCCATAGTAAGATGCGGACAGACGCCAAGCGGAGGAAAGCATATCGGAAATCTTAACGATGTCGTACGCGCATACTTTGTATACAAATCCTTACAAGAACGTGGGATAAAATCTACTTTTGTACATTCTACAGATGATAGGGATCCTTTAAAGGATGTACCGAAAAGGCTTGCAGACTTGGATGGCAATTGGCACGATTCTTCAAAGTTTCCAGAAATAAGCAAGTGGCTTGGAAAGCCTTTATGCAGAATACCTGATCCGTTTAACTGCTGCAAAAGCTGGAGTGCTCACTTTACAAAAGTCTGGGATATCGGATTGAATGCACTTGGCATATTCCCTAAAATTGTTTCGAATAACGACTATTACGAAAAGGGTAAGTTTGATTCTTACATAAAAATGGTTTTTGAAAAGAAAGAAATGGTGGGAAAGATTGTTTCGACTTTCCAAGAAACTAAGGGCGAGAACTACATACCTTTCGATGCCATATGTCCTAACTGCGGAATTCTAAATAACATATCTAGCTTTGATTTGAAAAGCAAAAAAGTTTTCTTTACATGTGGCGGCAAAGCAATAAAGAAAAAGAAAGCTGAAGGATGTGGATACGAAGGTTCCGTTCCTTGGAGCGAAGGGAAATTACAATGGCGCTTCGAATGGCCAGCTCAATGGGGTATCGAAAACACAACGTTCGAACCTTTTGGAAAAGATCACTATGAAGGATCATGGAAATCTGGACAAGTAATTGCAAAAGAGGTTTATGGATTTGACCCTCCAATTCCATATGTCTACGAGTTTTTCCTTGTTGACGGTGCAAAGATGTCAGCAAGCGTCGGTAATGTAATAATTGTACAAGATATATTGAAAATATTGGAGCCCGAAACGTTCCTCTATTTCTACACAAAAAGACCGGGGAAGCAAAGAGACTTCTCAATGAAAGAAATTTTCAGGTTAGTAGATGAGTTTGATAACGTCGAAAGAAAATTTTATGCAAAAGTAAACGAAGAAAGCTCTAAGCGCGCATACATAATGTGCATGGAAAAAATCTCAAAGAATCAGCCGATAAGAATTCCTTATACGTTTGCCAGCATGTTGGCACAGGTTGTTCCACAAAATACATTGCTTGAGAGCTCTCTATCCATATTGAAGTCTACCGAACATGTGCCACAAAAGATTTCTGAAACTGACAAAAAATTTATACTGCAAAGACTGCTACTCGCAAAATACTGGGTCGAACATTATGCCGCAGATGAGTATAAAGTACAATTGCTTGAAAAACCGACTGCTGAAGTCTTAGCAAATTTAAGCGACGAACAGAAATCTGCTTTGAAACAATTGGGGAAAGACTTGACTGCAAAGAAGTATGATGAAAAGACTCTTTATAATCATATAATAGAAACTGCTCAATCTAATGGATTAGAAACAAAAGAATTTTTCTCTGGAGCATATCTTGCACTATTGGGTAAACCGACGGGACCTAGACTTGCACAATTCATAATCGCCGTCGGGCAGAAAGAAATTTCCAAAAGACTTTCTATGATATAACTGATTTGCCCTGCAAATCAGCAAAATATTTACTTACCAAATTTTCGCTGCTGCGCCTTGTACCACTTCAAAGCCTTGGCAAAATCTTTCTTTGTGAAGTCCGGCCAAAGCTTATCTGTAAAATAAAGCTCTGCGTAAGCTGCCTGGTAAAGCAAGAAATTTGATATTCTGTGCTGTCCTCCTGTACGGATTATTAAGTCGACTGGCTGTGTTACCATAAGGAATTTATTGAACATAGACTCTGCAAATGGAATTTTCTTTACGCCAAACTTTACAGCCTTTTTCATTGCACTTAGAATTTCAAACTTGCTTCCATATGAAACAAGGA
Organism: uncultured archaeon; assembly: GCA_964372405.1. GTDB lineage: Archaea > Aenigmatarchaeota > Aenigmatarchaeia > Aenigmatarchaeales > JACQIB01 > CAYJQM01. Next base: position 8,333 of record CAYJQM010000018.1, on the reverse strand, counting down.
CATTCAATACTCGTCCACCGTATTGTCTGGTTGCGCCCATCAGCTCTTTGGCTGTATTTCTTACATCCGATCTCCAAGTAGCTACATCACCAAGAACGTTTACCTTAACTTTCTTATCTATTATTTCTTTATCAGTCTTTAATTTTCCAAGTTCTTTATTGTAAATATCCCAAAGCTTATCGAGCTCGACATCAGAACGTTTTAAATTTTCAGTTGAAAGAGCGTAAATACTAACTGTTTTTACTTCAGGATCTTCTAGGCACCATCGTGCAAACTGCTCCATTTTTCTTGCACCTATCAAGTGCCCGTACCAAACAGGTCTTTTCCGCTTCTCGGCCCATCTGCGATTTCCGTCCGGGATCAAGGCTATATGTATGCCGCTCTTTTTTGCTTCCATAAGAAAGGCTTTTCAAAGGGAACGGTTATAAAGGTTTTGAATTAGCAATACATTTTAAGCGGGGATTGCCAAGCCTGGTCAAAGGTGTAAGGTTGAGGGCCTTATGAGTTAGTCTCTTCGAGAGTTCAAATCTCTCTCCCCGCACCATTAATACAGTTTTAAATACCTAGAAATTGTATAACTAAGTTATGATCCAACACAACCATCACTTTGCCGTCTTAATCGTAGCTGGCATTTTGGTAGTTGGCTTATTCGGGTTTGTGTCGACATTCATGCTCAGCGCAATACAACCAGCGGATGCTAAGGCAAGCTTGGCTATAACTTTTGCACCGTTCAAACCAGGAATAGGGGACGAAGTGGAATTTAAGGCAAGCGGTTACGACATAGACGGGATTTCTAAAATAACTGTTTTTGTTGACGGGCAGGTGGCGTCCAAGTGCACTTATCCTGTACCAAAAGGATCGTCAACAGACACCAAAAACAAAGTTTGCACTTTCAAAATTAAATACCCAGCCGGAAGCGACCACACTTTTTATGCAACAATGCTGGATTTGAGGGGCAATCAAATTAATGAGCCATTAGCAGGTGTGAAAATATTCAATGTTAAGGATAACGTTAAGCCAACAATCGATTACGATGCTGGTCCGTTGGGGGCAACTGCTGCTCAAACGGTTTCGATAACAGTTGATGTGACAGATGAAACCAGACTTTTCAGCGCTTCTATATTTGTTGATGGAAAAGAGGTCAAAAAGTGTTCAAGCAACTATCGAACCATCAGCTGCAGGTACGATTCTAAGTATTCTAAAGGCGAACACAAATACTACATAACGGCAAAAGATTTGGCTGGCAATGTTGGACGTGTGCCTGAAACAGGAACAAAGAGTTTAATAATTTCATAAGCATACCCTTCTCTGTCAGTAGAATCCGTGCTTAAACCGATTTCAAATGCTCTGGTCTTGCGATAACTGTCTTTTTACAATTTTGGTCATATATTTCTACAACGTAAGCACGCCCACGCTTTTCCATAACTGTTCCCGTAATGCCATGGAATCGCCTAAAGGGCATTCCCCTCTGGGAATTGGAACTGATCACAAGCGCAACTTTCTGTCCGTCTGCAAATCTTTGAACCATCCTATTGACTGTAAGTTTAGCCGGTCCTGTAAACTTATCTCTTGTCTTTCTCCTTGGACCGTGTGATTTTACTACCATGTTTACACCTTTCTCCTATAAAACACCAACGTTTATAAATATATCAAAGTCAGTGCGATATGTATGATTGTAATAGGCTTGGTTGGATTAGCTGGATCTGGCAAAAGCACAATGATGAATTATCTTAAAGAAAAGTATGGATATGGGGGGCTTACGTTCTCTGATGCGATTAAAGAGGAAGCCAAAAAACGGAAACTTCTGAAGGAAAATGCAAATATTGAAGAGACGAAAATGATACTTTCTAATCTTGGCGATGTTTGGAGAAAAGAAACCGGAAAGTACGAAATAGTAGCGGAAAAACTTATTGAGAAAATAAAAGAGCAGAAACTCAAGAATGTTGTAGTGGATGGAGCTCGTTCGCCTGCAGAAATTGAACTGTTTAGAAAAAGTTTTGAAAAATTTTACTTGATTTATGTGTCTACAGATTTTGATGTGCGCTTTAAACGTAGGCTAAAAGATGATCCGAACGCTAGGAAAGAAAACATGCAGGAACGGGATAAAAACGACATTGAAAAGAAAGGGTTACAAGAAGTTATAGAAATGGCAGACTTTGTATTAGATAATAACGGAACTCTAAAAGATTTGCAGCATCAGATTGATGTTATAATGGGTTCTCTTTAGAGTTTGCTGTAGAAATTAGCTGTACTAATTCCACACCTGCTTCTTTTAATAATTTCTCGCCAAGCTCATCTGGATAAGTTCCAAAGAAAACTATGCGCGACATGCCAGCATTAATTGCCATTTTAGCACAAGTCGTGCAAGGAACGTTTGTTGTAAAAAGCGTTGAACCTTCTGTTCTCATTCCATGTAAAGCGGCTTGAACGATTGCATTTTCTTCCCCGTGACAGCAAGCACAGTGGTCAAGACCCGTACCGCGTGGAATCATTTCTGGGGGCGTATTGCACCGCTCGCATCCGCCTTCATTGCAATTCTTAACTCCACGCGGCGTTCCATTGTAACCGGTAGAAATAATTTGTTTGTTTCTTACTATAACTGCACCAACCTGCCTGCGCACACAGCTCGATCTCGCTTTAACAGCATGCGCGACCGACATGAAGTAGTCATCCCAAGAAGGCTTTTGCATGCAAAAGTATATGCATTAAAGAAATTTATAGCTTAGTTTTTGCATCCTTTTGGTACAAAAACTGCAAGAACGAAGTTCTTGCGTCTAGAAAATTGCAAAGCAATTTTCTCGGTGTGCTGACTAAGAAATAAAATCACGTCAACTTCATTTTGCCTATTTTTATGACATCTAGTTCCTTAACTTTGGCTGGAACACCAAGAATTTCTGAAACAGAAGGTTTTGTTCGACCTTCGTCCCCGCTAATCAATTCTTTTATGTAAAGCCCTGCGCTGCCTTGGACTATGAACTCTAAAGCTTTCTTCCCCTTAACTTTCCATGTCAAACCCTTTACAACGCGCTTTCTTTGCAAGTCTGCTCGTCTATGTAAGACACGATTAGGCGTTTTTTGCTGAATAGTCGCGCCCATCAGGGATTTGAGCTTCTTTAGTTCTGATGTCTTTAGCGGCTTACTCAGTTGAACAAGTGCACGGTAAGTTTTGTCTGGTGCTGCCGCTTTAATCTTGCGCACGGTTTCCATATCCGATATTTTTAATTGTGAAACTAAAACCTTCTTGTTTTTTGCGACAAGTTTTTGCAGTTTCTTGAAATCTATTACACGCTTTACAGGCTTTTCGATTTCTATTACAAAAGGTCTCCAATCCAAGCATAATGCATCTATGTCCTCGCGGCCCATTCCATGGAACTTTGTATCCTTTCCATCTGTTAATTTTAGCAGCGGCTTTCCTATCTCCTCTTCAACAGAAGTTGGGTATTTGTGCGGAGTTCCCCACTTGCTTTGCGGTATGCCCCGCTTGATTTTCTTGTAGCCGCCAAAGATAAAAAGTGGATTTATAGAAACTAGAACTTTGTTTTTTTCCAAGTCTAAAAGAATAGTAATGTTTGGCCTTTTCAGGTTGGCGCGCTTTCCCGTCAATTTTTCCAAGCGCTTTCCTATTTCCCTATTAAGCTCTCCGCGCAATGGCTCCGTATAATCTATTCCAACAGATTCCCAGAGCTTTTCTTCTCGTTTAAGCAAATCCTCAGAAATTTGAGTGCCTACAAGGAAGTTGTCGAATTCGTACTTGGATGCCTGCTTTGCAACTTTAGCAGCAAGTTTGTCTAAATTGTCAAACAATCCGTTGCAAACTTCGCATGTTTTCTTTTCCTTTGGCATTTTTTCGAATTCCTGATTTTGCCTAAATCTGTGGCCTGCAAAATTATTCGGATCAATATCAAACTTTTTGTGGCTGTCGATTGCAAGCGCAACAGCTGTTCTCAAAGCTTTACCGCGTTCTGCATTTGTGAAACCGCTGCCTAGCTGAGCAAAAGCACGACCAAGACAATGGTCGCATACATTATGTTTCAGAATTTTCGCTGCTAGCTCTAGCACAGCAAACACCTTTGCAGATTTATGTGTTTGCGTGCAAAACAAGGCAAACACACATCAATTTTGTTTTGCATACAGCAGAATTCTCTGTAGGGTATTTAAATTCCATTTTTGTCGCATTGCCAGTGCAACATTGAAATAACGGCACTGGCTAGGTATGGAGTATTGCCCAAAGAAATCTTTTCTTTTGCATAGCGCATTACAAACTTCTCATCTTTAGGCGGGATGCCTATGTTGTCACCAAAAACAAAGACAGGGTCTTTTTCTATTGTAATCTCTTCTATTGGCTTGCCCTTTTCATGCAGAACATAAATCGGACGTTTGGAAATTTCCTTTACAATTTGTTGCAAACTCTTTTTCTCAGCTACAATTCCATTAGTAAGCTTTCCTCCTGTTAAAATTTTCTTTAACCAAATTGCAATTGACCGCTCGTCTGGCGCAATTTTTCTAACAACTGCTCCATCGAACCTTAATGCAATCGGTGATTGCGGCGGGCCATTTAGAACAGCAATTATTTCTGTGTCCTGTCTGATTGCATGGGAAATGAATAATGCTGACGAAACGCAGCGTGCAATCAAATCCATCCTGCCACCGCTGCTTGGCAAGTCTTCTATATTAAAATTTCCATCAGTTCGCGCTTTTAAAGCGTGTAGAATAAAAGTGCGCATTATCTTCCACCAAATTTCTTCGCTAGTTTTGCCAAAGGACCTCGCCTCATTGCGCCTCCTCCAAAACTCTTCATCATTTTCTTGGATTGCTCATACTGCTTGATGAGTTCACGAATTTCGCTTTCTGGGACACCACTACCCTTCGAAATTCTCTTTATGCGAGATGCATCCAACAAAGATGGCTCTTCCCTTTCCTTGATAGTCATGCTTTCGATTGCAAACTTCCATCTCTTCATTTTGTCTTCCTGCTTTCCTAAGTCCATTCCTGCGGGCAGTTTCATTCCACCCATTCCTGGAATATTTCCTAAGATGCTGCTAAGAGAACCCATTTTTTGCATTGCCTTAATCTGCTCAAGAAAATCTGCTAGAGTGAATTTACCTTCCATTAATTTCTCGGCCATCTTTTCTGCTTTTTCTGGCTCGATGGCTTCTTTGGCCTTTTCTACAAGACCTTGTATGTCACCCCATCCAATCAACTTCGAAACAAACCTATCAGGATCAAATCTTTCAAGAGCATCAACCTTTTCTCCAACGCCAATCCATTTTACTTGCGCACCAGTCATTGCACAGGCTGTTAATGCACCTCCTGCCTTGGCTGTTCCGTCCATCTTTGTAATTATTACGCCTGTTATGCCCAAAGCATCCTGGAACCCCTTTGCCTGTGCTCGCGCTGCTTGACCAATGTCAGCCGGAATAACAAGAATTTTTTCCTGCGGCTTTGCTATGTCATTTATTGCACGAATTTCTGCAATCATTTCCTTGTCTAAAGCATTTCTACCAGAGGAGTCAAAAATGTAAATGTCAGCTTTGACTTTTTGCATGCCGTTCTTTGCTATCTCAGATGCAATCTTGTTTCCTTTCTCTCCGTAGAATGGTACATGAAGCTGTTCAGCCAACTGCTGCAATTGTTCGTAAGCAGCGGGCCTTGTAACATCGCAAGCAATTAGAGCTGGCCTCAAGCCGCGCTTTTGATAAAACTTTGCAAGCTTTGATGCGGTGGTTGTATTATGAACTATTATTCCATCGGCAATGAAACTATGATTGTCTTCAACTGTAAAGTCATAAACATATTCTGGGGCAGCACATTTCTCAATCTTTGCCACCTGTAGCCAGCATACGTTCGAATTTGCTAAAGATTCCAGATAAGCAAGCTTCTCAAATTGATCGCTCCGTTCTAACAAAGTTTTACCTTTCTGGGTCAATGATATAACATTTCCATCTTTTTCTACAAATCCGTATCTGATAAGATGTTGAAGTGAACCATTTATCACCGCTACAGAAAACTTACTTCTGATATTTTCAGACCTACTCAAACTGTATAAGATATTGGCTATAAAACCTACTTTAACTTCTCTGTATAATTTACAAAGTTTGAACAAACTTTCTCTAGAAATTAGTCCTTTAGTCTCGTACATTCCATAACTATTAACATGTTTTTGAATTTCGCCTATTGAAAATCCAAATGAAAATCGTGCATCTTGCAAAGCTCGACCAAGTGGAATCATATCCTGTTTTCCACAACCTTGTAAAAGCCCTATACTCTTATAGGTTTTTGCTCGTTCGTCTTTATGCTTAACCACAAAGCCTATCTTATCTGCATAAAATTCGGCGTATCTTGCAGAAATTCGTAAGCGCCAATAATTAATGCCGTTGATAACTTTTCTTGACAATGCAGAGACTATGCAAAATCTAAGCAATAAAAATTTTATACCCATTGCAGCGGATTTGCTTTCAGTAACGAGCTCTATTTCTCTATGATCTGCCGCTGCATAAGAATCGCAATCAAAATAAGCCTTTAGGAATTTCCTAGTTGTATCTAAGTCCGAAGCAAATATTTGACTAGGAATGGCCAGATTTTTGCCTTTTTTTCCTATCGGAATGCCAAATACTTTGTTCAAAATATTAACTAGAGTAACAGAGAAAAGCTTTAAACGATACATTTTTCTGGTTCTCAAGTCCCTTTCAGCTTTAACTTCTAAATTAAAGAGTGTCTTGCCTAGTATTTTCACTCTTTCGATTATTTCGGGGTCTTCATTGACTATTTCAACATACTGTGGATCTATATGACCGTCGCCCCAAACGTAACCTAAAAATTCTGCCAATTCTTCGGTGAGGTAACGCGGAAAACTTATGTACTTAACAGATTGCCTAAATTTTACAGGGATTGAAGGCGAAGAATCTTCTATCAGCGAGATGGGCACCATATTGTGTTTTAATTTTCTTGTTAAGACACAATAATTTTTCTTGTACGGGAGGTTTTTATGCAGTTCCTTTATCGGCATTTTGAAGCAGATCTTATTCTCCATTTTAACTTCTAAATCTAAAATTTTGAGTTGCGGCAAAAGATCTACAACGCCACAGTTGGTGTCATAAGACCTTGGCACAGCTATAAAGTCATCTTCATTAAGTTCATCTGCCCTTATCTGTTGAACCCTACCGTCTCTTAGTAAGAAAAATGGATGCTCGGGCGTTATCTTAACTGAGAAATCGTTTCCATTGTCCAAAAATACTTCCAGCAGTTCTTTGCCATCAAGTTTCCATAGATGTGTCAAACGCTTGTTTTCCAACTTTAGCGTATTCGGGTTGAATGAGTGTATTAAAATGTTTTTATCTGAAACATCATAAATTTCGGCATCTTTGTCAATTTCCTTGGTGGCGCCAATGGAAAGCTCTTTATAGAGATGTTCCGCAGTTAGCACATGGCCATCGGCCAATGATATTAAACTTTCTGGATGGACGCACTTGCCAGAGCCAAACAATCCCGCAAGCAAAATCTTTGTCGGCCTCAAAGGAATTTCGCTTTTCTCTCCAACAAACTTAACAAGTTCTTCATAAACAATTTTTACAATATGTTCTCTTGCTGTAGAACCGGCAGGCGGCTTTTCTTTTTCTGCACGCTCACGGATTTTTGCTGTAAGTTCTTTAGCTATCTTAACATCTACATCCCCGGAAAGCAAAGCCTTCTCTATGTCTTTGGATAGCTCATCTAAAACAGCCTTGTCTATGTAACTTTTGCCGGCTAGCTTGCGCAAAGCATCTTTCAATCCTGAGCTAAGTTTCTCTAACATGTAATCTCTAAGGTTTTTTATCCTTTGACTTTAAATATGATAGTATGAGAGTCGTTGGAATTGACCTTGCTGGGCGATCTGAGAACCCAAGCGGGTTTTGTATAATGATTGAAGAGGAAGGTAATAATTCAACAGATACCAAGCTACTATATTCTGATGAAGAAATGATAATAGAAATCGAAAAAATCAAGCCTAACTGTATTGCAGTAGATGCACCTTTCTGGATTCCACGCGCTGCTGGAGGAATGGTTTCTCCTTGGAGGAATTCTGAACAGCTTTTAATCAAAAGAGGATTTCGTCCACTTAGTCCTGCACTTCCAACAATGCAGCAACTAGCAGAAAGGGCTAGTAGATTGGTACGAGACCTACGCGTAAAGGGCTACATAGTAATAGAAACATTCCCTCGGGCTGCAGAAATCATTCTTGGCCTGAGCAAGGAGCCTAGGAAGAATCATGAAGAGTATGACGCGCTGTTATGCGCGCTTGTCGCAAAATGCTACCTAGAGAAGAACTTTGAGAACCTTGAGGGGGTTGTAATTCC